>NZ_JACJDV010000020.1 GCF_014163735.1 Shewanella sp. SR44-3
ATACCCACTACTACTTGAGCTCGCTAGCCATTGAGCCTGAGTTAGCCTATCGAGCCATACGTCAGCATTGGCACATTGAAAACAAACAGCATTGGGTGTTAGATGTGACGTTTAAAGAAGATAGTTGTCGTATTGGTGACAGAGAAAATGCGAAGAAAATGGCATTGCTTAGACGTATCGTATTGAATTTGTTAGAGCAACACCCGCTAAAGGCGAGTAAGCTAAGCAAGATGAGAAAAGCGGCATGGAATGATGATTTTAGGGCTGAATTATTCTTTGGTTAACGAATTTAACAAAGTGTAATCCCACCCTGCCTCAATACCAGACCAAGTTAATACATCTGTAGACATTTCATCAGATACCTACGTTGAAGTATCAAATGTAGATATTACGGTGAACTTCCCACTAGATAAAGCAAGACATATACCTAAAAAAAGTAAAACAAACTTCAATCCCCCTTTTAAAGCTAAATTGTCGTTGACAAGGTCGGCATCAGCAGCAAAAAGTTTGATGAGTAGTAAGCTAAAACTTGGAAGCACTCGAGTTTAACTCAAACTTTTCCAAAATTTGCGCCTCCAAAATAAGCGCCAACTAGCCCAGCTTATTGCAGGCTTTGCCCAAAAGATGTTCTAGTTGTTGGTATTCATCGGCATCCAGCTGGTCTTTAAATGATCCAGCGAGGTGCAGATACACCCTCGCCTCGGTAGACAAATATAACTCCCGGCCCTTATCTGTAAACAAGATATGTTGCGCCCTTGCATCGAATTGGCAAGTGACACGTTCGATAAGCCCACGTTTCTCAAGTTTATTCACCATTAAACTCGCCGAAGATTTTTGCACTTGCATCTCCGCCGCTATCGCCGACATATGACTGCTGGAGTCATGTTCAATATCGGCGTCATCGATAGGGTTTTCATGCACATGGGCACTCTCTGCAACATGCACGTAATGAAGATATTCAAATTCACTGGCGCTCAGTACTTCTTGCTGCTTATCCTGAACCTGATTACCCCAAGTTTGCGACAATAGTCGCTGCAGTTTGATCAGTGAGGTGTGCAAATCCATCGTCATAGTTATCGCCGTATTGTTTTTGTAGGTATGGGGTTATTAGTTAGCTTAGCAAACTAACACGTCAAGGAGCTAAGTCAAAGCCTCACAGCAGAAATTTTTCTTTCCTAAGCAAATGTTAAATTACTTATTATTTATCAGATGGATAACTCGCATTTATTAGTTTGCTTTATGACCACCACGTTATAAACACACAAATATAGTTTGACTACCTAACCAAAAACCAAGATAGTTAGCTTACCTAACCAATAAAAAGCTAACGACTATGAACACAGATCAACAGACAAGAGATACTTGCCCAATGGGCGCTTGGAATGAACAGCACACCTTAGACTATGTGTCCAAATGGGGTGAATTGCCGCTGCATCAAAAAATCCCAGAACTGTGCCATTTAAAGAACACAGACAAAGTCTTGGACATAGGCTGTGGTAGCGGCGCAGCGGTCAGGGCCATTGCAGAAAAGCTTAAGCTTGGACAAGTGATTGGCATAGACCCAACAGCGAAAATGCTTGAAATCGCCACCAAGCTGACACCAATGGCAACAGGAATGACGAGCGTAACAACAGGCACAGATGTTGAGCAGATCCGCTTTATTCACGCGGGCGCCGAAGCCATTCCCCTTGAAAATGACAGCCTAGATCTGGTGCTCGCCGTTAATAGTTTTCACCATTGGACTGATGTCACCGCTGGTTTAAGTGAAGTGTTAAGGGTGCTAAAGCCGCTGGGTAAATTTGTCATTATCGATGATATTTGGGATGAAATGCCCGAATACGCCACTCAAACTTGCGCGTCTTTACCCCAAGAAAATGAGCAAGCCGTAGTTAACAAGCAGGTTAATACTCAGCCCCAAGAGCTGGCATCTAGCATGGCAGAACTAAAACTAGTGGGAGTCATTAAGCGCACTATGGCAGAAGCCCAATTTACTGGCATTAACAGCCGAGAGTATCGAATGAATGAAGTTGAAGCCGTGATAATCAGTGGTTTCAAGCGGGATGTTAAAGCAGAATTTTAAGTGAAGAGCAGCTGATATCTATCCAGTTGAATGCAGCACCAAGAAACGAATATATATAAATTAATCAACACCTTGGAAACTAACATGGACCTAGCCTTAGCCTTGCTTGGCCTATCACTTCATATACTTCTCTGGGAAAAACTCTCCGATTGGGGAAATTGGTTTAATACTATTATCAAACATTTACCTAAACCTTTGGCTTATCTTTATGAGGCATGGCGCTGCCCATTTTGCTTTGGTTTTTGGGCTGCTTTAGCGCTGCACTGCCTCACTGGTGTACACACCTTGCCAGCACTTGATGCTATGTCAGCGGCCATGATTGATAACCTAGGGCAAGGCGCGATAGTTAGCAGCTATTTTCTTGATGCCTTAGCCACAGCAACCTTAATTATGATAGGGCAACTGAGCCTAAATGCCCTTGCCGTCCCCGCGATTAAAGGGCATCAAATGACCATGGAATTTAAGCAGTCATTTAAGCCCAATTCCGATGAGAAATAAGAATGGCCAATACTGATCCATTTAGCAGTAAGCGCTTAATTATCAGCCCTATGCCTAGCTTTGTGGATATGACGGTAAAACAAAGCAATGCCATAAATAGTCATGCTGTAATTGGTAATGCCGTAGAAGATGATTTGTTGCTACAAATACTGGCAGAGGTGCAAACGCTACTCACACCTGCGACCACTGCATACTTACCGCCAGATTGGGGCAAGGTTAATAACATAATCTCAGTTAAGCATTGGTGCCAACAAAGGGCGAATGAAGGCGGCTTTTATGGCATTTGGCATAAAGCCGATAATCAACTTATTGGGCTAGTGTTTTTATCCCCTGTCTCAGCTGAAACAGCTGAGATGCATATAGGCTATTTACTGCGGGAGTCACGTTGGGGTCAAGGCTATGGCGGCGAGCTGATCGCAGCGCTTATCACTTGGGCTCGTCATCAGGTAAACATAAACACCCTTATTGCAGGAGTTGAAGCGCAAAACTTGGCCTCAGTCGCCATTTTAGAGAAAAATGGCTTCAACATGATGCCATCAGGCATTGACTCAAAAAACAAGGTCACAAAGCCCGAGGTTGGAACGATATTTATGCAAAGACAGCTCAACAAGCTCTGAGTTTAAGCCTGTTATTACAGGCTTCTAACGGGCTTTTTTATCTGCTTTGAAGTTACTCTTTTTGCAGAATAAACGCCACAGCCCGCGCAAGTTCTGGGCTGTTGGGATCTGAAATCTTGGTTTGCCACACTATCTCGCCACTGCGATTAATAAACACTGTGGTTGGTGTGCCTTGTACGCCATAAGCACGTGCCGCGCTTTCGCCATTGATGACAGTGTTAATGCCAATGCCGCGCTCCTTTAAGGTCTGACTTGGCATAGCGCCTTCATCTTCGTTAAAGCTGATGGCCAGCATCTGTAAGTCTGTGGCGACGTTAGCTAACCTTAGTTTGTCTAATCCAGGTTGTAATTTCTTGCAATAAGGGCACCATGTAGCCCAAAAGTGCAGCACTAGCGGTTTGCCCTTAAAGTCCCCTAGGCTCAGCTTATTACCGGCCTCATCTTGCAGACTAAAATCCGCCGCTTTTGTAAGCTCAGCTTCTGCTGCAAGGCTATTACCGCTAAACGCAAGACTCATTCCAAAGTTCACGGCAAACCCAATGAACAGTAATAAGGTTAACCCACTCAGAGACTGCCAAAGTTTATGCCAAGGTTTAGTTTGCTTAATTTGATTTATCACTTGCCGCACTCCTATCGATTTACATCTCGCCGCAATGACGGCCTAATCTGAACGATGAGTCCCTTAACGGCTTAACAATTTGTCCATAAGACCGCACCGAGTACAATTTTAGTTCAGCGGCAGTAAAATTTAGCGTTAAATAACCTTGGATAACCTTGGATAACCTTAGATAACCTTAGATAACCTTCAATAATCTCGGATACTCTGAGATGACATCAATAAGATTGCTAAAGGTGGGGAAGAAAACTACAGCGGTGTGAATAGCTAGTGAATCGTTATCTTAACAGGCAGTGCCACCAGAAACAGTAGCACTTCAATAGTATAGGCTAAACCCGAAATCAGAAAATAACTAAGCCCATGGCGCTGGCACTTAATCTCTTTATCTATTAGTCAATGTAAGAGCAGCAATAGTCGATAACTGTGCTGGCTTTCACTTGAAACTTAGCATTTGCTGGCACTTCAAAACTTTGCGGCCCCACTATGGTTTGCCAAGTGTGACTCTCAGGCAGCAAAATTTGCAACTCGCCTGACAAGATCTCCATCAGCTCTTTGGCTTGAGTACCAAACTCATATTCACCTGGTAACATTAGCCCTAAGGTTTTATGGCTACCGTCAGCAAACTGCACAGTACGGCTACTCACCTTGCCATCGAAATACACATTAGCGGCTTTGATGATGGTGGCATTATTAAATTGTGACATGTTAACTCCTAGTGCTTACTATTATGCCCTGAGATTACAGGGATTAAGCTGAATTAACAATCAGATGGACAAATCATCGACACTATTCACTCTGAGCAATGAGTAATGAGCAAGCGAGCCGTGATTGCTCGCAAGTCATCGCAGTAGATTAAATGGCTAACTGATATTGGTAACGCACTTCATTGATTAAACGCTGGCGAGAGCTATTAAGCCTTTCGTGGGGAGCAAACATCGAGCTCGCTTTATCTAGCAAATTTACTGCTAACCTCAGCTGACTGAGCTGTGCTTGAGTTAACTCATCAACGTCTAATAATTCATTAATTTCTAAGATTGCTAATTCTTTAGCCGCTATATCCTCAGGCAAACCAGAACGAGTGCATAAGCCATATATCCCATTTAAAAAATGAGCCCATTCCTGTTTTATGTGCGCATCAAACTCAGCATTTACCTTGGCATTGCTGGTGCTGTGCCCTTGCCTTTTCAGATCTTCAAGGGCCATTTTATAACGAGTGGCGAATACCTCGAAGACCGCACTCACAGAACTTGAAACTTGAATAAGCCCAAGCCATGCGGCGTAACCTTTAGCATAATACTCAATGGTCTGTTCTTCATGATGCAGGCCGAAGAAAGAGTCACTTTGCAATTGTAAGCGCAATTGATAAGAACACTTAGGCATCAATCCCTGTTGTTGATAGCTCAGTAAATCTTGCTGGCTGACCTTTGAAATATCAAGCAGTTGCTGCTGAGTAAAAAAGTGCTCATTTAAATAGTTCATTAATTCCATTGCTATAACACTCCCTATAAAAACCGAATTCAACTCCGAAACGTGACCCCCTCAGTACAGTCATTAACTTGTCCGTTAGAGCAAAGCCAGTACCTGTCTAACTCATCACTCAGGTTTTGACAGGTATGGCGATAAAAATGCACTCGCTTGCGCCTCACATATCCCAAGTTCAACATTAACGCCTGCACTTTGCAGCATGGCTATGCCTTTACCACAATTTCTAGGGGCGGGATCAAGCATGGCCACCACCAGATGTTTGAGACCCGAATTGGCAAGTGTCGCCGCACAGGCTGGCGTTCTGCCCACAAATGAACAAGGCTCCAAAGTCACGTATGCCGTCACACCTGCCAGCTCACCTTTAATTGCATTTAAGGCCTCAACTTCTGCATGATCCCCGCCAATGCTCTGGGTAAATCCTATACGTAATAGTCAACTGCAATATATAAACAGGATGCTGAGATAGTTGTCTAACCTTGATTAGGAATAGCGCAAGCAAACTTAAAAGCGGCTTCGCACTGAATCGCCATGGGGTCGACAATAACCAGTGGCGTTATGTTTGAGGTAATCACTAAAGGAAGCTCAGTGCAAGCTGTGATAACGGCATCACAATTGGTGTAATTGGCTAATATTGCCTCAAATGCTGCACTAAATTGCTCTGTAGCATGTCCCTTAGCGATACTCTGCTGCATAGACTGCATCAAGACGCGCTCTTCAAGGACTGGGACCATAACCTCGATACCATAGGCGGCAATTTTATCGCTATAGTAACCACTTTCCATGGTGTACTGAGTCCCCGTCAATAATACTTTTTTATGACCTTGCTGGTGTAAATACTGCGCCGTTAAATCGGCCATATGAAACACAGGCACAGATAAATTCAGCTCATCTTTAATCGCATCATACGCTTGGTGCAGCGTATTATTACAAATCAAAATACAACTTGGATTTAAATCATTGAGATACTGCAGTTCTCTTTGCAGTATGGGATAAATATTATCCCACCCCTCTGGGTAGTGCTGACGGATCTCAAAGTAATCCATGCTAGATAACAATAACCGCGCCGAATGTCCCTCGCCAAAGTGTGCTTGGGCCTTCTCATTTAACAGCCGATAATACTCTATCGTCGACGGCCAACTCGTGCCGCCTAATAATCCAATTCTTTCCATGGTATGGGTGCCTAATCTGAGTATTTTAGAAAGCCAATAAACTGACCTTTTCAGCTGCCAAAGTCAATATCATCCTAATCGTCGTTGCACAGACAAATATGAGAGATTATGGAGTAAGAAAAGTCTTGATTAATACGGAATTAAATTCTCAATTAAAAAAATCAATTCATGAGTATTTGGTTAGCATAATATACGCATTCTAGCTTTTGTTGCTAAGACTATGCCGTGATACACTCGGCTCATCGTTCATTTAGCACAGTCAATTATGAAACAACTGCTCGATTTCCTGCCATTAATTATCTTTTTTACCGTATACAAATTGGTCGACATTTACACTGCCACCGGCGCGTTAATCGCCGCCACCGCAGTTCAAATCGCTATCCTCTACTTTGTCTACAAAAAAGTCGAAAAGATGCACCTTGTCACTTTTGCTATGGTGACGGTATTTGGCACACTGACGTTAGCGTTTCATGATGATGCCTTTATCAAATGGAAAGTCACCATCATCTATAGCTTGTTTGCTATTGCATTAGCCGTCAGTCAAATAATGAATAAATCCATTATTAAAGCTATGCTAGGCAAAGAGTTAAAGGCTGATGACAGCATCTGGGCTAGAGTCACTTGGTATTGGGCACTGTTCTTTATCGGTTGTGGCTTACTCAATGTCTATGTGGCCTTTAGTTTACCCTTAGAGACTTGGGTTAATTTTAAAGTCTTTGGCTTAAGCGCACTGACCTTGCTCAATACGGTTATCAGCGTTTTCTATATATACAAACATGCCCAGCCTGAACAGGATGATACGGCGAATTAAATAAGTGACCACTTAGGTGGACAATCAAGGAGCATTAAACATGTGGTATATGATTTCTTCGCAAGATGTTGAAAACAGTTTAGAAAAACGCTTATCAGTCCGCTCGCTTCACTTAGCCAGGCTGCAAGAGCTATCCGATGAAGGTCGCTTGTTAGTGGCAGGCCCCCATCCAGCCATTGATAATGAAAATCCAGGGGATGCTGGCTTTACAGGCTCACTGGTCATTGCAGACTTTGCAAGCCTTGAGCTCGCTCAAGCTTGGGCCGATGCCGACCCTTATATTGAAGCAGGCGTATATGCCAGCGTGATAGTTAAACCTTTTAAACGAGTATTGCCTTAATGAAAATTATCTCTTTTAACATTAATGGCCTGCGCGCTAGATTACATCAGTTGCAAGCCCTTATCGACCAACATCAACCCGATATTATTGGCCTGCAAGAAACTAAAGTTCATGATGAGGCGTTTCCAGTTGCCGACGTAGAAGCCATGGGCTACAAGGTGCATTACCATGGTGGCAAGGCTCACTATGGCGTGGCTATGCTATCAAAGCTTGACCCGATTGAAGTACAAAAAGGCTTTAGTAGCGATGAAGAGGATGCCCAGCGCCGGCTTATCATGGCCAAATTTAACCAAGCCAATGGCCGGGTGCTGACAGTGATTAATGGCTATTTCCCTCAGGGTGAAAGCATTCACCACGAGACTAAATACCCAGCCAAGCGTAAGTTCTACCAAGATTTAATGGCTCATTTAGATGCAAACCATAGCCCTGATGAAGACATTGCTATCATAGGTGATATCAATATTTCACCGCTAGATTTAGACATTGGCATCGGCGATGTTAACGCTAAGCGCTGGCTTAAGACGGGTAAATGCAGCTTTCAACCTGAGGAGCGTGAGTGGTTAACACGTTTACTGGATTGGGGTTTTATCGACAGTTTTCGCTTACTGCACCCAACGCGTGAACAACGCTATTCTTGGTTTGATTATCGCAGTAAAGGCTTTGATGATAACCGTGGCCTGCGCATCGATGTGATTTTAATCACAGCCCCTATGACCACAAAGTTACTCGAGTCTGATGTGGATTATGAGCTCAGAGGCATAGAAAAGCCCTCAGATCATGCGCCAATTTGGAGCACATTTTCAGTGTAAACCTGCTTAAACCAAGTGAGGTTACTTGGCTCTCACAGAATAAACTCTAGGCTCAAAACTAAAAAGCACAGTTAACTGATGTTAACTGTGCTTTTTTATCGCGCTAATTCGCTGTGTAACACGCGAATAGCAGCTGTCACTATGGATAGCGAAAGTTATTTAAGGCCTGCGTAGTAGGCTGAGATATTAACGATATCTTCATCGCTTAATGGCATTGCCATCGCACCCATAACAGGATCTTTACGGGTACCACTTTTAAAATCTTTAAGTTGCTTCTCAAGGTAAGCCGCTTTTTGGCCTTTAAGGTTTGGGTACATAGGTGCGAAAGAAACACCGTCTGCGCCATGGCAGGCAGCGCACATACCAGACTTGGCTTTACCCGCATCAACATCGGCGGCCATAGCTGACATGGACAATAAGCTGGATAATACTAATATGGCTAAGTTTCTCATCTTCAATCCTTAATTTTGGTTTCACGACACTAGTTTCACAACACGGTTTTATCGGCTCAGTTTATTATTAAATAACTTCACTTAATTAGGCTAAATCGTCATCGAGATGTTACACCTGAGCACGGTGGAATTCTTATTCACTCCATTAACTAGCATCGTAAATGCATCTTAACCGATAAGGAAACACCATAGAGTCACTTTGTGATCCACTCGACACTTTCTGTTTCTTATCTAAATTTAAGGCCAAAAAAAACCGCCTAAACAGGCGGTTACTTTTTTAATTATCGTAAAATGGATTCTGCTATCTTAAAAGATTAGCCTTCACTGACCATATTGATGGTGTACTTAGGGATATCAACCACCATATCACCATCAACCACCTTAGCTTGGCATGAAAGACGGCTCTCAGGCTCTAAACCCCAGGCTTTATCTAGCATGTCATCTTCTAATTCATCACTGGGCTCTAAATCATTAAATCCTTCACGAACAATCACATGGCAAGTAGTGCATGCGCATGACTTTTCACAAGCATGCTCGATGTGAATACCATTTCTTAGAGCAACATTTAAAATGGTTTCACCCACTTGGGCTTCAACCACTGCGCCATCTGGGCACAGCTCTGCGTGGGGCAAAAATACTAATTGTGGCATCATATCACCTATATATTATCGACAGACTGACCCTTAAGGGCCGCCTTAATAGAATTATCCATACGCTTTGACGCGAAATCTTGAGTCTTTTCATCTAGGGCCTTAATGGCCTGCTCGATTGCGTCTCTATCATCGCCTTTAGCAATATCAGCCAGGCTAGCAAGGGCGAGTTGCAACGATTCATGCTCACTAGGCTCAAGCAAGTCACCATCGTGAGCCATAGCAGCTTGCAAAGATTCAATCACTCGCATGGCTTCAACTTTTTGCTCGGTGAGCATACGCAGGCTGATATCGTCCTTAGCATGCTTCATGGAATCTTTAAGCATGGTCGCAATCTCAAGATCTGATAAGCCAAAGGAAGGCTTAACCTGAATGCTGGTGTTAACGCCGGTTGACTTTTCCATGGCGGTGACGCTCAATAAGCCATCAGCATCCACTTGGAAGGTCACTCGAATGTGAGCTGCGCCAGCCGATAATGCTGGAATATGGGTTAAGTTAAAGCGCGCCAATGAACGACAATCATCTACTAGCTCACGCTCGCCTTGTACCACATGGAAGGCCATGGCAGTTTGACCATCTTTAAAGGTGGTAAATTCCTGAGCGCGGGCAACCGGAATAGTGGTATTGCGGGGAATAACTTTCTCCACTAAACCGCCCATGGTTTCTATGCCTAAGGACAGTGGAATAACATCAAGCAACAGCAGATCTGAATCCGGCTTATTACCCACTAAAATATCGGCTTGAATCGCAGCCCCAATAGCAACCACGCGATCGGGATCGATTGAGGTTAATGGCGCCTTATTAAACAATTGCTCAACTTGCTGGCGCACTAACGGTACCCGAGTCGAGCCACCAACCATCACAGTTTCAATCACTTCATCTGTGCTTATGCCAGCATCACGTAGAGTGCGGCGACAGCTGCTGATGGTTTTCTTCACTAAGCTGGCAATTAAGGCTTCAAAATCTGCTTTACTTATCTCAAGACTAAATGCTGAGTTATCTACGTTAACATGAGCGGTGACTGTTTCGTTATCGGTCAAGGCTTCTTTAACTCGGCGGGCTTCAATGAGCAATTGGCGGGATAACTGTGCTGACATTGAGGTTAACCCCCAAGCGGCTTGCAGATGTTGCTGTAATAAATGGTCAAAATCGTCGCCGCCAAGGGCTGAGTCGCCGCCTGTAGCCAAGACTTCAAACACCCCACCACTTAAACGCAGCACAGAAATATCAAAGGTGCCGCCACCTAAGTCATAAACGGCAATTACGCCTTCTTGTTTGCTATCAAGTCCATAAGCTATGGCGGCCGCTGTGGGCTCATTGAGTAAACGCAGCACTTTTACGCCCAGTAATTCGGCCGCATCTTTAGTGCCTTGACGCTGGGCATCATCAAAGTAGGCCGGCACTGTAATTACCACGCCTTGTAATTGACCGCCTAAGGTCTGCTCTGCCCGCTCAATTAAAGGGCGCAATATGTCCGCAGAGGCTTGAATAGGGTTAACCGCCCCTTGAGGCATAACAAATAAAGGTAGCCCTTGTTCAGTGGCAGAAAATTCATAGGGGAATACTTGCGCACTCCCTTGAATATCATTAAGACTTTTACCCATAAAACGCTTCACAGACACTAATGTTTGCGCGGGGAAAAGTGCCGACAAGGCTTCAGCGTCATAGCCAACTAAGGTTGAGTCAACGCCATAATGCACAACCGATGGCAAAGAATGACGCCCTTCGCTATCAGCTAAGGTCAGCGCTTCACCGCTTCGAACTGCGGCAACTAAGGAATTTGTGGTGCCAAGGTCTATGCCCACAGCGAGTCTATGTTCGTGAGGCGCGGCACTTTGGCCAGGCTCAGCAATCTGCAACAGTGCCATAATTTACCATCTTGTTATTGGCCAAGCTAAGCTCAACCATGGGTGATCCAATAAGAGTTTACTCGATGTGATTAGTCAAGCAAGGCATCTTCAATATGGGTTAACTCTTGTTGTAATTTTGCCATAAATTTAAGCTTACGCACTTGATCTGCCGCCTTTAGATAGGCAACCTCATCTTGGGTTTGCAATAAATGGCTTAACTGTGAGAACAACAGTTTTTCATGAGCTGAGAATGAATCGTAGAGTTCATCAATTTGAGCTTGGGGCTGCTTGCTATGCTTAATGTCTTCCAAAGCTTCACGCCAGTCCATCTGCTGCATTAAAAATGCAGTGTCTTTGACTGTGGTGGTTTCATGACTTAAGTCGACGCCACCTAGGCTAAGCAGGTGCTCTGCACGGCGTAGTGGCTGCTTTAGGGTATGATAACCGTCATTAACTTGAGCTGTGCGCTGTACGGCGAGTAGCTTTTGCTGCTCGCTGTCATTGGCAAACTTATCGGGATGGACCGCTTTTTGCAGCTCGCGGTAGCGCTCAGCAAGTAAGCCAGTATCGATATCGAAGGAAGGTATAAAATTAAACAGGTTAAAATAGTTCATTGGCAAACATCATGCTTTTTGTATTTGATAGCAAAAGCTGAGAGCTTACACAGTAAAGCTCTCACCACAACCGCACTCACCTTTCGCATTTGGGTTATTAAATTGGAAACCTTCATTAAGGCCTTCTTTCACGAAATCCAATTCAATTCCTTGCAGATAGATGAAACTTTTAGCATCAATAATGATGTTAACATCATCTATGGTGTAGATTTCATCATCGTCATTGAGTGTGTCAACAAACTCAATCACGTATGCCATGCCTGAGCAGCCAGAAGTACGTAACCCAAGACGAAGACCTAATCCTTTGCCGCGATTGACGAGAAATGATCTTACTCTGTCAGCCGCAGCAGGAGTCATTGTAATTGCCATGTTAACTCCAGGTATTACTTAACTTGTCTAGATTTATACTCATCAAGCGCGGCTTTAATCGCGTCTTCAGCCAAAATCGAGCAATGAATTTTCACTGGAGGTAACGCCAATTCTTGTGCGATATCAGCATTTTTGATGCTGCCAGCTTGCTCAACACTTTTGCCTTTTACCCACTCAGTTACCAATGAGCTAGATGCAATGGCGCTGCCACAACCGTAAGTCTTGAATTTTGCATCTTCGATAATGCCATCAGCACTGATCTTAAGTTGCAATTTCATTACGTCACCGCACGCCGGCGCACCAACCATGCCGGTGACAACACTGGGATCATCTTTATCGAATGAGCCTACGTTACGTGGGTTTTCGTAGTGATCTATTACTTTTTCGCTATAAGCCATGATACTGCTCCAAATACCGTGAAGGTATTATCAAAAAATTAGTGATGTGCCCATTGGACTTGATTCAAATCGATACCGTCTTTAAACATTTCCCAAAGCGGTGACATTTCGCGCAATTTATCTATGGATTGGGTAATGACTTTGATCGCATGATCTATATCTTCATCTGTGGTGAAGCGGCCAATTGAGAAACGAATTGAGCTGTGGGCCATTTCATCATTTAAGCCTAATGCACGTAATACATAGCTTGGCTCTAAACTTGCTGAGGTACAGGCAGAACCTGAAGAGACAGCTAAGTCTTTCAATGCCATCATCAATGACTCACCTTCAACGAAGTTGAAGCTGACATTTAAGCTGCCGCAAAAACGCTGCTCCATGTCGCCATTGATGTACGTTTCTTCGATGTGCTTAACGCCATTCCATAATTTGTCACGTAAAGTGCGGATACGGGCGTTATCGATTTCCATATCTTGCTTAGCAATCGCCGCGGCTTCACCTAATCCCACCAATTGGTGAGTCGCAAGGGTGCCACTGCGCATACCACGTTCATGGCCGCCACCGTGCATTTGTGACTCTAAACGAATGCGTGGCTTACGACGCACATAAAGGGCACCAACCCCTTTGGGGCCGTACATTTTATGGGCAGAAATAGAAATCAAATCAACTTTAAGTTGCTGTACATCGATTGGTAATTTACCTGCGCTTTGGGCTGCATCCATATGGAAGAAAATACCCTTTGAGCGGCATAACTCACCAATAGCCATCACATCTTGAATAACACCGATTTCGTTATTCACGTGCATGATGCTGACTAGAATAGTGTCATCACGCATGGCAGCTTCAATACGCGACAGTGGAATTAGGCCGTTTGCTTCTGGCTCAAGGTATGTCACCTCGTAACCTTCACGCTCTAATTGACGGCAAGTATCTAATACTGCTTTATGTTCTGTTTTACTGGTGATGATGTGCTTGCCTTTCTTGTGATAGAAATGCGCAATGCCTTTGATCGCCAAGTTGATTGATTCAGTTGCACCAGAAGTAAACACAATTTCTCTGTGGTCGGCGTTAATCAAATCAGCCACTTGGTTACGGGCAATATCCACCGCTTCTTCGGCTTGCCAACCATACTTGTGTGAACGGGATGCTGGATTTCCAAACACACCATCCATCGTCATGTGTTGCATCATTTTTTCAGCAACGCGAGGATCCACTGGGGTTGTTGCGGCATAATCTAAATAGATAGGAAGCTTCATAACACACTCCGTACTCAATTCTTGAACTCAAACGCTGTTGAGAACGACACTAAGTACTATAATAATTTTATTTAAATCAACATAGTAGAGTTAAAGACTCAGTCTATGCTCCTTCTGAATTTCATCTTGCTTTAACGAAATAAATTGCACATCTCGCTTTTGCATCAAGCCAGCAAGTGAAATACCATCCAAGAAGTCGGCGATCTGCTTGCTAAGATCACCCCACAATGAATGGGTTAAGCAACGTGTGCCACTCTGGCAATTTCCTTTGCCTTGACAGCGAGTAACATCAACAGACTCATCTACTGCATGCACGACCATGCTAATAGAGATATCTTTTGCTTCTAAACCTAAATGGTAACCGCCACCAGGACCACGGACACTGGCGACTAGGCCTTCTTTGCGTAATTTTGCAAAAAGTTGTTCTAGATAAGAAAGCGATATCCCCTGTCTTTCAGAGATATCAGCTAAGGGAACTGGCCCAGTTGTTGAATGAATCGCTACATCCAACATGGCTGTTACTGCGTAGCGACCTTTTGATGTAAGTTTCATATTGACTACAACTCCCAAAAGTATGACCTAATTTCATCATACCCGAGTAAATTAGTCAAGTATTAAACCGAGTGATTTACTCAAGTATTATTTGAAAAAATCCATATAAATGGCGACAAGTAGCTGCGGTATTTAACCTTTTTATGACTAAACATTCAATCCAAAAGGCTGAATTTACTTAAATCAGTAAGGTTTGCGATGAAAGTAAGCTTCTTGGTGTCATTACGGTTACATAAAGCCAACAATTTAAGCTCGAATCCCCCCTAGATACTTGGGTCAAACTCATCCAAATCCAGTTTACGTCTTTGAGCTGCAGCTTTCTCTGCTTCATCAAACTCACCCACATTAAGTTGGGGCAGTTTATCGGTGCACACATTGCCGCCCATGCCCTGAATGGCTTGGCACAAATCTTGTACTTTGGAATCCATCAAATGCATGTGGTCGAGCATTTGACCTATGGCATTAGCAACAGGATCAGGATTGTCCGGCGACACCGCATAAGCATCAAAACCATATTTTTCAGCCATGGCGCTGCGACGCTGAGTTTTCTCATTAGATTGCTCAGTCGGCGTTGCTACCACTCGCCCTGGAATACCTACCACAGTGGTATTTTTGGGGACGTCTTTAACCACCACAGAGTTGGACCCTACCCGAGCGCCATCATGCATAGTGATAGGGCCTAGAATTTTAGCCCCTGCCCCTACGACCACATTATTTTCTAATGTGGGATGGCGCTTACCAGCTCGCCAAGTGGTGCCGCCTAAGGTGACCCCATGATATAAAGTACAATCATCACCAATTTCGGCAGTTTCACCAATCACGACACCCATGCCGTGGTCGATAAAAAAACGTCTTCCTATGGTGGCACCAGGGTGAATTTCGACCCCAGTAAGCCAGCGTGAAAAAGTCGACAAACAGCGAGCGCTTAGCTTCCAATCGGCGCGCCACAACTTATAGCTTGCCCTGTGGATCCAAATGGCTTGCATGCCTGGATAATTAAATAAAATTTCAAAGGCATTGCGCGCCGCGGGATCGCGATGATAAATGGAGGCTATGTCTTCTTTAATTCTGGCTATCATGCCCATAGATTTTCCTTTGCCCCTTACTCTTTTGGCGGCATTTTTTTATCGATAGAGGTTAAAATTCCACGAAGGATATTCATTTCTTGTTCTTCAACACGAGCACGGCTGAAAAGGCGTCTGAGTTTCATCATGATTTGCCCAGGATGATTCTTAATCACAAAGCCTGTGGCCAACAGCGTCGATTCTAAATGTGTATAAAAACGCTCTAAATCTGCTGATAACGGATATGCTTGAGGCACGGCATCGTCTTGAATTATATCTAGGACTTCAGCTGATGACGCGATATTTTGCTTAGTGATTTCAGGCTTTTCATCAGAAGACGCCATAGCATCAACCTGAGCTAAATGTGCCACTCGAGCTTCATAACAGATGATTTGTACAGCTTGGGCTAAATTTAATGAACTGTATTCTGGGTTGGCAGGAATCGCCACATGAAATTGGCAACTTTGTAACTCTTCATTGCTCAAACCATTGTTCTCTCGGCCAAATACGATAGCAACAGGCCCATTAACGGCTTCAGCGGTGAGTTTTATACCCGCTTCTCTTGGATTAAGCATTGGCCAATCTAAAGTGCGGCTACGAGCACTGGTTGCAATCACTAAACTACAATCGGCAATGGCTTCGGCTAATGAGTCAACCCGAGTTAAGTGCTTTAAAATGTCGCTTGCACCCGCTGACAAAGCGATAGATTGACCATCGGGTTCAACCTTCGGCTCAGCAAGGTATAAGTTTGATAATCCCATGGTTTTCATGGCTCTTGCTGTAGAGCCTATGTTTCCTGGGTGCGTTGTTCCAACTAAAACGACACGAATATTACTGAGCATGATGGTTTACTAAACTAATCAACAAATGAAGGCTGGCATACTATCACATGCTGCAGCCTGTGGTAATAATCTGCTTATATGAAAATCATCATTTGATATAATCAATTATTTACGTATAATACGGCCGCTATTTATCGTTCTTTAACATCCAGGGGATTGCTATGCATCCGATGCTGACTATCGCTACGCGCGCTGCACGCGCCGCGGGCCAAACTATTATGCGCGCCTATACTGAACTCGACCGTGTCGAAGTTTCTGCCAAAGGACTAAACGACTTTGTGACCAGTGTAGACAAGGAAGCTGAAGCTACTATTGTGTATCAGATCCGTAAATCTTACCCAGACCACACAGTGGTGGGCGAAGAGAGCGGTGAACATCGCGGTGACAACAAAGATTATATCTGGATAGTCGATCCTCTTGATGGCACGAACAACTTCGTTCGTGGTATTCCTCATTTCGCTGTTTCTATTGCCCTTCAATACAAAGGCAAAATTGAAGTGGCTGTGATTTATGATCCCGTCCGTGAAGAACTCTTTTCTGCTGTACGTGGTAAAGGTGCAAAACTTAATGATTTTCGCTTACGCGTGACCAAGGTAACTGAATTAAACAATACCTTAATCGGTACTGGCTTCCCGTTCAAAGCTCGCCAACACACTGAAAGTTACATGAAAATTCTGACCACACTGTTCCCTGTGTGTGCAGATCTTCGCCGTGCAGGTTCTGCAGCGTTAGACTTAGCTTATGTTGCGGCTGGCCGTTTAGACGGTTTCTTTGAAATTGGTCTTAAACCGTGGGACATTGCAGCGGGCGATCTTATCTGCCGCGAAGCTGGCGGCACCGTGACTGACTTTACCGGTAATCATAACTATATGGCTTCTGGCAATATCGTTGCAGGTTCTCCTAAAGTGACCACTGAACTTGTGAAATTAATGCGCCCATTACTAAATGATGGCTTAAAGCGTTAATTATCAAACAACAGCTCAGTCCGCTATTGGTATAAAAACAACCGCCGAGTATCATGCTTAGGCGGTTTTTTTATGGCCCTATTTTGCACCGTCCACTCATCAGGATAAACACAATGTCACTAACCCGTAGAGTAAGCTTGTCCTTACTTAAAAAAATCGAATACTTAGTACTCTTTATCATCGCAATAGCAACCTTAGTCTCTATTGGTGAAGAAATTTACAGCATGATAAATTTACGCACTGTAGCCTTAGCTGATTTATTGCTGTTGTTTATCTATCTTGAAGTGCTCGCCATGGTGGTCAATTATATCGAATCGGGCAAACTGCCGATCCGCATGCCACTTTATATCGCCATCGTCGCTCTGGCCCGTTATCTTATCTTAGACATGAAAGCCATGGATGATTGGCGTATTTTGGCCATTTCACTTTCAACTATCCTACTGGCTGTCACTGTAATAGTGATCCGCTGGGGTCAGCTTAAAATGCCTTATCCAAAAAATCAGGACTATGATAACTAACTGACTTAAGTTGCTCAAAAAGATGTTTTTTAGCACCTTCATTGGTATAAATAGAAAAAGTGATTATGCTATTTCTACTGCATGGCATTCTTTCGGAGAACCAATATGAGTTCAGCATCTAGTCATGAAATAGAAAAACGTGATTCAATCCGCTTAGATTTAGAAGCTGAGCGTGTGCTTATTGATTGGAAAAATAGTGATGGTACCGAACAGCAAGACTATGCAGTCTGTATGGACTTAGCCCGCAATGGCTTGCTGTTTGATTATAGCTACCCTTTTGATATTGGTGCCCTGATTGCGGTAACCTTTAACCCTAACACAGATAAACAACATCAAGTCTTCGGCCAAGTATGCAGATGTAATACTCGCTCCGCAGAAAGCTTCTATGTTGCCTTGCAGCTGTTAAATTAGTGCTGCTGTTATACACAAGCAAAACAGTTTAGCTAAGCTGTCCTATACTCAATAAAAAAGTGCTCAACTGGGTATATGGATATGGGACTGATATTGTTAGTCGGTGGTGAAAAAGGCGGTAGTGGTAAAAGCTGCCTGGCACAAAACCTCGCCGTACACATCACACAAAAATACCAAGCCAATGTATTGATGGTGGATTGTGATCCCCAGCGTACCACCTCAGATTGGATCCAAGCCAGAAACAATGACCCAAACTTGCCCTTGATCAACTGCATCCAGCTTTATGGAAAAATCCGTAACGATCTATTAAGTCTCTCAGAGCGCTTTGACTATGTGGTCGTCGATTGTGGCGGCCAAGATAATTTAGCTATGCGCGCAGCCATGTCTGTTGCCACCTATGTCTTATTACCGCTGCGTCCAAAGCGCAGAGATTTAAAAACCTTACCTCATATGGAAGACATGCTCAGCACCTGTAAAATGGTCAATCCCAAAATGGTGGCCACCATAGTGCTCACCCAATGCCCCGCATTGCCGACCCAATATAAGCGCATCCTTGAAGCCAAAGAAGTGGTGCAATCCTTTGGATTACGAGTATTAGATGCCATCACTTTTTGCCGCAACATTTATGATGACAGTGAAGAAAGTGGTAGCTCAGTGATTGAAATTGAACCCGATGGTAAAGCTGCCGATGAAATTCGCGCCATCGCCGATGAATTATTCGCCATACCAGCAGAAAATAGTTATGAGCTTAACTGATCTAAAACGCAAAAAACTCAAACCTAAACCTAAGTCGATTTCGGCAGATGAGTTTATATCTGACGCTGACAATTATGCTATGGGCAACAAAGCTCAGTCATTGATAAAACCTGGGCTAAATAAAACAAACAGCTCTCTATATCGTCATGCAACCTTCACTTTGACAGAGCACAGCATCAGCCAATTAGACACACTGGCAATGAACAACAAGCTCGCTAAATCCAAAATTTTACGTCTACTTATTGATGACTTTTATCACAAGCAACTACTCGACCCGAGTGTCAGCCTCATCGATGATAATAGCCACTAAAGCCAATGCAGTCTTCTGCGCTTTCTGGTGTTACAATAGCCAAAATTCGTTAACTAAGATCCAGCACTATGAGCCAACAAAATAATCCCTTACATGGCCTAAAACTTGAGGCAATCTTAACCTTTCTAGTGGATAAGTACGGTTGGGAAGAGTTAGGCCTTAGGATTAATATTCGCTGTTTCACTCACGATCCCAGCATCAAATCCAGCTTAGCATTTTTGCGCAAAACCCAGTGGGCCAGAGATAAGGTCGAATACCTGTACCTTAAAGCGAACAAATTGCCCTTACCAGCGCCTAAAATTGATTCAGGCACAAGCAAGTTTGAAGATAAGCCTCGAAAAATGCCGCGCTCCTCGGAAGCTCAAATGGTGAAAACTAAAGCACAACCTAAGACATCAACCAATCAAACTGATGACTTACCTCAGGTAAATAAAGCGATATGGGGTAATGCTGCTCCTAAAGGTGACTAAGTCGCAGCCTTTATGTTTAGCCGACAGCTTCGGCTAAACACGCTATAAAGGGAAATCAAGATGGAACTTGATGACCCTCAAGCCTTCACCAAATTGATAACTGAGGCCAGCCCTTTTTATGTCCAGCAATTCCCAGCCTACAGGCTTGGCAAACAACAAACTAAAACCTAACTCGACGCTATAATTAGTAAAAGTCTCGGCTTTAGTCATAGAGCTAAATTTAAGCTTGTCAAAATACCAATTTGTCCCCAGAAACAATCTAGGTTCAAGCGCCGCAGTCCCCCATCGCCATTGCTGGTTAATCCCTGATTCAATACCACTACTTAACACAGAAAAACTCTCAGTATTGTGATCAAGTTTATTACGATATCCAGCGTAATAAAGCCGGTTAATCCATGTTGGTGAGTAATTAGGTAAATCAATATCATAAAGGGCTGAGATGCCCATAGAGAAGATACTCACCTGGTTATCATTACTAAAATTAACCCCATAACCTAAGTCAGCATAAACTTCATAACGCCAACGGTCTGCGCCTTGCCAATGATACTCAAGCCCTGGAGTCACCACTAGCGTGCCAACATTGCTAGGGATATCACCGCGGGGAAGGCTGTTAAAGTCATAGTTAAAAAAACCAAAAGACATAGGTAATCGTAAAAACAACTGTCCTTGAGGAGGCTCAGTGCTATTGGCGGTTGTTTCATCATGATCTACTCCATAAAAACGCTTCAACTCAAAACTCAATGGAATATTAATCACTGCAGCGCTTTGCTCTGCCGTACGGTAAACACCACTGCCTAAATAATTGGCAAACGCATAGTGGGATACATCTTTAGTTTGGGTTGGCGGCGCAGTTTGGGATTGTGCCAACCCTAAATGGGGTAAGCAGCACAAGAGTAATAAGGGGTAACGATAGAAAGCGAAGCGAGGATAAGCACGGTTATATTCAGTGCAGCTATAACTAACAGAGTCATTGAAAAAAGGCTTACTAAAAAAGAGTAATAGCTTAGCAATCATTGACATAAAATTAGCTCAGTATCATTTTCATTATACTGAGCCACGGGGTTCTAGTTGCCTGAGTCATCATTAAAATGATGTTCTGACATCATATGACCCAGCTCAGTCGATTTCGTCTTGAGATAGGCTTCATTGTAGCGATTCTTACCCACCTGCAAAGGAACCCTTTCAGCAACAGTAATACCCAAGTCTTGCATTGCTTTGACTTTTCGAGGATTGTTAGTCATCAACTTAACTTGAGTGATCCCAATTTTCTCAAGCATTGGCGCTATCATATCGTATTTACGCATATCAGCATCAAAGCCTAGACGCTCATTAGCCTCAACCGTGTTCGCGCCAGCATCTTGCAATTCATAGGCGCGAATTTTATTGAGTAAGCCAATACCCCGTCCTTCCTGGCGTAAATACAAAATAAACCCTTGGCCCGCTTCGGCAATATTTTGCATCGCCGTTTGCAATTGAAAACCACAATCACAACGCAAGCTAAATAAAGCATCGCCGGTCAAACACTCAGAATGAATACGACCTAAGATAGCTTGGCTTGGCAGCCACTCACCTAAGGTCAGTGCAACATGCTCTTTACCCGTTTGAGTATCTTCAAAACCGTGCATGGAAAACACGCCCCAAGGCGTAGGTAATTTAGAAGTAGCGATATAATTTATCGACATGGGCCAACCTTACAACTGCGCTCACTCCGTGAGACTTAAATCTTCCAAATCAAACATATGACTGCCTTAGCAGTCATCATTAGCGACAAACTAAAACGCTTGAGGAGCGAAACCTGTAACGTCTTTGATGCCCATTTCACGGCCAAGTGCCGTCATAGGATGCACCACAACTAAGCCTTTAACTGACTTTTTAAGCTTGCCCATATCTGCCTGCTCGGCTTTAGTGAGTGGACGCTTAAATGACAAGGTTTTTACGTCTGTGCCTGCTTTTTTAAGCTCACGGGTCTGCTGACCTTTAACACTGCTAATACGCTTAGACACAGTGGTGATTTCTTTCTTAAACTGCAGAATAATAGTGGCATCACCACGCTGCTCTGCGGCTGCGAGCTTACGGCGAAACTTCTCTAACTTATCATTCAAATCTTGCAGTTCTTGCTTTAAATTCATTGTTTTACCTTAATATCTTAATCATGCTTTCAGCATTTATCAGGCCATCAATACTGGCAAAAATTGACTACAGCACAGTGACTTGGGCGAAGTATAACAGCAAGTTTGCTGAAACACATTAACAAGCTAATACCTAATACCAATCACATTAATGTTCTCTTTAGTCATTCCCCACTAGCCATCAGCCTTTGGGTCATAAACCAACCTAACTAGATTTCATCTCCAGCCCATTACCCATGAGTAACCCAATTATGCAAAATTATACTTGCAATGCCTATGACAATCATTATCATTCGCAACTTAATTTATAAAGGTGTCAGTTATGAAGTCGTTACGTTTATCTCTACTTGCTCTTGCTTGCCATAGCGCACTGTTTGCCGTTAATGCCAGTGCACAAACTACTACCCTCGCCTCACAAACGGCAGCCATGTCTGAGGAACAGACTAATAAGGCCCGTGATAACAAGGATGTTGAGCGTATAACCGTCTATGGAAGACAAAACCAAGTGGTGATGAACTCAGGCCTTGCCACCAAGTCTGATATGTCATTGATGGAAACCCCTGCGGCGGTTGTTATTGTCGATGAGGCGCTTTTCGACGCCCAAGGTCTTAGCAATATGCAAGACTTGGTACGTAACATCAGCGGCGTAACTCAAGCCGGCAACAATTATGGCATAGGTGATAACTTAGTGGTACGCGGCCTAGGCGCTAACTATACCTATGACGGCATGTATGGCGGCGCAGGCTTAGGCAACACCTTTAACCCGACCCGCTCACTGGCAAACGTGAGCTCGGTTGAAGTGTTAAAAGGCCCAGCAACCGGTCTTTATGGCATGGGTAGCGCTGGCGGCGTGATTAACCTCATTGAGAAAAAACCAGAATTTACCAGTCAGCATGAGTTTGAACTTGAACTAGGCCAGTGGGACAGCTATTCAATGCTAGCTGACAGCACAGGAGCCATCAGCGATGATTTAGCCTATCGTGTGGTCGCTAAAAGCGCCCGCAGCGACGGTTACCGTGACATGGGCACCGACAGAGATGAAGTTTACGGTTCGTTAAAGTTTTTGATTAATGATGATCAAAATATCATGTTATCAGCCGCCTACATTAAAGATGCTATCCCAGTAGACTCTATCGGCCATCCCATCCGTATTTATAATGCTGAGTCAGTCGATGGTAAAACCGCAGGTGAAGCCACCTGGCAAGACTTAGTCAATGACTCCACCAGCAAAGGCATACAGCTTACTGAGCTTCAGCGTCAAGAATTGGCAAACTCCTTAAGTTCAAGCGACGGCCTAACGCCTTATACCTTTGGTCACAACGGCTTAATCTCCCCAATGGCCAAAGCCAATGAAGGTGAAGAGCTGCGCCTTAAGCTGACGCACAACATCTACTTAAGCGATAATCTGCATTTAAACCAGCAGCTGCAATACCGTAACTATGACACTGGCTTTGCTCGCCAAACGGGTGCCTACAACTATGTGTACTGGGAACGAGGCGGCGTTATCAATGCCGATCCCCGTGCGCCACTGCTAGAAGATGGCAAGTTATACCCCTTTGCCGCTCGCCGTCAGGAGTACCGTAAAGCCACCGCTGATGAAAAATCATGGCAGTACTTTGCAGATTTACGCTACGACTTCGAACTTGCAGGCATAGACAACGAACTGTTAATGAATGCAAATTTTGAAGACAGAAGCGTGCGCTCGCAGCAATATTCGATTTGGGACAAAGATTACGTCACCAAAAATAAATCTGGCCAAGTGCTCTATCAAGGCAGCCTGCCCTACATCTATGATATCCGCACCCCAAACTGGGGCACGGGACAATTTGAAGATTACGATCCATTGCTTACCAGTAACTATGACAAAACTATCGGTGCCTGGGGCGTGGGTCTGCAACACGTGGGTTATTTAGGCAATGGCTTTACCAGCCGTGTTGGGGTTGCGTTTAATGAAATCAAACAAACCTACGAGCACTTAGGTGTCGATAGCCGCTACAGCTCAAGCCGCGCAGCACCGACCCAACTTGCTGACACCACAGATAACGGCATGACCTATAACCTAGGCTTAACCTATATGCCAATTGATGATTTATCATTCTTCATCAATCATGCTAAAGGCCGCACCGCTTACAGCGTGCTTGGGGATATTAAGGGCGATCAAAGTGACAGAAAAGACTCTGAGTCAGTCAGCAAAGATTTTGGCATAAGAGCCAAAGGCTTTGATGATCAATTACTGGCCTCATTAATTTTCTTCAAAACATCACGGGTGAACTTGCAATACGATAACCCACTCTATGAAGCTGGCGTGTCTGGCCCTGAAGTGGCGCAGTATTTTAATAACGGCAGTGAAGATACTGAAGGTGTTGAGCTTGATATCAACGCCGATCTTAACCAGCGATGGACAATCAATGTCAATGCTGTTTATCAAGACGCCCGAGATAACCAAGATCCAAGCCGCAGTGATGCAAATCAACGTCAAAAAGGCGTGCCATACGTCACCGCTGGCATCTGGGCAACCTACGCCGCTGACTTTGGCTTACGTGAGCCTATTTCCTTTAGTTTGGGCGGAAAGTACGTCGGCGAGCGCAGCACACATTCAAGCTCTTTTGGTATTCCTGACGGCTATGTGCCAAGTTATGCCGTTATGGACTCAGCCATCAGCTATGATGCCCAAGACTATAAGATCCAGTTAAACATTAACAACATGTTTAATAAGGTTTATTACGAAAAAGCCATGTTCCTAGGCGGCATGCCAGGGGAAGAGCGTAACGCTAAGCTCACCTTAACTTACCGTCTGTAAAGACGAGATTAGCGGCTTGGTTAATCTCAAGCCAAAATCAAAAGCACAGCCCTAGGGCTGTGCTTTTTTACATTTCCCCTTTGGGGCTGGTTTAACCCGTAAACAGGTTAAATAAATCATGACTTTTAAAACGCTTCATGAGGGCCAAACACTTCATAATGAATTCTGTTTGCACTGACATTTAAGCCCAGTAATTGCTGTTTAATAAACTGCATAAATCCCAGCGGGCCGCATAAGTAAAAATTCCCCGTATCCACAGGTAAATTCACCGATGTTAAGTCCATCAAGCCATGAGCTGCGGTATCACTTAGCTCGTCGTTGTACCATACCTTTTGCTCCCAACTATGGCGCTGAGTAAGCTCAGTGACCCAAGTTGAAAATGCGTGTTGACGAGCGTTTTCACAGGCATGTAAAAACTGCACAGGATGACCATAAGCTTGTTCTGACAAAGTATTGAGCATAGATAACATAGGCGTTTGCCCCACTCCGGCAGAAATCAATGTCACTGGGGTTTGTTTGTCTACCAAGAAAAAATCCCCTGCAGGGGCGTACAGAGTCACGGTATCACCAAGCTTAAGATCATTATGTAAAAAGTGAGATACCACCCCAGGTTTACTCTCAGCAGCAACTCCAGTTTCTGCGGTAAAATCAAGCTTCGAGGTTTCACGCTTCACTGAAATTCGGTAAGTGCGACCATTTGGGCTGGCTGATAAAGAATATTGACGCATTTCTTTATAATCCGCCCCCAGAGGCTGCACTTCAATACCTATGTACTGACCAGGTTTAAAATCAAGCACCTTAGCGCCATCAATAGGCTCAAACACAAAACTGCTAATCAACTCTGACTCAATAGATTTAATAATGAGTTTAAATTCACGGCCACCGCTCCAGCCCCCTTGGCGCGCTCCATTTTGCTGATAAATCTCAGCTTCGCGGCCGATAAATATTTGCGCTAGAAACTGATAAGCAGCAGCCCACGCGGCTTCCACATCGGCGGTGAACGCTTCAGGCGCCAGTTCACGCAAAGTTTCGATAAGGTGTGTGCCTACAATCGCGTAATGATCTGCCTGAATATTAAAGGTGGTGTGTTTATTGGCAATACGCTCAACAGCTGTGGTCAACGCCGCAAGGTTGTCTATATTTTTAGCATATGCAGCAAGAGCTTCAAACAGCGCCACTTGTTGGCGTCCTGAGTGCTGATGACTCATATTAAAAATATGTTGAAGTTCAGGATGCTGATTGAACATTCTTTGGTAAAAATATTTCGTCAATTCAGGGCCTGCCTGCTCTAACAAAGGAATAGTACTTTTGATAATGATAATGTGGCTTTCGGTAAGCATAAAATGTCCAAATATTAACAAATAAAAAATAGCCCACTTAATCTATGACCTAGGCCTCAAACCTTAGGGTATACATCAAGGTTACGCTAAATGATCACACTCCTTCGCAGTATTAATACCAATGCTATTGATTGGCATAAGACGCAGCTTCTTGCCATGTCCATTGAAAATCACTGTGCTGATGTTAAGGCGCTATTTGCATGAGTAGTAGAAATGCCCCTAAGAGGCTGGCTGTACGGGCTAAATGCTCACTAAGGATAGTGCTTAGCACAGTTAATTCACCGACAAAATGCAACAGTGCAACGGCAAATAATCCAACTAACAGTAGCAGCTTATTAAAGCAGCGGAACAGCACCATAAATAAAGTTAAGCGCTTTCATATTAGAAATGTGTCTCACCGAGTCCATGCAAACACACGCACCTAAGGACATAAGCCACCTTGAACACTCCCGCAAAAATAATCGTGCCGATATGAGTGCCAATCAGAATTGGCATGGCTAACGCTTGCTCAAATCCAAATGACAGTACCAAGCACGCTAGGATAACCAACCCCGACGACAGCAGTAACCATTCAGCGACAGCTAAGTAACGCTTAAAATAAGCGCTGGCTTCACAGGCGCCTGAAAATTGATTTGGATCAACAAAACATGAGTTCATCGTTATTCTCATTGGCTTTAAAGAGGTTTCACTGTATTTAGCAAAACTGATGCCAATATTTAAAATCAAAATTTTCAGTATGTTAGGTTGATATTGCTACAAAGGGAGTCATAAAGACCCCACAGAATTGAAGTCAAAAAGACTCTAGCGTATCATTTGAACCCACAAGTGAAACTAAAACCAATAGAGAAACGACCATGACGGCCATTTCAACAACCGCATTACTTGATTTAGCATTGGAGCTGTCCAGCAGTGTCAATAAGCAAGACAGGTTTGAGCGCCTGCTCGATACTGTGCGTAAAACCATTCATTGTGATGCTGTAGCCCTATTGTCATTTCATGGTGACATGCTCAAACCCATCGCCTTGCAAGGCTTAAGTCGCGACACGTTAGGGCGCCGTTTTATCATTGCTGAGCATCCACGCTTTGAGATCTTGTGTCATTCCAAAGGCCCAGTACGTTTTAGTGCCGATAGCCCTTTAGCCGATCCTTACGATGGCCTATTGCATGACAGAGACGGCGATCTCCCCATGCATGCTTGCATGGGATTACCCTTGTTATTTGATGACAAATTACTCGGCCTGCTCACTCTAGATAGCCTTACTCCCAATGTTTTTGATGATATTCCCAGCCGAACTTTAGCGTTAATTTCAGCCATCGCCGCCTCCACACTCAATACCGCTTTACTGCTCAAGCAGTTGGAAACTCAGGCCAATCACTCTCAAGAAGTGGTCGCTCAGTTAACAGAACAAGCCTGGAAACACGATGGCGGAGAAATTGTCGGTGACAGCCCAGTGATGCAAAAACTTAAACAAGACATCAACATAGTGGCGCGTTCAGAATTTACTATTTTGATCCACGGCGAAACCGGCGTCGGCAAAGAACTCGTTGCTCAGACCTTGCATCAGCAGTCATTGCGTCATCATGGTCCCTTGATCTACGTGAATTGCGCCGCGCTGCCTGAGCACTTAATTGAAAGTGAATTGTTCGGCCACGTGAAAGGGGCTTTTACCGGAGCGGTGAACCATAGAGCAGGAAAGTTCTCTATCGCAGATGGCGGCACCCTGTTTTTAGATGAAATAGGTGAATTACCGCTTTCGGCTCAAAGTAAGATTTTGCGAGCCATACAAAGCAATGAAATTCAGGTCGTTGGCCAAGACAAGGTCGAAAAGGTCAACGTTAGGATACTGGCGGCCACCAATAGAGATTTACGAGAAGAAGTAGATAAAGGTCGCTTTCGCGCCGATTTATTCCATCGCCTCAGTGTATTTCCCATCACAGTCCCACCACTGCGCCAGCGCCATGGTGACATCCCTCTACTTGCAGGCTTTTTTATTGAGCGCCTGCGCCGCAAACTCGCCATCAACACCTTAAGCTTTGCCAGTGAAGCCATAGCAATATTTGAACAATACGATTGGCCCGGTAACGTCCGAGAACTTGAACATCTTGTGAGCCGGGCAGCCCTTAAAGCAAAGGCACGTCAGCGACAAAAAACCATGGTCACCATAGATGCAATAGATTGCGGCCAGCTGCTCAGCAGCGAAAAAGCGCCATCTACGGCCACTGAACTCAGTTTTTCATCCCAGCCTTTACCTGAGTCAACATCAAGCAGCCCATCGACAATGAATTTACGCGCGGCGACCGATGAGTTTCAGCGTCAACTCATCATCAAGGTACTTTCTCAACAACAAGGTAACTGGGCGTCCAGTGCCCGCCAGCTTGAGACAGACAGAGCCAACTTAAATCGACTCGCAAAACGCTTAGATATCAGGGTGGTAAAATCCGTGCAATAGCAAAAATGGCCACGCCTTGACTGGGATCCTTTTGTAAATTGTGTTGCATTACGTCATTAACCCAAGGTTTAATGTGATAATGACTCTTATTTACATAATTTTTGAGCACCTACATTAATGTCCACAGTTAAATCGGTAATCGCCTCTGAATCGGTCATTGCCCCGTTCACTAAGGCTAAGTCTGCCACTTTTACTCATTTATGGCTGCGCCATATTGCCGCCTGTTTGATGGCGCTACTCACCGCGACCATCACCATTCCGGGGATGACCACTTACTTAACGGCCAGCGCCGCAGATCAAATTCTTATTCCTATTTTGCTGTTCCCACTCATTTGGCTTGGGTTATTTATGTACTCTTACCTAGCAAAACAAGCTTACCGCCCTTGGTTATTAATGCTGCTACTGATCTTGAGTCATGCCTGGTTAAGCTACAGCGCAATTTGGGGGCAAAGCTAATGAATGCATTGATGATTAAAAAGCTTTATTTACTCCATGGCTGGGTTGGCGTCATAACAGGTGTGCTGCTGTTTATCTTAGCTTTTAGTGGCATCATTGCCGTATTTAGCCGCCCAGAGCTTGCCATTTGGGGCAATCCTGAACTCAGAGGTGATATTCAGGTCAATCACCAGCAGTTGGATGCCTTGGTGTCCCAATACAGTCAAGAAGTACCGCCCATTTACCGCGACAATATTCATATTTATTACCCCGGTCAGCGCGGTAATGTGGATCTGGTATTAATGTTTGAATCCCACGATGGCGATGAAGTCTTTAACAAAGCCGCCAGCTGGTATTTTCAATTTGATGCCAAAAGCTTAAGTTTAGTTGAAAAAGGCAACAGCCTAACCCGAGATTACATCGCCAATCGCGACACTGATATGGCAAGGTTTTTAGCAGAATTTCACGCTGACTTACATTTAGGCCGCCCTGTAGGGCTTATTCTCACGGGCTTACTGGGACTAACCTTAATGCTGTCTGTGGTGACGGGGTTTGTGGTTCACAGGCAAAAAATCAAACAAATGTTCAGTTTTAGGCGTGATAAAAACGCCTCTGTCGTTATTAGCGATGCCCACAAGATAATGGGGATTTGGGGCAGTTTGTTTCACTTTACTATCGGCTTTACCGGTGCATTTCTAGGGCTTGCTGCGGTCATTTTATTGCCCGCAGCCGCCATGGTGACCTTCGGCGGCGATCAAGATAAATTACTCCAGGCCTTCACCCCAATGCCAGAAGTTCATGCCTCAGGCACTCACAAGACCACAGAGCTTGGGCTTATCCTCAAAGATATAGAAAAGAAAGGCCAGTTTAATGTCATCCAAGACATTACCGTTATGGCTTACGGCGATGCCAACGCCATGGTTTATGTGCGGGCAAAAGGCCAGGAACTTTCCACCCAACTGCTTAAATACCAAGGTAATAATGGCGAATTTATCAAGCAATTCAGTGTCTATGGTGACTTAGACAGTAGCGCTCTACCCTTGCTGGATTTAATTCTACCACTGCACACAGGTAACTTTGGCGATAGCAATAATGCCACAGGCATTTTAATTAAACTTATCTGGGCTTGTCTTGGTTTGACGACCGCATTGTTGCCGCTAACTGGGGTGATGATGTGGTTTGATAAACGTAGCCGCGGGGCACAGGCCATTTTTAGCCAAAGACAATACCTCTGGGCCAACCGTTTAAGCCTTGGCCTATGTGCAGGCTTAGTCTTAGCCTGCGTGAGCCTGTTTGCAGCCCAACTTTTGCTTGGCTACTTTGCTGACAATAGCCGCTTAAGCCAAGCCATGGGGCCAATATTTTTTGGGGTCTGGATACTGGTAAGCCTGCTTGCCTGTTTGGTGCCTAACCTCAATGCTTTCGCAAAATTACTCTGGCGTCTCACGGCTCTATTGCTCATAAGTTTAATGCCTCTCAATTCCCTGCTCACTGGCAGTCATCTGTTTAATGTGATGACCACTGGCCACTGGCTCACCCTTGGCGTTGACAGCGTTTGTTTATTGCTCGGCTTAAGCCTACTTAAAATAGAGGCCAAGGTATTTAACAAGATAAACGCTCAAGCATCAAGCCATGGTGTAACTGATGGTGCTAACGCGAGTATTAATGCTGATGTTGATATAAGTGCTAATCATGCCGCTAAAGCATCATCAGAACTGCATAGCAAGATCAATCATGGAGGCATCAATGGATAGCAGTGTGTTTCAAGAAGGTTTGCCCGCTCAATTAGCCGGTCAATCAATAGCAAATCTATTAGGCATGCTACTGGCTTTTGGCCTTATTTGGGTCGCCATTGCCTTGCTCCGTCAAGGCAATACTATGAGCCGAGCTTATCAGCGCTTAATTAGCGCAAGCTTAATACTTATCGCTTCGTTGAGCTTATTTATCCTCACCTTAGACTTTGGACTTGGGTTATTAAGCTTCATCGCCAGTGCCTGCCTTGTAGGATTAATTACCAGCCTATGTGGCTTATTTAATGTCAGTGCTGATTAAGCGATAAAGCGAGACTCAAGCAGTACTAAAACGAGCAAGAGTAAAACGCCATATATGGCGGTTTACTCTTGATGGCTCAATCTGTGGATCACTTGGTTACTGCTGCCGCGCCATACCAGTGACGGATCAGCCAAGGATTGGACAAACTTTCCGTCCACCAGCACATCAATATAGTGAAGTAATTGCTGCTGGTCGTCATTTAGCTCAGCAAGGCGATAGCCAGTCCATAGCCAGATATTCTTAGTGGGGCACTCTAATTTAACCCGCTGAACTAGCTTAAGCACTGCGCTTAAGTTACTCGGGTGTAAGGGATCGCCACCGCTTAAACTCAAGCCATGCCTGATAATACGCTCATCCTGTAAATCACGGATGATGTGATCTTCTAAAGCTTGGTTGTACGGGTGCCCAGCATCCAGTCGCCAAGTGGCTTGGTTATAGCATCCTTTGCAGGCATGTTCGCAACCACTGACAAATAAAGTACAGCGAGTGCCCTCACCATTGATAACATCGATACTGTGATAGGCACTGTAAAACATATTCTCTCCTGCAACTTTTGCCCTAACATTTTTAGCCTAGTATTCTCAACCTAACAATATAGGCACTAAAGCTATAGATGCTTAACCCTGCGCTTGACTTCTTCTTGCTTGCCCGCATTAAAGGGCCGTGCATCTGGGCTGCCTAAATAGCCACACACCCTGCGAGTCACGCTCACTCGGCTTGGCTCATGATTACCGCATTTAGGGCAGACAAAACCCTTGCTGGTGCAGTTAAATTCACCTAAAAATCCGCAGTCATAACACTCATCAATGGGGGTATTTGTACCGTAGTATGGCACCCGACTGAAACTGTAATCCCACACTTGCTCAAGCGCCGATAGATTGTGCTGCATGTTGGGGTACTCGCCATAGCAAATGAAGCCGCCATTAGCGATTTCAGGATAAGCCATTTCAAAATCGAGCTTATCAAAAGGGTTAACCTTTTTCTCAACGTCTAAATGAAAACTATTGGTGTAATAGCCTTTATCTGTCACGCCTTTAATGAGTCCAAATTCGCTGCTGTCAAGTTCACAAAAACGGCTGCAGAGGTTCTCACTTGGGGTGCTATAGAGGCTAAAACCGTAACCCGTTTCTGCCTTCCACGCTTCTGTAGCACGTTTTAGATAGCGAATAACCCCTAACGCTTTTTCTCGCAACATAGCACTATCAAAAAGGTGTTCTTGGCCAAAAAGCGCATTGATGGTTTCATGTAAGCCAATAAAGCCTAATGAAATTGATGCACGGCCATCTTTAAAAATTTGTGACACTTCATCATCGGCCTTGAGTCGCACGCCGCAGGCCCCTTCCATATAAAGAATAGGCGCAACACGGGCTTTCACGCCATCAAGACGGTTAATGCGGGTATCTAAGGCTTTTTTAGCAATAAGTAAGCGGGCATCTAACAATTGATAAAAAGTCGCCTCATCGCCCTTAGCTTCTATGGCAATACGCGGCAAGTTCAAACTCACTACGCCTAAGTTATTGCGCCCTTCATGGATAAGTTCACCATTCTCCTCATAGGCACCAAGGAATGAGCGACACCCCATGGGCGTTTTAAAAGAGCCAGTAACCTTAACCACTTGATCATAATTGAGAATATCTGGATACATTCTAAGGCTGGCGCACTTAAGCGCTAATTGCTTAATGTCATAATGGCAGTCGCCAAGTTTATGATTCACACCATCTTTAATGGCAAATACAAGCTTAGGGAATACCGGCGTTTTACGATTTTTTCCTAGGCCTTCAAGACGTACATTAAGCATCGAGCGCTGGATGAGTTTTGACTCCCAAGAAGTGCCCAAGCCAAAACCAAAGGTCACGAACGGGGTTTGCCCATTAGCGGTGTGCAAGGTGTTGACTTCATATTCAAGTGATTGAAAAGCATCGTGACACTCTTTTTCCGTCAGTGACAAAGCATACTGCGCCGCATCTGCCACTTGCCACTCTATGCCTGTAGCTAGATGTTTTTGGTAACTTTTTTGCACAAATTCGGCCAACACTTCATCGATGCGGTTAATGGTGGTGCCGCCATAAATGTGACTGGCAACCTGAGCAATTATTTGCGCAGTAACTGCGGTCGCGGTGGCGATAGATCTAGGTGGCTCAATTTCGGCATTGCCCATTTTAAAGCCTTGAGTCAACATACCGCCTAAATCGATAAGCATGCAGTTAAACATAGGGAAAAACGGCGCATAATCTAAATCATGATAATGTAATTCGCCGCGCTCATGGGCGCTGACGACATCCTTTGGCAACAAATGAGTTTTGGCATAATGTTTTGCAACAATGCCGGCAAGTAAGTCCCGCTGGGTGGGGATGACTTTGGCATCTTTATTGGCATTTTCATTCAAAAGCGCGGCATCGCTTTGCTCTACTAAGCCTAAAATCTGTCGATTGAGTTTGCTCTTAGCCTCACGACACAAGTCTCTATCATGGCGATATTCGATATAATGACGCGCCACGGCTTTGTAGGGCCCTGACATCAAATGATTTTCCACCGCATCCTGTAGTTCATGTATGTCGACTTCGTTCCTACCCGTTAGTTGTAATTTAACTTGCTCAGCTAAGGTACAGGCATAATCCTTGTCCTTTTTACCTGCCGATGCCATAGCCGCAATCACCGCCTCTTCAATGCGCTGGGAATTAAACTCAGTACGACAACCATCCCTTTTTATCACTACAAGCATGCTTCACCCCTTCTGTGCGACATAAGCTAAAATACAGCACAACCAACACCTTCCCCCCCCTAAAGAGTGAAAAGTTGGAACAGGCTAAAATAACTACATATCGACATTAAAAATCTAAAAAACACAATATATGGTGGCATTAGGCGTTAAATTACCAATAAATGCTTTGATCTAGATCATGGTTATTGAAGTGAAAAAAAGCACAATAAATCTTGCAAATTTGCAATGATTTGACTAGAGGAAAATCTTTAATAGTAAAGTTCGACTGATACGCTTACTTGGACATTATCTTGTCGGCACTTTATCGTCGGCACTCGCACCAATGATGGCCTTAATTAGATGACTAATATCTGCCACCGCTTGCTCACCTGCTGCAATTGACTCCGCAGCGCGATGAAATTCCATGGTACCAATATCAAACACTTGCGGCACTATGCAGATATCTGGCGGATCGCCCATCAGCCGAGCTCTTTTATGGCGCTGCTCAAGAATATCCATAGATTGAGACATCACGGCAAGCATACCGGGGTGATGGGAAATTCCAAGAGAAAATTGCTCGGTTATACTCGCTATATAGTCTTTACTTTTACCCCAAAGATCCATAAAACCCGACTCTAGCTGGGGTTTTTCTGTCACCGTTTGGGATGTTTCCGCCTCACAACTCACCATTTGCGCAGGCATCAACTGCATTTGACCGCGGCGATGACCATTGAGATCCACAGCAATAACCACATCGACGCCCATGGCGCGGCATAAAGAAACTGGCACAGGATTAACCACAGCACCATCCACCAACCAGAGATCATCTTGTTGCACTGGCGGTAAAAAGCCTGGCATAGAGCAAGAGGCCCTTACTGCGTGACGTAAATTCCCTTCTTTAAACCAAATTTCTCGCCCTGAATACAAGTCTGTCGCCACTGCTGCGAAAGGACGCTTTAATTCTTCAATCTTTAAATTACCCACACGAGTCGACAATACCTCAAAGACTTTTTCACCATTGATAATTCCACCTTTACGCCAGCGAAGATCCATCAATCCAAACACATCCCAGCTGGAAAAACCCCGCACCCAGTGCTCTAAATCAGCTAAATTATCGTTTGCATAGGCCGCACCCACTACCGCGCCAACTGAACATCCGGCCACAACATCAGGATAAACCCCTAATTTTGCTAAGCCATTTAAAACCCCTATGTGGGCCCAGCCCTTAGCAGCGCCACTGCCTAATGCCAGACCAATCACAGGCTTTTTTGGTAATACGGCTGTCGTGGTTTTGTTACTCTTGGTTGTTAATGCCATTTGGATCCTGTTTATTAAATTATTCTCGATTCACGATCAATTAATAGCTGCAAAAAACAACTTGTGAACCAGATAAAAAACAGCATAACCAAAGCAGGAGTTGTTGGCTATAGCCCTGTGAAGGGGTTATACTATGCGGCTATAATTTTTTAGGGGAACAACCTTTGCAATTTTCAGATTTTTCATTAGATAAGCGCCTGCTCGACAGCTTGAAACACTTAGGCATTACCGCGCCAACGCCTATCCAAGAACAAGCGCTGCCTATAGCTTTAGCAGGCAAAGATCTAATGGCGTCTTCAAAAACTGGCTCAGGAAAGACCTTGGCGTTTTTGCTGCCTGCCATGCAAAGGATTATCTCCACTAAAGCCTTATCTAAGCGTGACCCTAGGGTGTTGATATTGCTACCCACTCGCGAGCTTGCTCAGCAAGTTTATGGCCAGTTAAGGCTGCTTGTGGCAAATACTCAATACAAGGCGGTGAGCATACTCGGTGGTGAAAACTTTAACGACCAAGCCAAAGCCTTAAGCCGTGAGCCACACTTTATCGTGGCAACGCCTGGGCGTATTGCTGACCACCTGCAGCAGCGCCACTTGCACTTAAATGGCCTTGAATTGCTGATTTTAGATGAAGCTGACCGCATGTTGGATTTAGGCTTTGCACCGCAGCTTGCTGCGATTAACACTGCAGCCGATCATAAGCGCCGTCAGACGTTAATGTTCTCAGCAACACTTGAGCATGATGAAATCAACGACATTGCGGCAACCTTACTTAAGAGCCCCAACCATGTTGCCATTGGCGCGGCTTACACTGAACACGCCGATATTACCCAGCGCATTTTTTTGGTTGATCACTTAGATCACAAGCAAGCCTTGCTTGAACATGTGCTAAATAACGAAACCCAAAAGCAAATCATCATCTTTACTGCCACCCGTGTTGATACTGAGCGCTTAGCCAGCTTACTGGCGGACAAAGGCTTTGCCACTGCGGCATTAAGTGGCGATCTCAAGCAAGGCGCACGCAATCAGATCATGGATCAATTTGCCCGTGGTCAAAAACAAATCTTGGTCACTACCGATGTCGCCTCCCGCGGCCTTGACCTTATCAATGTGTCATTAGTGATTAACTTTGATATGCCAAAATTTGCCGAAGAATATGTCCACCGTATTGGCCGCACAGGCCGTGCTGGCGCTAAGGGTGATGCTATCTCTTTAGTGGGTCCTAAAGATTGGGACAGCTTTATCAAGGTGCAAGCCTTCCTGCGTAAAACCTTTGAGTTCAGCGTGATCGATGGCCTAAAAGCCAAGTTCAGTGGCCTTAAAGCGAAAACAAAAGCGAATAACGTCGCCTCAACCAAACGTGTAGCCAAAGCGGTCACTAAAGCAAAATCACCTCATGCCAAAGCAGCGCCAAAGCGTGATAATCGCTTTAGCACAGGCATTGATGTGGGAGATGCGCCAATGCGCCGTAAAGTTAAGCCGAGCATGATTATTGAAAGTGATGCCAGCATTAAGTCTGAACTCGACTCAGACGACGAATAAATCTTAACGGCAATGCCCCCGCGTTGCCGCTCAACAGTTAATAGTAGGAATATCATGAAAATTTGTGGTGTAGAGTTAAAAGGTGGCGAAGCCATCATCAGTTTATTGACCTATGAAGGTGAAACCTTCAACGTACCAGCTTGTCGCAAGGTGTCGTTTAGTATTTCTCAGTCTGCCAGTACTGAGTCAATTCGTGAATTTCACTTCACCTTCCACAAGTTAATGGAAGATTACAGAGTGGATGAAATCGCGATTATAGAGCGCGAGCAAAAAGGCAAGTTAGCCGGCAGTGCCACCAGTTTCAAATTAGAAGCAGCAATTCAACTGACTGAACTGCCTGTGCATTTGATTTCACCCGTGACCATTAAAGAGCAGTTAAAGCGCAACCCGCCTTTGGTTGACTTTGAATCGTTAGATCTTAAACGCGTCCAGCAAAATGCCTTTGACGTGGCCTACGTGCAGCACAATCGCCACATCTTCGGCAAAATCTAACCGTTACTGATAAGTGCTTTAGTGCTTTAGTGCTTTAGAACAGTATAAAAACAAGGACTACGGTGATGCGCTGTGGTCTTTTTTGTATCTAAATGGCCGATAAAACAGTTTAGTTAATAAAATAAAAACCAAAAAACTAAAGACCCAAACTATGACCAAGAAACCTACAGCGCCGCCCGTCATGCCTAAGAAATCTTCGAGCCAAGGGTTAAAACCAGCGACAGATATCGCCAGTCTAATGACCAGCGAGCAAGTCACAGCGGTTAAATCACAACAAGGTGTGATGCGCTTACTCAATGGCTATAGCGCCAGCGTTATCGAGCAAGTTCAACGCCATATCGAAGACAACAGCTTGGCTAGTTTGTTGTTGTCACGTCACCCCGTCATTCACGACATTCGCACCGACAAAGCCCTGTATGAGTATACCCTCGGCTTTAAACATCAGTTTATGCGCCAGTCAGATCCTTTGGCCAAGGTGATATATGATGAAAAAATCACCTTAACTCATCAAGCCTTAGGTCTACATTCTTTTGTTAACCGTGTACAAGGCAACAAAGTTAAGGCCAAAAACGAAATTCGGATTTCATCAAGGCTAAAACGCATCCCAGAGCCACTATTACGCATGGTGGTCATCCATGAATTGGCGCATTTACGGGAAAAAGAGCACAACAAAGCCTTCTATAAACTTTGTGAGTTCATGCTCAGTGATTATCATCAGTTGGAGTTTGATTTAAGGCTATTGCTGATCTGCGAAGCGTTAGGACAATCGCCCTACGAGGTGTAGATTTGGCTTCAACATTGGTTTAGTTAGTTAAGCGTCAATAGCCTAATACCGGCCATTAACGCTAGATTATGTTGGCTTTTACGCTTGAATCTTTATTCTGATTTATTGGCTATCTTCTGCAAGTTCTCATGAATTTTAAACAGCACAATTAATAATTCACACCAAATTCTCGCGCCTATTGCACCGGCAATAATAATGCCTAATCCCGCGAATAAACCACCGCCAAACTGAGAGAATATAGTGCCAACACCAGAAATTAAGCTAGCTAGGAGCAATAACCAGTAGACGAAAGTGATTATTTTTGGGGTGAGCATTGAATCGAAAAAAAATATGTCTTTCATAGAAAAATCCTTTTAATTATGTGTAACCTAAAAAAGCCTTACATCGTACTCGACAATCAACAAGCAGTAGCAAAATGGCTGCGACCACCTGTTGAAAAATGCAATGATAACTTATTTACTAAGAACTTTGGCACTGATTTACAAAGAAAATAATCTGCGATCCGCGCTAAGGCATCAAATAAATAGAGAGTGTTCATAAGTCTGGTAATGAAAATCAGGGGTTTAGTAAAAGCCACGACTAAGCTTCATTATCTTCACCTAATCCAATACCGCGCAGCTCCATATATTGGGCCAGCTGCTTAGCATCAAGATGAGCACTTTGTTTAAGGGCAGCAAATACCCCTTGCTGATCCCCAAGCTTTCTATGTTGGCCCAGTTTTTCTTTCGCCTGAATATCATCGACAACTATTTTAAAACCCACAATGGCTTGGCGCATTTTCTCAAGGTATTCGTCTGGCATTAAGGTTTTATTATCCAGCAAACTCGGCTCATATTGGGCAACAGTATCACGCATCAACTGCTCCGTTTGCTCGCCATCAAGCAGTTCAAGTTCACCATAACAATGCACCGCAGCATAATTCCAGGTGGGCACTGCAGGTTGATTTTGATACCAAGTCGGTGACACATAAGCGTGAGGGCCATTAAAGATCACTACCACTCGTCCTCCTGAAGTCATCTTATGTTGACCGTTCGCCCGAGCCATATGGCCATAAAGTACGCCGTTCTCACCCTCTTGTGGTTGAAACAAAAATGGTAAATGACTGATGTTAAGATCTGACGTCACTAAAGCAGCAAAACTAAATTGCTGAATAAACGCTGCCACCGCAACATCATCCATCAGCATGTTTTTAGGGATATACATAAGGAACAAAACCTCTGAGATTAAAAAATTAATATGAATGCAGATTGAAATATGCCAAAAGTTTAACAATGAAAACGAGCGTTCAATACTTTATGGCGCCATGTGCAACAAAGGGTCAGCTTTGCCCTGTCCATCGACTGATGAACGTCCAGTTACCTCAAAGCCAAAATGCTGGTAAAAACCTAAAGCTTGTTCATTCTGCTCATTAACATCAACTTTACTAGCACCTTGAGATTGGATGGCATAGGTAGCTAACAAGGTACCAAAGCCTTTGCCACGCACCTCAGGGCAATAAATAGCAGTTCAATATTGCCATCATGTACACCACAGAATCCCAGTATTTCACCATTGCTGTTTTTGGCACCTCTTAAATCAACAGCATCAAAATACTGCTCTAAGATCAGCGGTTTTTACTGCTAGAAGACCGATATGACAGGAGTTTATGGAAGCTGATTAACAAAATAGACTGATTTCATTGAAAAATAGTGATATATAGCCAAAAAGCATTACACGTTAACATTGATTCAGCCACAATTCCCTTTTCATATATACAGGTATTTGTTCTGCATATGAAGCCTGATAATTCCTTGAGCTTTTAGCAGCGGTATTGTTAGGCATCCGCTGACTAAACGTGTTAGCTGCCCTTGCTTTGCCTTGGGACCGCTTGTTGAAGCCCATCCGTTAATAGCACTGCAAAAGCACTGTGATGAGTCAATCCTGACAATACTTTGGATCGCACAATTAACCCTTGATAATCTCTTGATTTCAATTGATTCTCAAATGCCAGCATTTCCTCGACCATACTCCCCTCTTGACTACCTATGTACATGAAAACCTTTGCTTTCATACTTTTATTACTTTTTGCATAGTCACTTTCCAGTCGAAACATCGCTTTTTTGTCGTACCAGAACGATGGACTACCTAAGATATAGTAATCAAATAACTCGGGATTTGTGATCAATATATTGGCGCCTAGCAATCCACCATATGAATGACCAACAAATACTTTTTTATCCTCTCTAACGCGGTATGTTTGACTGATCAGAGGTAAAACCTCGTCTGCAATGAAATTAATATACTGACTGGCTTTGCCTGAATACTTCTGAACTTCGAGCGAATGCCCCCTTTTTTCATTGGGGGCATATGTTGGGGTGTAGTCTCTGGTGCGACTAAGCAAAGGGTTATGCCCTTTGGAATATGAAATCCCAATAATAATGACATCTTCAATATCCCGGCCGGCCATCAGATGCACAATGCCACTCGCCACTGCAACTGAATAACCTGTATCGTTTAATAAAACCAGCGGGTATTTTTTGGTATTTTCTGAGTAATCGTTAGGTAAACGAACATATAGTTCATATTCCAACCCGCTTACTTCAGATTTTAATTGCAGGGTATGCGTATTTCGAATTTTAAATTCAGTACTTTCCTCGGCACTTATTGACGCAGAGAAAAAAACAACAGCAACAAAAACTAACTTAAAAAACATAATTCACCTTAAATATCTGACAGTTAAATACAGTTAACGCTTAACATATGGGGATTTTAGGAGCATTTTTTCCAACTAATCAGCCAGCCATTGAAAACAATAACATAATCCAATTTCGCATGCGCTCAACAGCCATTTGTACGAACTTGATTCTATATATTAAATACGCAGTAACTCACTAATACTGTGCTTTAGGGTTTTTCTTGAAGCTAAAAACGTAATTGAAACCACAATTAGCATACAAATTATAATACTGGTACACATTAATAATGGCTGTAAAAGTGATACGCCAAGCAGCTTCAAACTCTGACTGTCTAATATCCATAGCAGGCATACAGAAAAAGTTGACGCCTGCCCAGTTAAAATAAGGTTTAATTTAATCATCTGCATGATCAAACTCATTTTCTCGGCACCAACTGCAAGTAAAATAGCCCATTTCATCTGTTGTACTTTTACTGTGAACTGAAAGCGGTAGTACAATGTAAAAATAACTAATAAAAAAATCATCAATGCCATCGCACTAGAAGTAATAAACAATAATCGCCCAGCAGGATCTGTGCTTATTATCTGTCGCACTAAACTGCCTGAATCTTGATAGCCTAATGCCGAAGATTGTAAATCAGCCCAATCATTTAAATGAGATAGAAAGAGTTGCTGATTAGCATGCTTAGTATAAACAACCGGTGCTACTCTATGGGCATATAATGGATTTTGCTCGCTTAAATGCAAATAAAGCACAGGTTTTGGGGATTGATTAAGTCCAAAATGGAGCAGGTCTTCAATGATCCCAGTGACCTTAAACTGTTTTGTATAAAAAAAACCAGAAACTTCTATATCTATGCCTTTAACAGACCTGTAGTTTGCTAAGCCTAATTCCTCTGCTAATTGATATGCCATAGTTTGATTAATCACTAAACTGTTTGCAGTGAGTCTTGATGGCAATATTGAATTGATCCCGAGCAGGTCAAAAAAGTTAGAAGAGACATAGAGACTATTAATAGGTTTTGCCAAAGCAGACTGACCAATAACTTGATAACTCAACCTTTGAGCGCCCAAATCAGTAAACATGGTTGAGGACAGTGCAACTTCACTCCCCAATACCTGCCAATCTCCTTTAAACTGCTCGGCCGATAAAGACAAAGATAATTGGCCTTTGACCACAGGTTTAAAACTGTAGACAGATTGAGAAATATTAATTTTTTGGTATTTTTTCCATTCGGTAAATGACAGAACCAGACTTAAAATAATCACTGATATAATTACACTCAGCTGAATAAGTAAAATAAACTGGCTCATTAACACCTGTTTTTTGTCCATTTGCCCTTGGCGTCCACGAGAGAAATGCGACGACATAGCATCCATCATTGGCATTTGAGCGCACAGCAAAAATAGACCCGCAGAGACAAACACTGCCGCAATCCAGAGCCAAAAATTAAACGATAACCCGCCATCAAAATAGATTTTATAAAGGGGTATATTGGCAACATAATCCGTAAAGATGATGCCGAGCACGGGGCTCACAAGCGCCAGCACAGCAAGTGTTAGCAAATTTTCCCGAACCAAGTGTAAAAAAATATCCCTTCGCTCACCACCCAAGGCAACTTTCAACTGGATTTCTGCACGCCTTACAATACTTTGTTGCATGTAAGCTGAAACGATACCACTACAAATTATAAAACCAAAACAAAGCAGTAAGACGAGTAATACCCATGATTGTTTTTGAATAAGCAGCCGCTCATTAGGCTTGATCTCCATGCCATCAATAATTAACGGAGTAAAATGGCTATCAACAAACCCACCCTGTGGCCTTGGGGTTTGCGCTCTTAATAAGCGATACGCTTGTTGCAACTGCTCTGCTGAGTGAGCCCGGCTGAGTTGCGCAAAACCGTAATGACTCCCTTTTGTTTTGACGTACAGCTCAGGGTTTTCGGCAAACATTGTCGGCACATCCTGAAGCAGGTAACTATCAGGCACCCATATATCGATATCCCTGTCACCAATCTTTGCCATTGATGGTAAAGCCACCCCCGCGATAGGCAGGCGCTGACCTTTATAATAAAGAGTAAGTTCATCAATCCCTTTTGATGTGTTGTATTGATTGTAAAAGCGGGACGATAGAACCACTTGTTTTTCTTCCCAGATTTTCTGAGTAAAGGGCTTGGGCATTGCTAAAAGCTCAATCAAACTTTTAGAATAGAACCCAATATTGACTCCGGATATATCCTTTAATCCGACAGTCAAAGCAGCGCTTTGAATGCTAACGCTAGCAACATTTTTTATTGCAGGTAACTTTTGCAATAGCTCGATATCATAAACAGAAATCGGCTGCACATTTCCATTATGATCTTGATTAACAATGGTAATTAACGGATCTTTTTGCTGAACCCATTGCGGTCTGTCACTGCTAAGCATCCAGATCAAATTTGATGAGAAACCAATTAAACAGCAAAATAAGCAAAGGCTTACGATCAAAACAAGCCACATACCACGCTGACCGCGCCACTTACGCCAACCATACAGAATATCAAACAACACGTTTAAACTCCTGATTATGCACCACAGAAAGGATACCATCGGACATCTTGTATGCTTGCTGGCAACAAAGCGCGACACGTTCATCATGAGTAATAATTAACACAGTTCGCCCCTCCTGGTTGAGCTCACACAACAAGTCCATTATCTTTTGCGAGTTTTCGGAATCTAAGTTACCTGTAGGCTCATCACACAGTAAAATATCAGGCTTACAGATTAACGCCCGTGCAATTGCAACCCTCTGTTGCTGGCCGCCAGAGAGTTCATCTGGGAAAAAATCTTTTTTATCGCTTAAGCCAACTTTATTTAACACATCTTGAATTAACTGACTATATTCTGAGGATTTTACCTTCTTATTAAACCGCAATGGTGCAGTGAGATTTTCAACTACTGTCATGTCTGCAATCAAATTGAAGTTCTGAAACACCCAGCCAATATGTTGGTTTCGCAGCTGACTAAGCTGAAATTCTGATAGCTCACGTGTATTTTGATTACACAGGTCATAACTGCCATTATCCGCAACGTCTAACAGGCCAAGGATTGATAACAAGGTTGACTTACCACTACCTGATTGCCCGACAATTGCCACCATCTCACCACTATTAACCTTGAGATTTATATCCTTTAAAACGTGGTTGCTACCAGATCTATGATTAAAAGATTTATTCAGTTTATTGAGTTGTATAACCGCATCAGTCATAAAGATCACCCATAGTAAATTCTTCCCTGTTAGCCAGATGTGTAGGCACTTGCAATAATAACTGTTCTCCTTGTGTAAGGCCTGCAATCACTTGTGCCTTATCCCCATAAATATCACCCACTAGAACTTGTCTTTTCTCAAACAATTCAAGCTTTTCATTCAGAATAAACATTGGGTATTCTCTATGCCCTCTAATTACACCCACAGGGCGGTCTGCAATTAAAGTATTTTTATGTTCGGCGACTTCGATGATGGCATTAACATCTATATTGGGGCGCACAGAAGTCGGTAAATCCCCAGTAAAACTGATGTCTATTTCTACGCTGCCATTAGTAACTGACGGCTCAACACGTGAGACAAAGCCCGGCATGTCAATTCCTTTAATGGATACTTTCGCAGCTAACTTAGGGTTAACAAATTCAGCATCATTCGCAGTAATACTTATCCTTGCGTAATAGCTTGATAAATCTGCAATCATTCCTACAGCCTGTCCTTCATCTAAATGACGACCAATTTCAAGATCATCAGCTAGCTCAGTTAACATGCCATCCATACTCGCCGTAATGGATAGTTGGTTAACTTCTAATGCGAACATCTCATATTGTTTTTGAGCTTTCTCTAAGCGATATAACGCCGCTTGATTGATAGATTGCCTAGTCTGTTGCAGAGTGTTGTAACGACTTGTTTCCATTTGTAAAATAGCATCTTCTTTTTCCCACTCAACTTTGGCTTTATGCAGCTCTAGCGCAGAGATAACATGACTCTCTTTGAGTGTTTCATTGGCAGTCAACTCCGCCTTAGACAAAGCTAAGCGAACGTTAGCTAATCGAATAGCCCCCAATTGGTCTTCCAGAATTTGGCGAGATTCAGCCATCACCTGCTGTAGGTGTGATTTCTCTTCAAGCAGTTCAAGTTCACTGGTTTCCATTGCTCGTAATAGTTTAGGGTTGTTCAACCTTAAAATGACATCCCCCTTATTAACAATATTGCCAGGCTTGAGGACAACTTCCACTATGTGGCCACTGCTTATAGCATTAACACCGCGCTGTATTTTAGGCACGAGTTTGCCATAGCCCGAGACCATTACCGTCATTGAGGAATACTCGACTTCGGACATTAAATGTTCAGAGTTAGATGTGGCAATAGAGAATGCTTGAGGTGTAAAAGTGGCAAAAATAACGATGAACAAAACAATCGCAGCCAATAAAAACGGTAGTATTTTTAATTTTTTTGAGTAATTCCTATCCTTAGGGATGTTAAACATTTAGCGAATTCCTTTTACTATCTAGTTACACAAAGATAACCAATACGAGTTGAGAAATCACTATGTTTTTTTACTTTTATTATTGACTTAAGCTATTAAGCTTGTTAGCTTTTTAATCGCAGATAAAGATGTACTGCCACAATTAAACAAACTCTTTTTCGTTTAATGCAGACGATTTGGTTAACACAGTCAAGGGTTTTCACAACAGTAAACTTAGTGAGAAATGTGCTAACAATGAATTATCGCAGCCTAAATTGCTCGTAGGGCACGCTCGAAAAATTATACCAATCACATTAATGCAGTAAGGGTTATTCCCTTTCAAATTAATGCAACGAAGAAGTGCAATGCTTGAGATGCTCCCATTGAATGACCAGAAAATTAATACGATTGGTATGAAAGCTGAGTAATAAAAATGTAGTTAAATAAATGACAATTTGAGCACACACTTTTAGTGCGTTCTTTCATAAATGGATTTAATGTATGAATAGAAAATGGCTTATTTCAATAGCGCTAGCTACTACCTTTTTCGCTAATGTCAGTGTTAGCGCTAATGAAACATCCTTGCAAGCATTAGGACAAAGTGGAAAAAACAGCTTTTATAAAACAGCCTCCACTCAGACAAAACCATCTTTTCCGGCTATTTATGTTTATAGTGTTAAAACGCAACAATTTCTAAGCCTAGATAAAGCGAGAGCTTATCTCGGCACACTGGACTCACAAGAACTCTGGAAGGAAGCGACCATCAATTGGGTTAAAGATAGCGCTCAATTTAATACAACCAACGCCAAACTGTCTCAAGCTGTGCCTGCTATAAAATTCGATAGAGACTATGTTATCTATTACGATAACTTACCAGGCCCTATGCTTGAGCAATTTAAAGCTATGGAACCTAACTTAATAGAAAAAGACAAAATATTAAAATCGGTACTCAGCTTACAGAGTAACTCACGCACTTATACTACCTATTAACTTAAACAAGAAATCACTATCAGCTGATTTAGAAACATTGTTATTGCAAGGAATTTTAGATTAGCCCGCTTTTAAGTGCTGGCAGCTACTTGCGAAGTGTCTTCGTCGTTTTTCTAGATGCTCACAATAGCGGGTAAGTTCTTGAAGTGTGCCCACTGGGCCGTGAAAGAGCTTACCAAACTCAGTAGTGAGTTTGAGCCAATTTTCTTGAGGGATATTCAACCTTGATAGTAACTTAGCACTATTGCTGCTGATGGCGCCACGCTTGTCATTGCGAATAATACGTCCCGTATCATCAACCAGCTCAAGATAATCTTGCAGCGAAAATGCTATACCCTTGGGTTGATGGTTGCGTTCATTGCCAATGAAAGGCAGTAAGTTATTAGGTTGTTCGCCTTTTAAGGCCGCCTTCAAACCAAATCGACAAAAGTACGCACCTTATCCGCCACAAGATTAACGGTGCCAAGCATTGTTAAATTCCTCTCTGAAGAAAAAACGTGTCAAAGTTGAAATAAGCATGCACTGCTGATTTAGAGCTAAACGGCAACTAGGATGCCAATGAGAGGTTATTGGGCTAAATGGCTCGAGTGCGTTAGCAGCAGGGATGCTGCGCCCGAGCCCATTGGACCTTTTTTCCGGTAAGAATACGGTGTCACTCGGGAGATTAGCCCAATGGCTGAGAACACTGAGTGGACCTATACAAAATTAACTTTAAGTCAAAATCTTATTGAAATTAAACATGATCTGAAACCATAGTCACCATCGCGGTATTTATGAAGACTGTGAAGCACAGCTTGCCGTTCCAACATAATCGCTGCAACGGCTTAAGTCATAGCTCAACCCGCTTTGGTATAACGCAGCACTTTCAATGACTTCTGTTCATCTATGTCGGCAAACACACTGGGGTTAGCGAGGCGATCGAGATAGGTAAGCTGTGGCGCAGTTTCTGCAACTTGGGCCATCAGGAAATCACAACCTAGCTCTGGGGCATTGAGGCACAATAGCAAATCCCCGCCTGGGGCGAGCAATTCAGGTAAACGGCGCAGTAGACGCACGTAATCTTTAGTGGCAACGAAGCTGCCTTTTTGATTACTGGGTGGATCGGCGATGATCATCTCATAGGGGCCAAGCTTGGTGAGTTTGCCCCAGGAGTTAAAGATATCGTGGCCTAAAAAACGTGCCCCCGAGCCAAAGCCATTAAGCAGATGATTCTGCTTGCCTATGCTCAACGCGCCTTTGCTCATGTCGATATTAACCACTTCATCGGCGCCGCCTTGTAAGGCCATCACAGAAAAACCGCAGGTATAGGCGAATAAGTTGAGCACTTTCTTGTGCTTAGCATGAGCTTTTACCCAGGTTCTGCCGTTTGCCATGTCTAAAAATAGGCCATGATTTTGCCCTTTAAGTAGATGGATAACAAACTTAGCGCCGTTTTCGCTCACATTGTGTTGAGCAGGCACTGCGCCGCGTAAAAGCTCAGTTACCGTCTCACCGCCACTGCGGTATTGATACACCAAATTAAGCTCATGGCTACGAACGCTTTGGCCCCAAAATGACTCAATCTCAGCCACTAAGCTTGCCAATTCATCGTCGCTTAAGATCTTAAAACTGGTTAGCAGTAACACTGGGTTGTACCAATCTAGGCACAAGTGCTCACAGCCTGCATGTAGGCCACCGCGTCCATGGAAGATGCGGCAAATATCTGTGCCTAACTCGCTTGTTTGGTGCTGGGAAAACAATCGTTCGATATTCATTATCACTCTATTTTTCAATTAATTACTGTATAGGCTATCGTTGTACTTCTTTGATTTACGTCTTTGGCTTTATGGCAGTGATTTTGCTTCAGCGGTTGATGTTGTGGCTTCATCTGCAGTTGCTTTACAGCCTGAGTCTGTCACTTTATCTATCCCTAGCGCTGTGCCTTCATCACCTTTTGCCTCACAAGCTGACTTATCATTTAGTTCAGCATCTAATTCAACACTTAATCCACTGCTAAGCTCGCGGGGTGATTGGGGGTCACTTCCCACATCAAGCTCAGTATCATCGGTCAGTAATATGGCCAGCCAGCTGCCACCTCTGCTGGATTCTAGGCCAATTTTTACAATCATGGTCAACGGTACTGACAACAGCATGCCCACAGAGCCCAACAGCCAGCCCCAAAAGATTAACGACAAAAAGACCACTAAAGTCGAAAGCCCTAAGCCCTTGCCCATAAATTTAGGCTCGACCACATTGCCCATCACCATATTCGTGCCAAGGTAGAGTAATGCCGTGCCGCCTGCGGCTGCTGGGCCTAATTGAATTAATGCTAAAAGTACCGCAGGAATAGCGGCAATAATGGAACCGATATTAGGAATGTAATTAAACAAAAACGCCAATACCGCCCACAACAAGGCGTAATCCACCCCTATGATGCTCAAGCCTATACCCACAATAAATGCGGTGGCAATACTCACTAAGGTTTTAATCACCATGTATTGATTGACCGATTGCAAGAAACGGTCAATCTGCTTTAAGCGCATATCTGGATCATCCATCGCCAGATGGACTTTTTTGGGCAAGGATTGCGCTTCAAACAGCATAAATACGATAGTAAGTATGATAAGAAACAGATTCGCCATCACATTGCCCACGCCCGAGAGCATATTGGTTGTCATCGACAAGGCCATGCCGGGGTCAAAATAATCCAACACTTTTTGCTGTGAAATATGAATATTAAAGCCTTGCAGGCGCTCAATTATCCACGCGAATTGCTCAATCAACTGTTGACGGTACACTGGAACTTGGGTCGAGAACTCATTGACTGAGCGGCCCACTAAGCTAGTCAGCCATAGCCCCATCAAGACAATAAAGGCCATAAGTAATAACACAGCTAGCCACTTGGGTAACCGGCAGCGAGTCATCAAGACAATAGCGGGGTTGCAGATCACGGCTAAAAATGCCGACAATACAAAGGGGACTACTATGGGGCTTGCCGCCTTTATACCCGCTAAAATAATCACCAAACTGGCTAAAATCACCGTGGTTCTCAATGCCATAGATGAGGAAGTTAACTTGTCCATATAGGAAATCCTTTCGAATATTGTTAGGCTAAGAAAAATTTGTCACAAAAAGACGGAATAGCTAAGCGCCTATGAAACCAGAAACCGCCATTATACGCATTAAAAATCTTAGATTACGCACATTTATCGGCATTAAAGATGATGAAATCCAAAATAAACAAGACATCATAGTAAATGTGGTGATCCATTATTGCGCCGAAAAGGCACGCAATAGTGATAATGTGGCTGATGCACTCAATTATCGCACCATTACAAAGAAAATCATTAGCTTAATCGAAGGTAATCGCTTTTCATTATTAGAAAACCTCACTAATCAAACCTTGGCCATTGCCAGCGAGCATCATTGGGTTGAATTTGCCAGTGTCGAAATCGATAAACCCCACGCGCTGCGCTTTGCTGATTCTGTGTCGATGGAGTTGTGCTATCAAAACCACAGTAAATAAACCACAACTACAATAATGGGGCTTTAAGCTAAATTCTGCCTATAGTTATCTGATAAAAAATGATAACTCAATCTCGAGGGGAGTAGCACAAACTATGAATATACTCATCACCGGCGGCAGTGGGTTTATCGGCCAAGCCTTAGTGGCGTCACTTAAAAGTCATCATTTAACCATCTTGACCCGCAACAAGCGTAAAGCAGCTAAAAAGCTCGGTGATGGTCATGATTATATTGAAAGTCTGCAAGGCCTCACTCACCTCAATGGTTTTGATATCGTTATCAATTTAGCCGGTGAGCCCATCATCGCCAAACGCTGGACCGACAAGCAAAAGCATAAGATTTGCCACAGCCGCTGGGATATCACCGCCAGAATTACCGCCCTTATTCAAGACAGCAAAACCCCACCGAGTTGCTTTATCAGTGGCTCTGCCATCGGATTTTACGGTGCCCATGGGGATGAAATGATTGATGAACATACCTCGCCCCACAATGAATTTAGCCATGATATTTGCGCCACTTGGGAGGGCCTTGCCCTTCAGGCACAATCAGATAAAACCCGAGTATGCATTTTAAGAACCGGCATAGTATTAGGCAAAAATGGCGGCGCGCTGAAGAAAATGGCATTGCCCTTTCGCCTTGGTTTAGGCGGCCCCATAGGCGATGGCGAGCAAGGGATGAGCTGGGTGCATTTAGACGATATGATAACCCTTATCCATTTCATGATAACAAATCCCGCTGTTCACGGGATTTTCAATGCCACCAGCCCCACCCCTGTGAGTAATAAAGTGTTTTCAAAAGCCTTAGCTGACACATTTAACCGTCCAGCCAAACTCACCATGCCAACATGGGCGATGAGGATATTGTTAGGGGAAATGGCGTCACTGATGACCCAAGGGCAATTTGTATTGCCAAAGCGCGCCTTAGAAGCAGGATTTAACTTTAAATATACTCAATTGGGATCAGCCCTCAATAATATCTACCCTGATTAGACAAAAAAGCCCATGAACCTAGATCATCAGGGCTCACGGGCTTTGTTAAGTTAGCGCAGCTTTACATTAAAACAACGCTTAGCATGTTTCGCTTTTATCCACTCAAATTAGCGCACGAAATTCGCGCCGTTGAAGCTAGTGTACTTAACAACTAGTGCCCTTCCATAAACACATAATTAAGCCAGCCTTGCATACGCAGTAAGACTTTGCGCATCACCGCCACATGACTAAAATGCTCGGTATAAATGGCGACTTGACCCGACACTCCTGCAGGTAAAGATTGTCTGATGGCATCATCTTCAAGTTCAATTAATACCAAGGCGCGGCCTCGCTGAAACAAACGACTTTAAGACTGTAAATTACCGCTAAACTGCACTTCCCCCTCAGCCATGGCCGGCAACACTGTGGCAACCCGCCCTTTAAACACTTGCCCTGGCATGGCATCAATAATCACCTCAGCCTCATCACCTTCTTTTAAGCGAAGCAATGAATTTTGCCAAAACGCACCGGCAAAATAGCGGGTTTCATCAGGAATATCGTGAATCACGATAATGCCGTAAAAAATCACAATAACGACAAAGAATAATATCCCCAGCGCAAAATAATCTAAAAACATAGTGCCCCCTCATTATTAACTCTCATTTATATGGCAGCATTTATGTCGCAGCACTTATATGATTGCGTTTACATGATTGCATTTATATCAACGAGTATTTCATCATCTCGATAACCTATTCTAACGACAGGCCAAAGAGAGTATAGGTCGATTTTTATCCTTACCATCTTAAATTCGCAATGATTACGCATAAAGTCAGATGAAACTATCTCGATGATTTATATTAAAAAGCATGATGAAGAGTCAGGCTTAACCTAGACTTGTTACAAAGTGCTAAGCCTAAAAATGTGGCCGCTGCAATATTTTACTGGTCTAAGGCCGATAAGCTGAGCAGAATGGTGTTACCCAACACACGTCGAGTGTTTTTCATGGATTTATCTTTACTTTGGACCATAGGCATCATCCACTTAGTTGCGCTAGTAAGCCCAGGACCTGATTTTGCTATTGTGGTAAAACTTGCCAGTCAGCAAAGTAGAAGCGTCGCCCTTGCCTGCGCGGCGGGTATTTCAGTGGCCATATTAGCCCACACTATACTGAGCCTCACAGGCGTAAGTTTACTTATACAAAGCTCCAATTATGCCTATGTATTGATGCAGCTTGTGGGGGCCTCCTACCTTGGTTGGATGGGCATAGGCGCGTTAACTTCGGCGCTAAAAAGCCTTAAAAACAAACCCAATAACCTCACAGCTCCAACATCAGATATGGTTCAAGCATCTGATGCAGCCGTCTTTGACAAGCTAAGCCAAGGGGCAATGCCCTCAGGTCCAGGGCCTCAAATGATGAGCAACCAGCAAGGATTCTTAAAAGGCTTATACACTAACTTACTCAACCCCAAGGCTTTGGTGTTTTTTATGACGCTGTTCTCAGTGCTTATTACCCCAGAGGTCAATCAGAGCACTAAAGCCGCAGCGGCGCTGCTGTTATTCGGTTTGTCATTTAGCTGGTTTGGCTGTCTTGCCATCATGCTGACTAAAGAGCGCGTTAAACAACACCTTATACGGTTAACTCCCGCTATAGATACTGTGGTTGGGTTGCTGTTTACCAGCGTCGCCTTAGCGATTCTCTATCAAGTGTTAAGCACTCAACGGTTTGTTTAACATTAATACCAATCCGCATAAATATGTGCTCATTCAGCGAGTGTTATAAGGGAAGGTAGGCAAGGCGGCCGATGGAAGTCCTATCGGGATAAGTCGACATCGGCCAACACAGCATACCCCCCTTATAAACTCGCCCTGCGGGAGCTTGTCAGCAGTCCGACTACTGCGCCAAATTGTCTCGCCATAGCACCACTATGACGTCACCAATTTTGCTGGTTTTAGAACCGCTGACATAGCTCTGAACTGATCAGATATTTATAAGGATTAGTATCAGCTCTCAAACCAAGCTAATTGATGACATGGTAAACATTTTTCAGTTAAGCGTTAGCGATTCATCTTTAGCGTATTAAGCCTGTTATTAGAGAGATGATTTGTTGATAGCGTAGCGCCAGCGGGCGATGACGTTTTTGAATAAGGTATAAGGATTCACTGGCTGATTGAGCCGATAAGCGCGCTTCTGCCACTATCAATAACCCTTTAAGTGAGCTTGCCTGCTTAACCGCAAATTCGGGTAATACCGCAAAGCCTAACCCTTTGCTTACTGGCATTAAAATCTGACTGAGTTGATTCACGTAACTGAGGCGCTTAATGGTGCTGGCTTTAGGTAACTGCTGAGGAAAATGACAACTCACAAAATGCTGCCAGTAATGCATGCCATCTGGATGGTCTATCATCCCAAGTTCTGCCAATGAATGGTACTCGATAACTTGAGGTAACTGGCTTGCCCAAGCCTCTGGTAACACTAAACAAAGCCGCTGGCTGCCAAGCAGACTTAAGCTCAATTCAGGGTGAGCAAACTCCTGGGTAATAATACCCACATCAATGCTGTTATCCAGCACCCTATCGATAATCCGCTGATTTGGCGCCGCTTCTAATGACATGTTTAGTTGAGGGTGCTGCAATTGATAGTCAATTAAATGCGGGTAGATAAGCATTGCCATCGAGCCTGAGCAGGCCAATTTACACTCGCCGCGATAGGCATCATCTTGATGAAAACTAGCCAACAATTCCACTTGTTGCTGCTGTAATTGCTTGGCATGAGCCAATAAAGCAATACCGGCTTGAGTGAGCTCAAACCCCTTACCAATGCGATTAAGCAATGGCGCGCCCGCTTGTTGTTCAAGCTTTTTGATCTGCTGGCTCACGCCAGACTGAGTCATAAACAGCTGCTCGGCGGTATGGGTAAAGTGACCTAGTTCCACCAACTTGATAAAGGTAGTTAACCACTGCTGATTCAACATGATGACCTCCAAATGGGGTAAATGACTATGGATTACGGATTACGGATTACGGATGATTAGCATAACAGCATAATGATAATTTAAAGTTATCATTATGAGTGATTTTGATAATTTACATTTTAATAAATAGTCTCGTACACTTTATCCATCGACTCAGACTGAAGTAACAGAATGAGTCAGCCTTTCCCCTAACGTTATCGAGGTTATTATGAGTCAGACTTACCCACGTAGCTTTTCCCATATTGGTATTTCGGTACCGGATTTAGAGGCCGCAGTTAAATTTTATACTGAAGTATTAGGTTGGTATTTAATTATGCAGCCAACTGAAATTGTTGAAGAAGACACCCCAATCGGTGAGATGTGTACCGATGTATTTGGCGCAGGTTGGGGATCGTTTCGCATCGCCCACCTATCAACCGGTGACCGCATTGGGGTGGAGTTATTCCAGTTTACTAATCAAGAAAATCCAAAGGATAACTTTGAATATTGGAAGACAGGGATTTTCCACTTCTGCGTTCAAGATCCAAACGTTGAAGAGTTAGCTGAAAAAATTGTTGCCGCGGGCGGTAAAAAGCGCATGAAAGCGCCGCGCTACTACTACCCAGGCGAGAAGCCATACCGCATGATCTACATGGAAGATCCCTTCGGTAATATTTTAGAAATCTATAGCCACAGCTATGAATTGCATTACGCTAGCGGTGCCTATAACAGCAATAAATAGCCAAACTAAAAAACCGTTTGTTAACTTAACAAACGGTTTTTTATGCTGTCATTTCCATCATGCCACTGTAGCTGTAGTACCGACAAGACGAGTGATTAAACCGACGTTAACCCGCTTTTAATAACTCACCGCAGGACTGATTAAGCAGCTGACGACAACGCCACACCCCGAGAAACGCCACAATCAAAGCGCCCATTAATGGGGCTAATCCCCACCAAGGCCAATGCATATATACCACCAGCTCAAACACGTGGGTTTTAAGCATATAGAGTGCAAATTCCGCCACTATGACCGCCAATAGCCCAGCAATAGCACCAAGTAAGGCAAACTCAAGCCCTGTAGCAGAACGCAACAGCCAGCCCGATGCGCCAAAGGTGCGCAATACCGCAAGTTCACGCTGACGCGTTGCCATTCCAGCTTCAGTTTGAGCTATCAGCACTAAAGCGCTGGCGAGCAGCACTAGCGCAAGGACTAAAGATAACGATAAGGATACTTGCTCTATAATTTGCCTTAACTGCCCCACCATAGCGCCCACATCTATGACTGACACGGTTGGGAAGCGTTTGATCAGTTGCAGCACCACTTGATTGGCCGTGAGCGTGCTTCCTGCTTGCTTAAGCTTGTCATTGTCTAGATGAAAACTTGCCATCGAAGTATAAGAGAACTCCGCCAACGCTTTGGGGGTAAAAATCATAAAGAAGTTAGGCTGCAGGGTTTCCCACTGCACTTGCCTAAAGCTTGTAACCTTCACCTTAACCAATTGATTGTCTATGGTGAAGGTCAAGGTGTCGTTAAGGTTAAGGCCTAAGCGCTCGGCAACTTTTGTTTCTACTGAAACCTCATCATCATGCTGATTAAACTGCCCTTCTGTGATGCTGTTATTGGGCGGTAAACTGTCCCTATAAGTGAGGTTAAGCTCCCTTGAAATCCCGACTCTGCCAGACTCACCCTGTTTTTGCTGCTCATCGGAAATCAGCACTTCATCATTAACATGGGTTAAGCGGCCACGGATCACCGGGTAAATATCAGTGGCCGCAATCTGATTAAGGCTCATAAAATCATTCAGCGGTTTAGCATCTTCAGGGGCAATGTTAACCAAAAAATAATTAGGAGCGTTGTCTGGCAGCTGTTTTTGCCACTCATTAAGTAAATCTTGTCGCAGCGCTAATATGGTCAGCAGTAGCACCAAGGCACTGCTAAAGCCCACCAGTTGCACTGCATTTTGCTTCGCCCTGCGCCTAAGCCCAGCTAAAGCCAATTGCAACGGATTGGTGGTTTTCATCCCAACGCTGTGCCCCATACGGATCATCGCAAACCCAAGTAAACTTAACAGTGTGCCAAGCAATAACACTGTAAAAACCACGGTGAGCGTCAAAGGAATACTGCCTGAATAGAGGTAACCCAGTAAGGCCATGGCGGTTAGGCTCAGCAGTAAATGCAGCCACATGCCCAGTTGTAACCCTTCAAGCTGACGCTGCAATACCCTAAGGGGGGGAATGGCCAGCAAGCGCATTAATGGATAGGCCGAAAACATAAATGCACTGATAAGCCCAGTGCTAACGCCAAGCAATATTGGGCGGCTATAGGGCGGTGAATAAGCGGCGATTTCAGCGGGTAAAAAGGCCGTTAAGCCTAAGTCCAGCAACAAGCCCCCCACTAGACCTAAGACAATTCCAAGCGCTGTGACTAATAACAAATGGATACCAAACAGACTGCGAATTTGCTTAGCCGATGCGCCAAAAGTTTTTAGCATTGCCACCACATCATAATGCCTTTGACAATAACGCTGAGCGGCAATCCCGATGGCCGCGCAAGCTAGCGCTATGCCTAACAAACTGGCCAGTAATAAAAAACGCTCGGCTTTTTTTACCGCTGAGGCAATGGGCGAATCACCCGACTGCACATCAACCCAGCGCTGGCTGCTATTGAGTAAAGGTTTAGCTTGTGTTTCAAATTGCTTAAGTGCTGTAGGCGTGCCGGTAAATTGATACAAATAGCTTACTCGACTGCCCGGTTGAATGATCCCTGTGGCCTCAACATCGGCAAGGCGAATAAGTAACACCGGCGCGGATGCAAAAGGGTTAAAGCCGCCATCGGGGAGCCGGCTGATCTCACCGCTCAGTGTAAGCTCACTATTACCCAGCTCCACGGACGTGGGATTATCGAGTAGCGCGCCAAGGCGGTTTTCAAACCAGGCTTCACCAGAGAGTGGCAAGGCCTTGGTTTCGCCGCTTGCAAGCTCAATAACGCCTTTTAACGGGTAAGCAGGACCCACGGCTTTTATGGTCACTAATTGAAATTTATCTCCGGCATACACCATGGAGTTAAATTGCATATTGGTCACATGGGCCAAGCCCAGCTCATCGGCAATACCCAGTAATTGATTATCGAGTGCTACGGGAGAGTCAATTATTCTATCAGCGGCAATAAAGGTCGCCGCTTCGCCATTAATGGCCACTTGTAAGCGCTCGCTCACCCGCGCAAGGCCAGTAACTGACAGCACTGCCAAAGTGATGGCCAGTACAATAAGCAATAATTGCCCTTGCGTTAACTCACGTTTGAAAAATCGCCATGCTAGCTGAAGTGCCATTAGCACACCTCTTCACGGCTATCGACGGGACTATCAAAGGCGCTATCAACGGAGCTAGGGGTAGGGTTATTCGTCATTTCGGGGCTTAAAGCTTCCGTCAACACGCCATTATCCATCAAAAATTGTCGCTGGCAGCGCTTCGCTAAGGCTAAATCGTGGGTCACTAGCACTAAGGTGGTGTCGCTTTCTTGATTAAGTTCAAACAACATATCGGCAATTTTATCGCCATTGGCCTTGTCTAAATTGCCTGTGGGTTCGTCGGCAAACAACACTTTAGGCTCACAAATAAAGGCCCGCGCGATGGCAACCCTTTGCTGCTCGCCGCCAGAAAGCTGCTTAGGCAAATGGCTTAATCTATGGGAAAGCCCCACTCTGTCTAGCATGCTCTGGGCTTTTTGTTTGGCATCAATGACGCCAGCAAGTTCGGCGGGTAGCATCACATTTTCAAGTGCTGTTAAGGTATCAACCAACATAAATGATTGAAAAATAAAGCTAACCTTTTGTTTGCGTAGTGCTGCTTTTTGCTCTTCATCAAGTTTAGATAATGCCACGCCATCGAGTAAGATTTCGCCGCTGCTGGGCGTATCTAACGCTGCAAGTAACCCCAACAGAGTGGATTTACCCGAACCAGATGGCCCTAAAATAGCCACACTATCACCTTGCTTGACATCCATTGAAATGCCGTTGAGGATAGTGAGCTCCCCTTCTTGGGTCACCACAGTTTTATTGAGGTCAGTGACGGAAATGGCATTAGTATTTAACGTAGTAGCAGTAGTAACAGTATTAATCGACATAGGTTCCTGGCTCTCTTCTTGGCTTAAACGCCTGCTTAATGCAGCGTTGATGCTGATTATCTTATGTTCGCCCAGCTATGCTGCCACGATTTTAGTCTTAGGTGATAGCTTAAGTGCAGGGTACGGCATTGATGAACATCAAGGTTGGGTGCAATTATTACAACAAGACTTAAGCCAGCATACCCTAATTAACGGCTCTGTCAGCGGTGAAACCACTGCAGGCGCCCTACGTAGACTCCCAAATTTACTGGCCTCCAGCAAAATTGACTTAGTGCTGATTGAGCTGGGGGGTAATGATGGACTCAGAGGGTTTCCGCCCGAAAAGCTGAAATCAAATCTTACAAAAATCGTTGAGCTTGCCCAAAGTAACAATGCCAAAGTCTTATTGACAGAGATTATGGTACCGCCTAATTATGGTCCACGATACAGCAATGCTTTTAACCAAGTTTATCATCAAATTGCAAAAGACTATTCCATCACGCTAGCGCCGTTCTTTATGCAACAAATAGCAACCAATAAAGAATTCATGCAACGAGATGGCATACACCCCAATGCCAAGGCTCAAGCCACCATCAGTCAATGGATGAAGCCATGGATTGAAACGGCGTTAAAATAGGCACGAGAAAGAGTGAGCTAGATAGCAATTTGAAATGTCAGTCATTTTATTCAAACGAATTTCGATTAAGATACTCGTATACAAGAAAGTGCTTAACTAAGTGCTTAGCTTAAGCTAACCACTGATTTTAAGTGTCTAACCCATTTACTTGAAATCAGTTCTTTAAATGAGCTTTATCCCTAAGCGGGTTGATATTCTAAGCTTAAGGCGCTATCACTATAGCGCGGTTACAGTCGCTCAGTTAAAGTTACTGCCAAGATACTTATCACAACACGCGGTTAAATCCACCTGTTGTATAAGATGTCTAGACCCATAGTCTCAGGCAGAATATCTGGTATAAAAAGACACACTAATGATAGCCATCTATCAAAAAAGCCAATAACAAAAATATTCACAAGACTCGTAGGAATCATAAGGAAATACCATGTCAGTTAGTCGTCAAAAGAAAGTTTATTTACCCACAACTGCACGTAAAAACCAGTACATCACAGTAGGTTTTCCACTGAGTGAGGCCATTTTAGCCGCGTATCCAGACGCGGCAAGCTGCTACCAAGCCTTGAGCCAAATAATTTTTAAGCTTGCAGATCAACACGATTTAATGAATGTGCATGTCATCGCCAACGATAAACTACCTGTTATTCGCTATCACAGTGAAAGTTATTGCTTCCCTTCCGCTGAGCAGCTACGTATTTTTTACAACCCTGCCTACCATGAAGCACGCCAACTGCACACTACACCTGATTTTATCGCCCGTAAGTTTAGGGTCGCATTTTTAGCAACCGGTGCTGACATCCGTGTTAACTCTGCTGCATTCCACGCTAAAGTGCAGCAATTTGTTGAGCAGCTAAAACCATTGTTGCCAGTAACGGATGTGCCTATTAAGGTGCGAGATCATCAGCATTTGTCCTATGACTTTTTTGCCAAAGCCAAAGGCAACAAAGAAACCTATGGTTATAAACTAAGGGCTATCGACAGCCGCTACCATGCAAGAGAGTGTGATCTGCCAGAAAATCACAGCGCCCTTTGCTATGTCACCATCAGCATGCCAATCAATCGCCAAATTTTATCTCAGTTCAAGCAACCTCAAGATGCTGACTACGGCAATTTATACCAGTCAATTAGCCAAGCATTCATCGATGCTGCGCACTCCAAGCAGCTAAACCGAATCGCCATGGTCGCCAACGGCTTAACCCCCCTAGTGCGCAACAGTAAGTATGAAAAATTACAGACGACTGCAGAATCTCAAATGATAGGTTTTGATCCTAATGCTCAAGCACCAGCACCTATCACCCACTGGGATAGTAACAAACTCGTTGATTCAGTAAGATTTGCCATCGTTGCCAGCAAAAGTGATGTCACAGATGAGGGCTACGGCCGCTTTATGAATCAAGTTGAAGAAGCCCTGCAAAGCTTCACCAGCAAGCTTGATTTAGACAGAGAGCGAGTGGACATGACGCTACGCTTCCACCAACACATTAGTTACAACAAGTAGATAAACTAAGTCGCTAAACTAACAGTCGCGAGTCAGCTAAATCGCATTCAAGAGCCAATCCGCTAAGGATTGGCTCTTTTTATTGTCGAAACTATCATTATTGAAGCGAGGTAATACTAATGAACATCATGAAGAAGAGAATAATGCGATGATTATGTAATTTAAATTCAACGAACCTAGCACTTTAGATTTACGTTCGATGAAATTTGCTGAAAGCAATCTAGTTATCTTCTTAAATTGAGGCCAACGGAGCAGAGCAAAATCTTTCAAACAATCTCTAGCAACTATGATTACAGCACTGATTTACCTCAACATGCTAAGTTTATAACATTAGAACACCGTTTTTTAGCCAATACGACTACTAAACCAGCAGCTGAAACTTAGTTACCATTTATTGCTTGCAAAGTTCCAGTGACATGGTTATAGTCTGCCCCGCTTTGAGAGACAAGACGGACGCGGGATGGAGCAGTATGGTAGCTCGTCGGGCTCATAACCCGAAGGTCGTTGGTTCAAATCCAGCTCCCGCAACCAATTTTGTCTATGTACATCAAAGCGTTGTAAGTAAGTGTTAAATGATAGTCGATAAATGTGCAAACATTGCATCAGTAAATTTCGGACGCGGGATGGAGCAGTATGGTAGCTCGTCGGGCTCATAACCCGAAGGTCGTTGGTTCAAATCCAGCTCCCGCAACCAAATTTAGTTAATATGATTTACCCTGTTACAGATTTAATTCGGACGCGGGATGGAGCAGTATGGTAGCTCGTCGGGCTCATAACCCGAAGGTCGTTGGTTCAAATCCAGCTCCCGCAACCAATTAAATAAAAACAAATATGTTTTTAAAACATAGTAAAAGCAATATCTAGTACAGCGTTTAATTCGGACGCGGGATGGAGCAGTATGGTAGCTCGTCGGGCTCATAACCCGAAGGTCGTTGGTTCAAATCCAGCTCCCGCAACCAATTAAC
>NZ_JACJDV010000021.1 GCF_014163735.1 Shewanella sp. SR44-3
AAGTAAACCGAGCCACTGTGCCGCTGTTCTGTATGTTTTCATCACCTGCTCCAAATTTATCATTGAGCAGGTATTTTCAAATAGTCAGATCAATGATGCGAGGTGTGGTTCGCTAGACGGTTACATCGTACGTGACTGATTTGCCTCAGCGACTTTTCAGGCCATATCTGCAAACAATAAAAAAGCCATTCATCAATGAATGGCTTTTTTATTGTTTGTCACGGAGTTCGTCACAAAATATGAGCTTACTTAACGCGAATAACTTCAGCGCCTAGACCTTGAAACTTAGATTCAATATGCTCGTAACCACGATCAAGGTGGTAAATACGATCAACCAAAGTGGTACCTTCAGCCATCAAACCCGCGATGACTAAACTTGCCGATGCGCGTAAATCAGTTGCCATCACTTGAGCGCCATTGAGTTTTCCTATCCCTTGAATGATACAAGTATGACCTTCAAGCTCCATGTTGGCCCCCATACGAATAAGCTCAGGCACGTGCATAAAGCGATTTTCAAAGATAGTTTCAGTGACTCTACCCGTCCCTTGAGCTAAGGCATTAAGTACACAAAACTGAGCCTGCATATCTGTTGGAAATCCAGGATACGGTGCAGTTTTAATGTTAACCGCTTTAGGCTGCATGCCATGCATATCAAGCTCAATCCAATCTTCACCGCTAGTCACGGTTGCACCAGCATCTTCAAGCTTAGCCAGCACAGCTTCCATTGAAGTAGGGTCTGCACTTTCACAGCGAATTTTGCCCCGCGTCACAGCTGCCGCGACTAAAAAGGTACCAGTTTCAATACGGTCTGGCATCACTCGGTATTCACAACCTTGTAAGCGCTCAACACCTTCAATCTTTAAGGTCGCGGTACCCACACCAGTGATTTTTGCCCCCATGGCAATAAGACAATGAGCCAAATCTGTGACTTCAGGCTCTTGAGCAGCATTCTCAATAGTCGTTATGCCATCGGCTAGTGCAGCGGCCATCAGTAAGTTTTCGGTAGCACCTACGCTTATCATGTCCATAAAGATGTGCGCGCCTTTCAGGCGGCCATCGACTCTGGCTTTGATATAACCTTCTTTAACTTCGATTTTAGCGCCCATTTGCTCCAAACCTTGCAAATGCAGGTTTACCGGACGTGCACCTATGGCACAGCCACCAGGCAAAGATACATCTGCAGTGCCAAAGCGGGCTAATAATGGCCCTAAGATCAAAATAGAAGCACGCATGGTTTTGACTAAGTCATATGGAGCGCAAAACTCATTCAAATTAGTGGTTGAAATACGAATGCGACCACCACCTAGCTCATCAACTTCTGCACCTAAACAGCGTAGCAATTTACAGCTGGTGCTGACATCCCTAAGCTCAGGTACGTTAGATAATACAAAGTCTGTTTCGGCGAGTACGCCGGCCATTAATATAGGTAATGCGGCATTTTTAGCGCCAGAGATCACTACACTGCCAGTTAAAGGCTTGCTGGCTTGAATCGTTAATTTATCCACACTGTTTCTCTAGGCTTACATGTTAAAAATTTTTTCACGCTTCCACTGGGTCGGCGTAAATGTTTTGATTGTCAGTGCGTGTAATGCACCACTGGCAATGTACTCGTTTAACGGTCCATAAATCGCTTGCTGCTGCTTCACTCTACTCATGCCATCGAAGCACTCACCCACAGCAACCACTTTGTAATGGCTGCCATCTGAACTGGCATGGGCTTCTTCAAGCCCTAAAGCGTCAATTAAAATCTGTTCTATCTGTTTGCAATCCATAAAATCTTTTACCTTTAATACTAATCACTAGGGGGTCATTGAGTTACAAGCGCTAGCCAATAGCACTACTGCACAAAAACCTCTAAATCATAAAGCTCAATCATCTTACTAAGCGGCTTGCTAGGCTTGATAAACATCCTTGGCGATTGACGCTTCGGCGAACCTTTATGAGACAAGTGCGCTAATTCGAGCAACAGCGCAACTCCAGCACTGTCTACATAGGTGATGCCAGACAAATCTAATACTTGGGTACTTGGGCTAAATAATTTGCGCCTTTTAGACCAGAGCTCAATCACCTGCTGCTGACTTAATGACCCTTGGATAGCACAGGCTTCACCTTGTTGAATAAATTCAATCACGGGGCATCAGCTCCCGCTTTACGATCAATTCTTTCTTGAGTCTTCTCATTCAATAGCACAATAACGGCATCTATACCGTCTTTACGGATCAAATTAGAAATCTCTGACTGTTTAGATGCCAATAAGCTTATGCCTTCAGCAACTAAATCAAATGCCTTCCAAGAATTATCTTTAAGACGGCGTACTTTAAAGAGAATTTTAATCGGTGGACGACCTTCTTCAATAATTTGCACATTCACTTCAACCATTTTTTCTTTGCTGAAATCAGTACCAGGATCGTAAACCACTTTTTGATCTGTATATTGGGTGAATGCTTGAGCATAAGTCGCGACTAAATAGCCTTCAAAAGCCGTAACAAAACGCTCACGCTGATCAACACTAGTGTCTCGCAAATATTGACCCATGACTTTATAGGCGGCATATTTGTAATCCACGTAGGGCATTAACTCTTCTTTGACTATAACCTTTAAATGATTCAAATCAGCATCAATAAGGGCTTTATCTGCTCGAAAGCGTGCAAAGGTAATATTGGCGGCTTGCTCAATCAAGAGGTAAGGATCTGTAGTATTAACCTCATCGGCCATGGCCAATGACTGCACACCTAACAACATGATTAAACCAGTAAAAAGACCGCCTAAACGAGTTTTCATTGCACCTGCTCCTATTATTTATCTTTTGAGGACATGCTATAGAGTAACTGACCGATTAAATCTTCTAAAATCAAAGCTGAACGTGTGTCTTGAATTTTATCACCATCACCAAGCATGGCAATATCATCATCAACAAACCCAGGTGTTAAGCCCAAAAACTGCTCACCTAATAACCCTGCGGTTTGAATCGATAAGCTACTGGTTTCAGGAAACTGATTGAAACGCTTATCCATGGCCAGTGTCACGATTGGCACCAACTTATCTGAATCTAAACTAATGTCTGTGACTCGGCCAACCACAACCCCCCCCACTTTTACTGGCGAGCGTACTTTTAAGCCACCAATATTATTAAACTCGGCAACTAAGATGTAGCTGTTATCGTCAGCGTTAATTTTTACATTCGCTACGCTAAAGACTAACAAACAGAAGGCTACCAATCCAGAGAGCAAAAACATACCCACTAATAGCTCGATTTTCCGTGTTAACATAATTTAAAACCACTCATATATTAAGTTATCTATTATAAAATTCTGCGGCTTAACTACACCGATATCTTCACTCACACACCAAACGCTTTACTGGCCAAACATAATCGCAGTTAGCAAGAAGTCCAATCCAAGTACCGCTAAGCTTGCCTGCACCACGGTTGAAGTGGTAGCACGGCTAATTCCTTCAGGATTTGGGTTCACTTCATAGCCTCGATAGAGGGCAATCCAAGTGACGACTACCGCAAATACTGTGCTTTTAATAACACAGTTAACGATATCCTGACGCCATTCAATGGAAGCCTGCAGAATAGACCAAAAAGTGCCACTATCAATGCCTTTCCATTCCACCCCAACTATATGACCACCATAAATGCCCACTAGGCTAAACATCACAGCCAATAACGGCATGCTAATGACACCCGCCCAAAAACGCGGCGCTATCACTTGCCTTAATGGGTCAATTGCCATCATTTCAAGGCTAGATAACTGCTCGGTTGACTTCATTAATCCTATTTCAGCGGTTAACGCAGACCCTGCGCGACCGGCAAACAATAAGGCAGTAACCACAGGTCCAAGCTCCCGCAGCAAACTCAGCGCCACCATAGGGCCTAAGCTTTCTTCAGTGCCAAATCCCACTAACACATTGTAACCTTGCAGCGCCATCACCATGCCGATAAATAAACCCGACACTATGATAATGATCATCGAACGTACGCCGAGCACATAAATTTGCTTCAGCAGTAACGGCCCACCTTTGCGCACATTCGGGAGATGAAACAGCGCCCCCCATAGCATCAAACCCGCTTTACCAAAGCCACGCATAAAGGCGATTGCACTTTGGCCGATTAAGGCGATTTGATTGAGTAATTGACTCATCTTATCCACGCATCAGCTCCTGTTGATAATTACCCGCTGGATAATGGAAGGGAACCGGCCCATCTGGTGCTCCCTGAATAAACTGCACTAATTGTGGATTATCAGACTGCTTTAATTGCTCAGGTGTACCATGAGCAACCACTCGCTTATCAGCAACCACATACACATAGTCAGCAATACCTAATACTTCATCCACATCATGAGACACCACAATAGAGGTCAATTTCAATGAATCTGACAGTTGTCTGATAAGTTTTACCAGCATGCCCATGGAAATGGGATCTTGGCCGGCAAAAGGCTCATCGTACATCACCATTTCAGGTTCCAGCGCGATAGCCCGGGCCAGAGCTGCACGACGCTGCATACCGCCAGAAAGCTCATTAGGCATCATGTAAGCGGCGCCTCTAAGGCCCACAGCTTGCAACTTCATAATCACTATTTTGTGAATAATGTCTTCAGGTAACCCCGAATGTTCACGCAGGGCAAACGCTACGTTATCGAAGACATTCATATCAGTAAACAGCGCACCACTTTGAAACAACATGCTCATGCGCTTACGTAAATTAAATAATTCACCGCGCGCTAATTGGTGCACGTCATGGCCATCAAACAACACTTGGCCGCTGTCAGGAGTCAACTGACCACCAATTAATTTCAATAAAGTGGTTTTACCTATGCCACTTGGACCCATGATGGCAGTGACTTTACCTTTAGGTATGCTTAGTGAAATGTCCTCGTATATCACACGAGAACCGCGACTAAAACTGAGGTTTTTAATTTCAACCAAAGATGTTGGGTTGTTAGACATGGTTATCTCAGACATGAAGGGTGAGGTGATGATAGCCTTCCTAGCAATAAATTTAAGAAAGGAATTGTACGTAATTGTTGCTAAAGCTACAACCAAATCCCGTGAGGAGTGTAGAATCTCACATCAATTGAGCCGGAGACTTTCAATTTGAGTTAAATCCAGCGAAAATGTTCCCGACTGTAGACAAATGAGAATCCCATGCTAGTTAACATTTTATTTTTAGTGATAGGTTTAGCCGTTTTAGTCTGGAGCGCAGATCGCTTCGTCTATGGGGCCGCAGCTTTTGCACGCAACCTTGGCTTGCCGCCTATGCTAATAGGTTTAACCATAGTTGCCATGGGCAGCTCAGCACCAGAAATGTTTGTCGCAGCCACTGCATCAATGGAAGGCATGAGTGACACGGCCATTGGCAATGTGCTTGGCTCGAATGTCGCCAACATTACCCTAATATTAGGTATTACTGCTTTATTAGGCGCTTTATCTGTCACCTCTGAGACCCTTAAACGCGAAATCCCACTTATGATAGCCGCCACAGTATTAGCAGGCTACTTACTCCATGATGGTATCCTTAGCCGTACAGATGGCTGGATTTTACTCAGCGCATTTTTTGCGCTCATGGGCTACTTAATTTATCAGGCTCTAAGCAATAAAACGCCAGATGCACTCACCGATGAGTCAGAAGCTGAAATACCTACCGGCGTACCCACATGGCGCGCCATATTCTGGATACTGGTTGGCATGGTACTCTTGCCATTATCGGCCGATTGGATGGTCGATGGCGCGGTAGGCATTGCGAAAACATTTGGTTTATCTGATCTTGTTATCGGGTTAACCATTATTGCTGTGGGCACTAGCCTGCCTGAGTTGGCAGCCTGCGTGGCGGGCGTAATGAAGAAAGAACACGACCTTGCCATAGGTAATATCGTTGGATCCAATATTTTTAATATTTTAGCGGTTATGGCTCTGCCAGGCTTAATTGCACCCGGTGAAGTCGATGCTCAGGCCAGCAGCCGAGATTTTTATATGGTATTAGCCACTAGCTGCGCCTTAGCCATATTAGTATTATCTAGCGGCGCCAAGAAGCAACTCACACGCTGGCACGGGGCAGTGTTACTACTGACCTTTATCGTTTACCAGGTCGTTATTTTTAGCGCGAACTAATTTTAATAAACCCATTATTTGCAATGTGTTTATTCACCCTTTAGCAAACGAAGAGAGCAATATGGTCAATCAAAACCAGTGGCGCCAATGGGGCTGTAAAGTCATTGATATAGAGAAGTCAGCCCTAGATCACCTCTATCAGTTTGTTGATTCCGATGCATTTAGTCAGGCTTGTGAATTGATCTTGCAGTGCAAAGGTAAAGTCATCGTCATGGGGATGGGAAAGTCCGGTCATATAGGTAATAAAATATCGGCAACGTTAGCCAGTACGGGAACGCCAGCATTTTTCGTCCACCCAGGTGAAGCCAGTCATGGCGATCTAGGTGCGCTTGCTAAAGAAGATATTATTCTCGCCATTTCAAACTCAGGTGAGTCCAGTGAAATTCTCACATTACTGCCGGTTATTCAACGCATGGGCTTGCCTGTTATCGCTGTCACCGGCAAACCTGAGTCGAACATGGCAAAGTTTGCCAAGATACATTTGTGCATAGAAGTGCCTGAAGAAGCCTGCCCTCTTGGCTTAGCCCCCACCTCAAGCACAACAGCAACCTTAGTGATGGGCGATGCTCTAGCAGTCGCATTACTGCAAGCCAAAGGGTTTACTCAAGACGATTTTGCGCTGTCCCACCCAGGCGGTTCATTAGGGCGTAAATTATTATTAAAAGTCAGCGATGTGATGCACCAAGGTGACAGACTACCTTGTGTGTCTCATGATATTTGCATCACTGAAGCCTTGTATGAAATCTCCAAAAAAGGCTTAGGCATGACAGCTGTGGTTGATAAGAATAATGCCTTAGTGGGTATTTTTACCGATGGCGATTTACGCCGAGTCATAGATGCCGAAGTTAACCTTCGCACCACGCCTATCGAACACGTCATGACCAAGAATTGTGTCACCATCACTGAAGGTATATTGGCCGCTCAGGCGCTACAAGTGATGGAAAGTAAGAATATTAATGGCCTTATTGTGGTCAACAATCAGCAACAGCCAATTGGCGCATTAAATATGCTCGATATGGTAAAAGCAGGAGTTATTTAACATGTCACAGCCAGGTTTATACGGTCCAGTTTCAGATCTAGTATGGCAAAAAGCGCAAAAAATTAAATTGCTCATCTGTGATGTAGATGGGGTGTTTTCCGATGGCCGTATTTATATGGGCAACGATGGCGAAGAACTCAAAGCTTTTCATACTCGTGATGGTTATGGCGTGCGCTCACTCTTAACCAGTGGCTTTGCGGTCGCTGTGATTACCGGGCGTAAATCTAAAATTGTTGAAAACCGCATGACAGCCCTTGGGATCAGCGAGATTTATCAAGGTATCGACGATAAATTTGTGCCATTTAACGCCTTAATGAAACATTACAACGTCAGTGCCGATGAAGTTGCCTACATAGGCGATGATATGGTGGATTTGCCAGTGATGAAGGCGGTCGGTCTTGCAGTTTGTGTTGCCGATGGCCACCCTTATGTTAAGCAACACGCTCACATGGTGACTCAAATTAATGGCGGGCACGGCGCACTTAGAGAACTGGCGGATTTACTACTAGTAAGCCAAGATAAGTTCAACACAGCTCACGGTATGAGTATATGAATCGCGTCACCTTAGCCATTATCGCCTTCTTCAGTGCTTCACTATTCTTGTACTGGCAAGTACAGCTAAAGCGCAGCGCGATGGAGCAAATTCAGGTTGATGTGATCGAAAGACCGGCATTTACCGCCGATGAACTACGCAGCGCCGAATTTGATAAACAAGGCTTATTAGTGAGCAAGGTCATGGCTAGGCACATGGAGCACTATGAGTCGACTCAAGTGACCCACTTCACTGAGCCAGTATATTTAATTTATCCAGAGTCAGGCAAGGCTCAGTGGCAGTTACAAGCCAGTCAAGGCAAGTTAAACAAGCAAACTGGCAAAATGCTTTTAGAGAACAATGTAATAATTGATGCTATTAACATCGAAGAGCCAGTACAATCAATCTCAACTCAATCATTGGCATTCGACATGAATACCATGATAATGACTTCCGATGACATGCTATATGTCAAAGGTAAAGACTTTATTATTCAAGGCTTAGGCCTTTATGCTGACCTAGAAGCAGAAGAATTGACCTTACTTAGTCAGGTAGAAGGAACATATGAAGCAAAGTAACATATTCTTGATAGGCCTATTATTGGCAACCAGCCATGGCGCTATCGCTAAGCAAGGCGATTTACAGCAAGAGCTAAAAGTTGAAGCTGTGAGCCAAAAAGCCGACATCAAGAACAACCAAATTATCTTCTTTGGCCCAGTAAAAGTGGTCCAAGGTACAATTAACATTCATGCCGATGAGCTGCGAGCATTCAGCACTAGTAAAAGCCCGAGCAAGGTCATGTTGGCCATAGGTAATCCAGCCACCTTTAGCCAAGAACTCGATGATGGCAGTATAGGTACCGCCAGTGCCAAAGAAATTCGCTACGATCTTGCCTCCCGCACCTTGACTCTGACTGGCGAAGCTAAGTTGGATCAAGCTGGTAACCAAGTCACAGGCAACAGCATTCGCTATAACATTAAAGAGCAGCAGCTACTCGCTGAGAGTACAGGTAAAGGTCAAGACAGGGTTATCACCATTATTCAGCCTGAAAATTATCAGGACAGCAATGTCAAACCCAGCCTGCCTGAAATTCCAGTTAAAAAGCAGGATGAGCAATGATCCAATCTAAGTTAACTGCTGAAAATCTTGCAAAAAGTTACAAGAACCGTCAAGTCGTTAAAGACGTCAGTCTATCAGTTAGTACTGGGCAAATTGTTGGCCTACTGGGCCCCAATGGTGCTGGAAAAACCACCACCTTTTATATGGTGGTAGGTTTAGTTAAGAGCGACAAGGGTCGCATTCTAATTGATGATGACGACCTCACCGCTGACCCTATGCATTTACGGGCACGTAAAGGTATTGGCTACTTGCCACAAGAAGCCAGTATTTTTCGCAAACTTACGGTCAGAGATAACATTATGGCCGTATTGCAAACTCGCAAAAAGCTATCAAATGATGAGCGTGAAGAGCAACTCGAGCATTTGTTAGAAGAATTTCACATTACCCATATTCGTGACAGCCAAGGCATGTCATTATCTGGTGGTGAGCGCCGCCGCGTTGAAATTGCCAGAGCCTTAGCCGCCGATCCTCAGTTTATTCTTCTGGATGAGCCTTTTGCTGGTGTTGATCCTATCTCTGTGATAGATATAAAAAAAATAATTCAACAACTCAAGAGTCGCGGTCTTGGGGTATTAATTACCGATCATAACGTCAGGGAAACATTAGACGTTTGTGAGCGAGCTTATATCGTTAGTCATGGCAATTTAATTGCCGAAGGCACGCCAGCTGAAATCTTAAATAATCAGCAGGTTCGGACAGTGTACTTAGGCGAACAATTCAAGCTATAGTTGATCAGAATAACCTTCAGGGGCACAGATAATGCTCCAGCAAAATCTGTCACACTCATGGAATAGACACTAGGGATAAGCGGTAAATGAAAGCGTCACTCCAACTTAAAATGGGTCAACATCTAACTATGACCCCACAGCTGCAACAGGCTATTCGTCTGTTGCAACTTTCTTCATTGGAGCTACAGCAAGAAATTCAACAAGCCCTTGAATCCAATCCATTATTGGAACTAGAAGACGAATTTTCCCTCGAAAAACCAGCCAAAAAAGATGATATCCAAGGCGACACAGACTTTAGCGACAACAGCCAAGTTAGTGTCGAGAAGGATACCTCATCCGTTGACACCGCCGAATCCCTGACACAAGAGTCCATGCCTGATGAATTACCCATGGACACCACCTGGGATGAGGTCTTTACTGCAGCGCCAAACTCAGGCTCAGCAAGTGGTGGAGGTTTCGATGATATGCCCTTTCAAGGCGAGACCACTGAGGGCTTATACGAGCATCTTGAGTGGCAAAAAAACCTCACCCCATTTTCAGAAACTGACCGCGCCATCGCCACCGCGATTATCGATGCCATCGATGAACGTGGATATCTCACTCAGTCTACCGAAGATATCCTCGAAGCCATGGGCAATAGCGATGTTGAGCTTGATGAAGTAGAAGCAGTACTCAAGCGGGTACAGCATTTTGACCCTGTGGGCATAGCCGCTAGGGATTTACGGGAATGCTTATTGATCCAGCTGGCGCAATATGCCACTGATGTGCCCCACTTAGACAATGCACGTATGTTAATAGACGAGCATTTAGATTTAATTGCAGGTCGTGATTTCAGGCTATTAATGCGTAAGACACGCCTTAAAGAAGACGATCTCAGAGACGCCATCAGCTTAATACAATCACTCAATCCACGACCTGGGCTTATCATTGCCCATAATGAAGACGAATACGTGATCCCCGATGTGACTGTATTCAAAAAAAGTGGTCGCTGGGTGGTAGAACTCAACCCTGATTGCATGCCAAAAATCAGTGTTAATCAGCAATATGCCGCCATGGCTCGCAGCAGCAAGAGCCAGGTCGACACTCAATTTATTCGTGGTAACTTACAAGAAGCCAAATGGTTTATTAAGAGCTTAGAGAGCCGTAACGATACCCTACTCAAAGTGGCTAATTGTATTGTTCAATACCAACAAGGCTTTTTTGAGTTCGGTGAAGAAGCCATGAAACCTATGGTACTCAACGACATAGCTGAAGCCGTAGAAATGCACGAATCGACCATTTCTCGCGTGACAACGCAAAAATACATGCACACCCCCAAAGGCTTGTTCGAGCTTAAATATTTCTTCTCAAGCCACGTAAGTACCGATGATGGTGGTGAGTGCTCGTCTACCGCAATCCGCGCTTTCATTAAAAAGCTGGTTGCCGCAGAAAACCAGAAAAAACCATTAAGCGACAGTAAAATGGCCCAACTTCTGGCGGAACAGGGGATCAATGTAGCCCGTCGTACGATAGCGAAATATCGTGAAGCAATGCTCATTCCCCCCTCAAACCAACGTAAGAGTTTATAACCTACGGGCTATTGGAGGATGTGTTATGCAAATAAACCTAACAGGGCACCATGTGGAGATCACTGAATCACTGCGGGAGTACATTACCAGCAAATTTTCAAAGCTTGAACGCCATTACGATCAGATCAATAATATCAACGTGGTGCTAAATGTTGTGAAATTACAACAAATTGTCGAAGCAAAAATTAGCTTAAGCGGAGCGGAAGTGTTCGCGACATCAGAACACACAGATATGTACGCAGCCATAGACATACTGATCGATAAGCTCGATCGTCAAGTCATTAAACACAAAGAGAAGTTAATAAAACACTAACAATGGAACTTTGTAGCATATTACAGCAGGAATGCACCAGCTGTGCCACACCGGGCAGTAAGAAAAAGGTACTGGAACTCATCAGCGAGCTTGTTGCTGCCCAGTACCCTACCCTTTCTGCGCAAGCAGTATTCGAAAGTCTAGTGGCCAGAGAAAAAATGGGCAGTACAGGAATTGGCAATGGCATTGCAATACCCCATGGCCGTTTAGACAATATCAGCCAGCCTATCGGTGTATTTATCAAATGCGATGACCCCATAGCATTCGATGCCATTGATAAACAGCCGGTGGATATCTTGTTTGCTTTATTAGTGCCAGAGGATCAATGCAAGCAGCATTTAAGCACCTTAGCAGCTATGGCAGAAAAGCTTTCAGACAAACAAATTTTAAAACAACTGCGCAAAGCGCAAAATGCAGCCGAACTTTACCAGGTGATAACCTAATGAAACTCGTGATCGTATCAGGGCGCTCAGGCTCAGGGAAATCCGTCGCTCTTAGGGTATTAGAAGACCTAGGTTATTATTGTGTCGACAATCTACCATTGGCATTAATTGGCAGCCTATTAGCACAACTAAAGAGCAGCAATGACTTAGTGGCCATTAGTGTCGATGTGCGCAATATTGCTGAGCAAGGAAAGGTACTCGAACAGCAATTGGCCCTACTGCCTCCCGAAACAGAAATCACCAGTTTCTTCTTAAATTCAAGTGATAAGGTGTTGCTTAAACGCTACAGTGAAACCCGTAGGCTGCACCCACTATCCCGAAGCCAAACATCACTGCAAGATGCCATTAAGCTCGAAGGCAGGCTACTCGAGCCTATCGCTAAAATGGTTGACCATCATATAGATACATCAATGCTTAATGTCTATGAGCTTAGCGATCAAGTCAGACAAATATTGCTCGGCAGTGTCGATAAAGAATTAGTGATCAATATTGAATCCTTCGGCTTTAAGCATGGTATGCCCACTGAAGCCGACTTTATGTTTGATGTGCGCTTCTTACCTAATCCTCATTGGGAAGCCGAGCTGCGCCCACTAACAGGTCTCGATATCCCCGTACAAGAGTTTTTAGCCCGCCAGCCGCTGGTGCATAAATTAATTTGGCAGATTGAAAACCTATTTGAAACCTGGATGCCGCATCTTGAGCGCAATAATCGCAGTTACTTGACCATAGCTATAGGTTGCACTGGGGGCCAGCACAGATCCGTCTACATTGCCGATCAGCTCGCCAAACGCTTTGCCAATGGCAAACATGTGGTCAACGCGCGTCATCGTGAATTAGGCGACGTCAAAGCCTAATGCCAGCAGGGAAATTACGCTATGCCTAGACTCGAACGCAAGATAACCATAGTCAACAAGCTAGGTCTTCATGCCAGAGCGGCCACTAAGCTTGCTGTTTTAGCATCTGAATTTGAGGCTGAGATCAGTTTGTTTCAGGGTGATAAGCAAGCCAGCGCCGCCAGTGTGCTTGGGCTTTTAATGCTCGAAAGCGCCATGGGTAAGGAAATCACTATCGTCGCCCAAGGCAAAGATGCACAGGCGGCACTCGATGCCATCTGCAGTCTTATCAATTCAAAATTTGATGAAGCCAGCTAAACCTCTCTTTTTCCCCTAGCTCTTGCTATAATACTCCCTTGATTTTTGGGAGGGTTAATGGACGTATCAAGATTACTAGACGGCTTAAATGATAAACAGCGTGAAGCCGTAGGCGCACCACTATCGAACATGTTAGTGCTCGCTGGCGCAGGCAGTGGTAAAACCCGTGTATTAACCCATAGAATTGCTTGGTTAATGCAGGTTGAACAGCAAAGCCCCTACTCCATCTTAGCCGTGACCTTCACCAATAAAGCCGCTGCAGAAATGCGCGAGCGCGTTGAAAAAGTGGCAGGCTCTAACATGGGCCGCATGTGGATAGGCACCTTCCATGGCCTAGCCCACCGTCTACTGCGGACCCATTTCCAAGATGCTAACCTGCCCCAAAGCTTTCAAATAATCGACTCTGACGATCAGCTTCGCTTACTTAAGCGCATTTTAAAAAGCCTAAACCTCGACGAAAAACAATATCCTCCTCGTCAAGCCCAAGGCTACATCAATGGCAAGAAAGACCAAGGACTGCGCCCTAAGCATATCGATGCTGGCGGTTTCCCCATTGAGCAAAACCTGCTAAATATCTATAAAGTTTACCAAGAATCTTGCGATCGCGCGGGCTTAGTAGACTTTGCTGAAATCCTCTTGCGTGCCCACGAGCTGTGGCTCAATAAACCCCATTTACTGGCACACTACCAAGAACGCTTCAAACACATCTTAGTGGACGAATTCCAAGACACTAACGCCATCCAGTACGCGTGGATCCGTGTATTGGCCGGTAACAGTGCCAATGTGATGATAGTGGGTGATGACGATCAGTCCATCTACGGCTGGCGCGGGGCTCAGGTTGAAAATCTACACAAGTTCCTACAAGACTTTCCAGGTTCTAGCACCATACGCTTGGAACAAAATTACCGTTCTAGCGCCAATATTCTTAATGCATCCAACGAATTAATTGCCAATAACCCAGACAGGTTAGGCAAAAAACTCTGGACCGAAGATAAAGACGGCGAACCCATTTCCATTTATTGTGCCTTTAATGAAATGGACGAGGCCCGTTATATCGTTAGCCGTATCCAAGACTGGCAAGAAAAAGGCGGCGCCTTAACTGATTGTGCTATTCTCTACCGTTCAAATGCCCAGTCTCGGGTATTGGAAGAAGCTTTCTTACACAAGGGCATGGCTTACCGTATTTATGGTGGTCTGCGCTTCTTCGAGCGCCAAGAAATCAAAGACGCCATGGGTTACATGCGTCTTATCAATAATCATAATGATGATGCAGCCTTTGAGCGTATCGTTAACACCCCCACCCGCGGGATTGGTGATCGCACCTTAGATATTATGCGCACCACCGCCAGACAACACCAGCTCACCCTATGGCAAGCGAGTTTACGTTTGTTGGAAGAGAAAGTCTTAGCGGGTCGTGCGGCCAATGCGGTGCGCGGCTTTATGGACTTAATCGTTGACCTTAAAGTCGACACAGAAGCAATGCAGCTGTTCACTATGGTCGATACTGTAGTGAATACTTCTGGCCTTAGAAGCATGTATCAAGCCGAAAAAGGCGAGAAAGCCCAATCTAGGATCGAGAACTTAAACGAACTCGTGACGGCGGCGCGCAGCTTTGAAATGCCAGAAGAACTTGAAGACATGGGCGAGCTCAATGCCTTCTTGTCCCACGCGGCCTTAGAAGCCGGTGAAGGTCAAGCCGATGCGTTTACAGATGCAGTACAATTAATGACGCTTCATTCTGCCAAGGGACTCGAGTTCCCTATGGTATTTATGTCTGGCGTCGAAGAGGGGATATTCCCAAGTAAAATGGCGCTGGACGAGGGTGATAGACTCGATGAAGAGCGCCGTCTTTGTTATGTAGGTATGACTCGCGCTATGGAAAAGCTCACCATCAGCTACGCCGAATCAAGGCGTATCTATGGCCGTGAAGATTACGCCAGCCCATCACGCTTTATTGGTGAAATCCCCGCTAAATTTGTGGAGGAAATTCGCTTACGAGCTAAGGTATCAACCCCTACTATGAATGCAAAAATCGTTAAACCCAGGGCCACCATGGCCAATGATACTGGCTTTAAAATCGGCCAAATGGTCACTCACTTTAAATTTGGCCCAGGCGCCATCACAAGCTTCGAGGGCATGGGTGACAAGGCCAGAGTCCAAGTGGACTTCAAAGAGTTTGGCAGTAAGTGGTTACTAGTCTCACTGGCTAAACTTGAAGCCTGCTAATCCGCAATCAAACATCAGTAATCTGTTTATTTGCAATAAAGTTACCGTTTTACGCTTACCCATTGGCAGCTATGAGCATGATTTCAAGGAGTGATATGACAGCACTGACTCAACAAGGCATAAAATATAAATTAACACTTTATGCCCAGTTGTCTCGCATCGACAGGCCCATTGGCACCTTATTGCTATTGTGGCCCTGCTTGATGGCGCTGCTCTTTGCCGCTAAAGGGATGCCCGACGTAAAAGTGTTGCTTATATTCATCTTAGGTGTGGTCATCATGCGTGCTTGCGGCTGTATCATTAATGATTATGCCGACCGTAACCTTGATGCCCATGTCGAGCGTACCAAACAAAGGCCATTGGCCTCTGGAGCCATTAGCAGCAAAGAAGCCTTGAGCCTATTTGCGCTATTAGGCTTACTTGCCTTTGGCTTAGTGCTATTGCTCAATCCACTGGTGGTAAAACTCTCAGTAGTTGGGATCATACTGACCATAATGTATCCGTTTATGAAACGGGTAACCAATATGCCGCAGATGTTTCTTGGCATAGTCTGGAGTTGGTCAATCCCTATGGCCTACGCCGCACAACTAGGTGAAGTCCCTATTGAAGCTTGGTGGTTATTTGCTGCCAATTGGTGCTGGACTGTGGCTTACGACACCATGTATGCCATGGTCGATAGGGACGACGACTTAAAAGTCGGGATTAAATCCACCGCGATTCTATTTGGCCGTTTCGACAGACAATGGATAGGGCTATTTCAACTTGCCGCCTTAGGGTGCTTTTTTATGGCAGGACTTAACGCCGAACGTGGCCTCATCTATGGTTTGGGTTTAATAGGGTTTATCGCCTTTAGCTGCTACCAGCAAAAGCTTATTTTCAGTCGTGACCGCCCCGCCTGCTTTAAAGCCTTCCTCAATAACAACTGGGTTGGAATGCTACTGTTTATCACGTTAGCCGCCGATTACCTGCTTTTTCAACCCCATTAATCCAAGCTAAATCCTTGGCATTGAATGTCGCGGACAACGCCTGATATTGGATCTATAAATCTAAGCCGTTGTGCTAATAGTTTTAACGGCTTAGTAAAGTCCTCAGGGCCTTTGGGTTGTAATTCAGGATAAAAACTGTCGTTCACTAACGGCATACCTAAGCTTTGCATATGCACCCTAAGCTGATGAGTTTTACCCGTAATAGGGCTCAAAACAAACAGGCCCATATCCGCTTTTATGGCAATCAATTGAATTTCTGAATGGCTATTGGGCTCGCCCTCCACCAGCTGAGTTAAAAAACTGGGGCTTGCAGGTCCGAGGCGATTTTTCACCGTCCAGCTTATTGGCAGATTTAGGTTTCCTGCTTGATGGGCTGCGCTAAGCTCTGGCGTCAATTGAGCTAAGGCGTGATAATCTTTACGGATTTTCCCTTCAATAAACAAATTATGATACTGATGTCGAACCTCAGGGTTTGTCGTCAGCAAGACAATACCTGCAGTGTGTTTATCTAATCGATGCGCTGGCGCTATGGTATCAATACCCGTTTTAATCCTTAACCTATGAACTAGGCACTCGTTAACATAGTTGCCACTTGGGGTCACGGGTAAGAAATGCGGTTTATAGGCAATAATGGCGTTATCATCTTGATGCAAGATGACCTCTTCAAATGGCACTTTGGTTTCCACCGCCACCTCGCGATAATAATATGCTCGCGCTAATGGACGGTAAGGCGTGTGCTCATCAATAAGCTCGCCATTTTTCCAATGCACTTTACCTTTCCTCAAGCGCTGCATCCAAACCTCTGGGGTGATTTGTGAAAAATGCTGCAATAGAAATTCAGCCACTGTCACAGGGAGCGGATCAGTTTTTGGGAGTACCACATAAGAGGGCTGGGCGGCGCGAGCGGTATTGATTGTCATAGAAAGAGTTGGCGTTTTAAAACGGCTAAAATAGGCCGCTATAATACCAAGCTGATAATTTTGACTCAAGCCGTAAGGGCGCAGACCACAGACGCTTATTTCTGAGTTTTGAATTGAAAAGCTCAGACACTCTGACTTTTCGGATCATTAATGTGATGAGTATTCAGTCCAATACTGAGTAAACGTTAAGTCTGAACGTGAGATTTAAGCAGTTGCAGCACAAAGTCCATGGTCTTATGGCAATTTGGCTGCTCAACTAACACTAACTTGTCTTTATTGTACATAGGCAAAACTTCTAACCAACGTTGGCTCACCCAAGTAGCATCTTCTAAGTGAGTCTGGGTGTATAAGCCCAATAAGTCGGGATTTACCTCATAAAACTGCTCAAGGGCGGCGCTGATAATCTCGAATTCACCCGCTATGGGCTCATTACGCCAATTTGCACAAGGTAGCGTTCTGGCGATCCATACTTGATCGCGCTGCTGAGCCGCTGACAATATCTTCACCCTCTGGCGACCTTCAAGCACTATACTCAAGGAGTTATCTTCAAGCTGATTAAAATCAATAATATCGCACTGGGTGGCAGTAACATAGCAAGGTAAAGGGCTGTGTGCTTTAGCCGCTGCAAAGGCTAAAGAATATTGCCCCCTGAGCACATTGGCTATCATGGTGAGCTGACTTGGAGAAACAATACGCACTTCAATACGGCCATCGGGCAGCAAGACAGCGTCTTGAACCAGTAGTGCCATTTCTGTAGTTTGCATAACAACCTCCTAATTACAGGTGGTATTCTCCGTACTCATCGTCATATCAGTGTAGCAGTTAGGTTTTTATCGAACCTAAAACCTATACAATATAATGCTTAATTACTATACAAACTAGACAGTGGCAAAACAGTATTTATTACAGGCGCAATTACAGTTTTTACAGTCGCTCTAATTTCTGCATGATATTGCCACTGGCAAGCAGCTTGGCAAATTCATCGGCCAGAGACTCACTCCACTTCACCGATTCACGCCAATATGCCATTCTGCTGGCACTGCTTAAGGCGCTAAAATCTTCTCTATCTGGGATTTTTCCATAGGGCAAGTTCGCAATATGCTCCCTCGATGGCGCTAAAATCAACGCATTATGGTAATTGTTTTTCGCCCTACGCCAGCTTAAGGACTTATCAAACCAACCTGGGCTCATGTGAGGATAAAAGTGCGGATACAGTGTCAGCCCCTTTGGCAAAGGTAAGTCAAAGTGATAATCGGTTAAACCACCATCATAATAATGCCCCGCTGCCAGTCCTGAAATATGTTTAACTGGCGCAAGTAACAAAGGAATTGAGCCACTGGCCAACAAGGTTTGGCTGAGATTATGCTTATTAAGCAGGGCTTGCTTTGTGGGCAAATCCTCAAGCGCAGTAAAAGGAGAGTCGCTGTCTTGATGGCTCACTACCACTCGCTCAAAATGCCAACCTAAGCTGCGGCGGCTAATGATATTCGTCATGGCAGTGGTAGCAAGGCCTGCCGCTAAACCTAATCTGTGATTGCTGCGATTAAGGTGTTTGGCGCGGCACACCACAAAATGCGAGCGAATAATGCTGTTATCGACAATATCTTGCCCACCTTGTGGCCCTAAAATCTGCTGAATGATCGCTTCAACTTGCTCACTGACAACCCTAGGGGATGGCTTACTTTCATAACGCTGGCCGATATAAAACTTCTCTAATCTTTGGTACGCCGCTAAGGGGTCTTGCTGGGCCAGACACGCCAGCCGCCAGGCTCCTGATGAAGCGCCTAAGGTATATAAAGGCTGTTTTCTATTCTTAAAAAACTCGCTAAATAGATACTTATCAAGTCCTGCAATACCTAGCCATTTCGGGCCACCAGATGCGGCAAGCAGTTGATTAAAAAGGTCTGGAGTCAAGCCATGTTCACTTATCGCCTTAAAGGCTGTGGGACCTGCTATAAATCTGAGTGCTGACAAGAAGTTTTCCTTAACATCAAGATATAACGAGTAAATATAGTATGTAATCAGTGCACTACTGTGCCACCAAGATTGCCAGATACACATCTGGCACCTACACTTTCAAGCAGCCAAGTTATCGGCAGGCCTGATAACAACTGAAGCCATCGAGTGAATTTAAACAAACCTGTCAGTGTTTTTAGTTCATTGTGAACTGAGTTAGCACTAACTTGACTAATAGCCCTGATTTTAATGCTGTTAATATCCTCATTAATTTAGGATTAACCAATTGAAATGTAAGAGAGGTCTTATGCGTTTAGCATTGATAGCCGCAGCAGTCGCATCCCAGTTTATGTTACCAGCAGCACAAGCTGAAGAAGTCCCCAGAGTAGAGAAAATTCAAGTCATTGGCTCTCGCATGGCGCTACGTACAGAAACCGACAGCGTGGTCCCTGTTGATATCATCACAGCTGAGCAATTACAGGCAACTGGCATGTCCGAAACGGCCCGTGCACTGCAATTTGCAGCACCAAGCTACAGTTTTCCATTTTCATCGGTAACCGATGGCTCAGATGCCGTGCGTCCAGCAAGCTTACGCGGCCTGTCACCTGATCACACCTTAGTGCTGGTTAATGGCAAGCGTCGTCATGGCTCAGCATTAGTGCATCTTGGCGGTACGTTTGGCAAAGGTTCATCTAACGTCGATTTGAATGCTATCCCGATGACGGCGATAAAACGCATTGAAATTCTTCGCGATGGCGCATCGGCGCAGTATGGCTCTGATGCCATAGCTGGGGTCATTAACGTGGTACTTAAGGACTACGATGAAGGCGGCACTGTCTCTGCTCAAGCAGGGCAAACCTATGAAGGCGATGGTGAGCAATGGCGCCTTGGGCTAAATCATGGGATCAACTTTTTAGAAACAGGTTTTATTAACTTGTCGTTAGAAGCACACCATAAAGACAGCACTAACCGCGCGGGCCTTGATCCACGTCAGCAATACCCTGAACTACCCAATGGCGCTGAAGACCCAAGAGAGCTCACATTTAATCGTAAAAATCATCACGTTGGTGATGCCGAATACGACAACCTAGGCTTATTTATTAATTCAGGCTTTGATTTTGAAAACGAAAGCCAGTTGTATGCCTTTGGCGGCATAAGCCAACGAGAAACGAAATCTGGGGCATTTTACCGCCGTGCTTTAGATTCTCGTAATCTAGTAGAAATTTACCCAGACGGCTTTTTGCCGCAGATAAATCCAGACATCACAGATAGCTCTTTAGTCGTGGGTTATAAATTTAACTTAGGCGAATGGAGCTTAGACTCCTCTGTTGGCCATGGCAGCAACGAATTTGAATACCGAGTGGTCAACACCTTAAATGCCAGTATCGGCCCAAGTAGCCAAACAGAATTTAATGCGGGAACTTTATCCACCAGCGAAACCAACCTTAACTTGGATGCCTCTCGCTATTTTAATTTTACCAATGATTCAGAAATCCTATTAGCTACAGGGGTTGCCTGGCGTGAGAACGGTTATCAAATCGAAGCCGGTGAAGCCAATTCTTATTTTGGTAGCGGTAGCCAAGGCTTTGGCGGCTTTACGCCAGAATCACAAGTCAACGAAGACAGATCAAACCTTGGGCTTTATGCTGAAGTTGAAAACCAACTCACGGAAGATTTTTTCTGGTCGGCCGCGGCGCGCTATGAAGATTACTCAGATTTTGGCAGTAACAACAGCTGGAAACTTGCCGCCCGCTATGATCTAGATGATAACTGGGGCCTGCGCGCCTCAACCAATACGGGCTTTAGGGCGCCAAGCGTACAACAATTGTATTTCACCAACATCTCTACCTTGTTTAATCCAGACCCTAACACTGGCCAATTAGTCCCGACTGAGTCCGGCACTTTTAACAACTTCTCGCCTATCACTCAAGCGCTTGAAGTGGGTAAATTACAGCCTGAAATCTCACAATCTTACAGTATGGGTCTGGTCTATAACGATCACGATGGCTTAGCCGTCACCATTGATGCCTACCAAATCTCCATTGAAGACAGAATTGTGCTCTCAAGCTCATTAACCCCGAGCGACTCGCCAGTGGTTGCCGCTCTCTTAGCGCAAACCAATGCTGAAGCAGCGCGCTTTTTCATTAATGCTGTGGATAGCCGCACCCGTGGTGTTGACTTGGTTGTGACTCAAGAGTTTGATATTGGCAATTATGGCGATTTAAAAGCAAGCCTAGCTTATGCCTATAACGACACTGAAATCGAAAGCATTCATCTACCGAATCTACTTAATGGCCTAGAAGAAGAGCTGTTTGATAATATAGAACAGACTCGCATGACTCAGGCGAACCCAAATCACACCGGCAACATAGGCTTAACTCACAGCCTTGGGGATTTCACAAGTACAGTGCGCTTAAGCTACTTTGGCGAATATACTGTGGGTTACTCCAAAGAAAATGTCACCTACGATGATAAATGGGTGATGGACATGTCGGTAAACTATGCGGCCACAGATAATTTAAGCTTAACCGCTGGGGTGCAGAACTTATTCGACACTTACCCTGAAAAACGCCCAGATGATAATAACTTCAATGGTATTTTCGTCTACCCGCTGACCAATACGCCCTTTGGTTTTAATGGTGGCTACTATTACCTAGAAGCTAAATATACCTACTAAATTGCGCTAACCTAAGCGCTAAGCACAACGAGTATTTCCCCAAAACAGGCCATCATCGATGGCCTGTTTTTTTCGTTCAGGTTATGATCTGCACAAACCATCAGCACGAGCCTCCCATGATAGTAGATACGTTAGCCAATCATCACTTGTACCATGCCCTGCACCCAAGACTGAGTGTGGCGCTAAAGCATATTGCCAATACTGACTTCAGCCCGTTGCCCGTAGGTAACTACCCACTCGATGGCGAAAATATCTTTGTCATAGTCAATGATTACCACACTAAGCCAAGGGAAGTTGAACCCTTTGAAGTGCATCAAAAATATATTGATGTGCAATTTGTGGTCAGCGGTGAAGAAGAGTTTGGCTACTTGCCATTAGCAGACCAAACACCCTCAAAACCCTATTTTGAAAAACACGATTATGCCGAGTTTGACTATGAGTCCAACAAAGCCGACGCTGCCTTTATTCCTTTAAAAACCGGCATGTTTGCGCTGTTTTTCCCAGGTGACATGCACATGCCAGGCACCAGCTGCGACCCCGTTGCGGTGCGAAAAGTAGTCGTAAAAGTCAAGATTGACTAACGCAAAGCCAGCGCTAGCCATTTAGCAACCATGCTGTAGCAATAAATAAATTCGGTTGTTATTTTTGAGTATTTCCGAATTCGCTTAATACTTGGTAAAATCGAGCCAAATCTATAGGAGAGAGTTTACAATGCCGATGTATGTTGTGGGTCACAAGATCCCTGATTCCGATTCAATCTGTGGCGCCATCGCCCTAGCTTACTTAAAAAACCAAATCGACGAGCCCGCCATTGCTGCCCGTCTTGGTGAGTTATCGCCAGAAACCGCTTTTATTCTTGAGCGTTTTGGCTTTGAAGCGCCGCTGTTCAAAGAAAGCTACGCGGGTGAAGAAGTCTATATTGTTGACCACTCTGAACTCACCCAAGCCCCTGATGATATAGCAGAGGCGACAATTGTGGGTATTGTGGATCACCACAAGCTAGGTGATTTAACCACATCCACGCCGCTTGAATGCTGGATCCGCCCAGTCGGTTGCAGCAACACCGTCATCAAAATGATGTATGACTTCTACAAAGTCGACATTCCAGCAGATATCGCGGGCATCATGATGTGCGCCATTTTAAGTGACACTGTGATTTTTAAATCACCAACTTGCACCACAGCTGACATTCGCTGCGTCGAAGCACTAGCTGAAATCGCCGGCATTGAAGACTTTAAAGCACTTGGCATGGAAATGTTTAAGGTGAAATCTGCCGTTGAAGGCACGCCAGCACGCGACTTAGTGATGCGCGACTTTAAAGACTTCAACATGAATGGCAACTTAGTCGGTATTGGTCAGTTAGAAGTTATCGACTTATCGGTATTTGACGCCATCAAAGCCGATTTAGAAGCCGATATCCGCGCCCTCAAACAAGAAGGTAAGCGTCATAGTGTCTTGTTATTACTCACAGACATTATGAAAGAAGGCTCAGAAATGTTAGTCATCAGTGATGACAGCGAGCTAACCCAAAAAGCCTACGGCAAAGCCACTATCGATGGCAAAGTCTGGTTAGATGGCGTACTTAGCCGCAAGAAACAAGTGGTGCCTCAGCTCCAGCAAGCTTTCGCTTAAGTATCATTTTTCCACTAAGTATCAGCTGTAGTGCAACACCAGCAGCTGATACTTAGTACGTTTAAAAACCGGCCATTTGAGCCGGTTTTTTATTGCTCAATAAGTTAACGAAAAATTTACAACCTCAATATGCAGTGAACTCGGCCATTGGGCTATTTTCAACCTTACTTACGTCAACCCAGTAAAATTATGCCTGCCACAGAAAAAGCACTCGTTAAAAAGACTGTTAGAATCATCCATTTTCACCACTCACCTTCTAAGTCGTGTTCATAAAACAATAAAAAAAATGACACTGGCATCCTTGTCAGTGTCATTGAAGTTAGCTTAAGTGTGATACCCCATCCCACCAGCTAGGAGCAAGCTTTGCGTCCTTGCAAATATACTAAGCACAAATTATTTGCCGCTTAAAACTCATAGGTTAATTTGGCCCAGAAGTTACGCCCTGATTCGTTCACTTGGAACATAGGCTCACTGCCAGGTAAGTCATTGCCACCCGCCGCTTTACTGATGTGCTCGGCGTAAGCGATATCAAACAGGTTTTCTACCCCTAAAATTAACCGTAAATGATCGTCATAATTCCACGAAGCATTGATGGCAACAGTGCCAAAACCACTAGACTCGGCTAAATCCTGGCCAACTATGTTGCCATGACCGACTGTGACTCTATTTTGAGCATCAACCACTCGCCACAAGAGTCCTGCAGCCCAGGCATCTTTTTGATAATTAAGTGATAATTTAGACTCAAGCGGTGACACTTGGCCTAAGTCCACATTGTCAGTATCGTTATCACCTAAGGTGTAGCTTAAGGTCACTTGCGCCGACCAATTGTCGTTAAAGTCATAATCTATGCTGGCTTCACCGCCGTACAAGGTGGCATCTATGTTACGGGCCACTGTCATTGGGCCGGTTGAGTCCACTAAGATGTAGTTATCTAACTGACCGTAAAATAATGAGCTTGAAAACACTAAGCCATTATCGTAAATCCAGCCGATATCCAGCTGATTAGTTTCTTCAGGCTCAAGATCAAAAGCTTTTTGCATTGGATTGCTGGCACTGGTTTTCATGATTTCCCAGTAATCAGGCACCCGCTCAGCGTGCCCCACACCGGCGTAGTATTGACTGAAACCATCACGGTACTCATAACGGGCGTAACCGCTAAATACATCGTCAGTACGATTACCTTGTTGACCCACATAGAGATCGGTATCCCAGTTGTCATAACGAACCCCGGCAAATACCTTGCTGTACTCAAGATGATAGACAGACTCAACAAATAAGCCCCAGTTGGCGTATTCTATATTCTTCATAAATGGCTTGCGCAGTAAATCATCCAGACCTTTATCTTGCATCATATTGATGCCGCGGCCTTGATGATCGCTTTGCATATGATCAACACCCACGGTGAGATCCCAGTTCAACATAGGGGTTAAGCCTAACCAGAAATGCCCGCCACTGGTGCTGCGCATCACATCCATCCCCATGTTTACGCCGCGATCAAACTGATCCATGATGTGATCGTTTTCATTACTATAGGCTTGAAAATCAATATTTTTTAATAGCTCTGAATCGAAATCATGTTGCACTAACAAGGTATAACTTTCATTATCTATTTGGCGTGCCTTGTTTAAGCGGTCTGCATATTCAGCCTCACCTTCTGACTGACCCACAGCGAATTCAATCACAGTATTTTCAGACGGTGTCCAGCCCAAGGCCACCTTAAAATTGTCCCTGTCATAGCTTGATTGCACTGGATTGTCGTTACCGTCTTTGTAGTGATCGCTGCTGGAGCTGTCCATGTCAAAATCGACGTAATAATCGGCATTACCCGCCACAAATTCTATGATGCTGTCTTTCCGTTCAAAACTGCCGCCAGTGATGCTGGCGCGGCCCATAATGCCGCGCTCGGTAAAGCGGTGGCGATTTTTTTCAAACAATACTGTGCCTGCCGAGCCCACGGGGCCATATTTCACCGTTTGCGGGCCTTTTATCACAGTAATTTCATCATAGGATTCTGGGTAGATGTAGTTCGTTGGTGGGTCCATACGGCCACCACAGGCGCCATATACGTGCTGGCCATCATCGACTATCGCAACACGTGAGCCTCCCATACCGCGAAATGAGGGGTCGCCGCCCATGCCGCCTTTACGAGTCACACTAAAACCGGGAATGGTTTTCAAAAAACCTGAACCTTCAAACGCAGGCAGTGGCAGGCGTGGCTTTTTGGGGTCGCTCACCACGTTAACAGGCTCACGCATCACGTCCCCTGTAACCACAAGATACTCATTACACTTTTCATCCTTGCTGCAATTATGCTGCTCTTGAGCCTGAACATTAGGTTGCATCGCCATCACTAACGCGCCCGCTAATAAGCTTAATTTGAAGTTGGTCTTTCCCATCACATCACCTCGGTATTTTTATTACTGCTTTATTTTGAGGTGATTATTCACTTTCATAACCAGCATTCAATATGAATGTTATGGTTTGCGACACTTTGTCGCACCCAGCTTAAGCCATTGTTATTAAATAGCTAAATATGTGACCAACCCCATAATTTTTCACTTTGAAATCGGCTATGATCACAAAACTTTTGTGCTAAATATGATTGATGTAACACTGACAAAAAAGCCTGCGATAAGCAGGCTCTGTATTGAGCTAATCTTCAAGCTATCACTTTGTCACCAGCCCCCAGATCTCGTCATTCACAGCCTAATGATCTAAACCTATGACTTCAGACCGCGCTAGCTTTTAGCCATGCAATTAGCATAGAAAGCCACTGTGGCAGGCCAATCAGAGAACACGGCTTTCACGCCAACGTCAGTGGTGAGGACATGCAATAACTCAAGGGCATCACCTTCATCATTGATGGCCTCTGTGACGCTTTGGTAATACCAACCACCACCTTGGGTCAATAAACCTGAGCGCTCTAAGGTCCAAGCGATAATCTCAAGTTGCGCAGCTTTCGCCGCTTTAGCATACTCAGAAGGGACTAATTTTTTATTCTCATCTAAGGTTACTAAAACCCAGAGAGGCGGTGCAATAATCTTCACTCCAGCATTGCTAAGCTCACTCATACTCGGTGACCAAGTGCTGCTGTCTTGTGGATTAAAATCAGCCAAATCATATCTGTCATCTAAGTACACAGCTTGCGCGGCGAATTCTGGTGCGTTAGCAATCCAATATTTAACATCCTCTAAATTAAAAGATTGCGGCAAGACTTCAGTCGCAGCAACACTAGCCTCTGTGTATTCGTCTAGCATTTTTTGGGCATAATCCTGCTGACTAAAACCATCAAAAGGCATCACCACCTCCGCAGACTTAAGCTCTGGCGTCATCTTAATGCCCGCCGCTTTAAACATAATGATGCTCTCAGCATGGGTCATTAAGGTGCCGCTGCCTGAATACAAATTCGTGCGCCAATCTGGCGTACCTTGCATGTAAGCTTCAACGGTCGTGGCTTGCGAGTTGGCGCCATCCATCTTGCCCTTAAGGCGCTTAAAATCAGCCAAAGTTATGTCACTGGTGCAACATTTCGCCGATGCAGGTACTCCGTTAGCCGTATCTGCGGGGCTAAAGGGCACGCTGCATTTATTGGCTAATTCTGGAATGGCTAAAATATTAGTGGTGGTAGCTAAATCACATTGAGAGTGACGACAGACCAAGGCTTTATCTGAGGTAAAGGTCACGTCGCACTCTACAACACCCGCGCCAGTATCTATGGCCGCTTGGTAAGCTTCACGAGTATGCTCTGGGAACTGCATGGCAGCACCCCGATGACCGATAGCAAAGTCGCTGCGGTAAGTTTCATCACCAATGCACTGGGCTAAGCGAATTTTTAATTCACTATCTTGCATTTGATTCACTAAAAAAGCCGGCCTTGGGCCAACACTGGCAGGTTTTTCTGAGTTAATGGCCATAGTGCTAGCCAGTGAGGAAGTTTGCACTGGTGTTGTTATTGGTGCAGTTATTGGTGTTGTAATGGGCGCTGCGGTGGACGTTTTAGCGTTACTATCGCTATTACAAGCTGAGGTGAACGGCATAAGCAGTAATAATGTAGCCACACCTAAGGCGGGTTTAAGCGAACGTTTGATTTTACTAACGGGCATCTTGTCGTCCTTGGTATTGATTAATAAATCTTGCAGAGATAATTAATACGATTGGTATAACCCATAGATTAATGAGGACAAATGACACCTTTACTAATTCTTGATGACAAATTTAAGGCATAAAAAAGCGAGCTCTAGGCTCGCTTTTACGCTAAATAAGGTGCTGCTATATGTAACTTTTTACTTATGGTACTTCTAGCTACTTATGGTATTGGGGCGACAACTCATGTACTGAATTGATAAAGGCGCCAGCATGCTCTGGATCAACATGCTGATGGATACCATGACCTAAGTTAAACACATGACCAGTACCCTTGCCGTAGCTTGAGAGGATTTGACCCACTTCTTGATGGATACGCTCAGGGCTTGCATATAACATAGAAGGATCCATGTTGCCTTGCAGAGCCACTTTATCGCCGACACGGCGACGAGCATCGCCAATATCCACAGTCCAATCTAGACCTAAAGCATCACAGCCAGTTTCCGCCATAGACTCAAGCCATAAACCGCCGCCTTTAGTGAATAACGTCACAGGTACCTGGCGACCATCGGCAAAACGGGTTAAGCCATCAACGATTTTTTGCATATAACGCAGTGAAAACTCACGGTATGCATGGTGAGATAATGCGCCGCCCCAAGAGTCAAATATCATGAGCGACTGCGCGCCATTGGCGACTTGTGCGTTCAAATATAAAATCACTGAATCGGCAAGTTTATCAAGCAACATGTGCAGGGCTGCAGGCTCCGCGTAGGCCATCTTCTTGATTTTCTCAAAGGTCTTGCTTGAACCACCTTCCACCATATAAGTGGCTAATGTCCAAGGCGAACCAGAGAAACCAATCAAAGGCACTTCACCTTTTAGCTCCCGACGAATTGTGCTTACAGCGCGCATCACATAGCCTAATTCATCTTCTGGATCTGGAATACACAGCTTTTTAATGGCGTCGATAGTGTCAGTTGGGCGCTCAAAACGTGGGCCTTCGCCAGTTTCGAAGTACAAACCTAAGCCCATAGCATCTGGCACAGTCAAGATATCGGAAAACAAAATGGCAGCATCTAACTTGTAACGACGTAAAGGCTGCAGCGTCACTTCACAAGCCAGCTCGGCATTGCGACATAGAGACATAAAATCGCCGGCCTGGGCACGCGTTGCCTTATACTCTGGTAAGTAGCGTCCAGCTTGGCGCATCATCCATACGGGAGTTGCATCAACAGGCTGTTTTAACAGGGCGCGTAGGTAACGATCATTTTTTAATTCTGCCATTTGGCTATTTTCCTAGACTGTATGAATTCTGCAGGGCGCTAGTTTAGCACTTTGTCGATTAGTCTCACCAGCATTGGAAAATTTATCTGCCGCGATAGAGTGTGATCTAGACCACAGAGTCAAAGCTGTATTCTATGATCAAGACGTGATTCTGGGTTGGCAAACCCTGGGTATAAACTTGTTGATGAAATGTGCAAAACCTCACGGAGTTATCACATAATGAATGCTTTTGTGTGAATAACCTACGACTTGACGATAAATGTGTTGCGACTTTGGTAGCCCTTTGATATAAAAAGTTTGCGCTAGCAAGAACAATCAAGAAGCTCTACACATTGAGCCTTTAGGAACTACATTCGACCAGCAATGGCTTGCCATTGCTGGTTTTTTTATTGGTGCTATTTCATATACTGCTTAATATGACAAACAGCGACATTCACCTTATCTGGTTGGTGCAGTGGTAAATATTCACAAAACAGTTGATCCCTCAGGGCTTTCTCCCATACATTAGTTGTTATGGATAGGTTGCCGACTGAGTAGAACAATAATGTTAACGAAACTGGAACATGCCGAACAGAAATGGGGTGGAGCTAACAAGCTTATCGATCAATGGCTTAACAATCGCAGGATGCTACTTATCCAATACTTTAAGATCGCAGGATTAGCGCCTTACACCCGTGCGGATAAGAAGCTACCACAATTTCAAACGGTGAAGAATTTCTGTGCTCAATTAGTTGATTATGTATCCGAAGGGCATTTTGAAGTCTATGACCAAGTGGTTATTGCCTGTGAGAAATTTGGTGAGTCAAGCCGCGCAGTCGCGCAGTCTTTGCTGCCAAAAATCAGCGATACCACAGATATAGCCTTAGACTTTAACGACAAATACACTGAAGCCGATGATGAGCAAGTCCTGTATCAATTGGATAAGGACTTATCTAAGCTTGCCCAGTCTTTGGAAACACGCTTTGAACTTGAAGATGAACTCTTGGAAATTCTTCACAGCCGACACTCATAAACTGAATTACAAAGGTTAGCGAAAATAGCTAACCTTTTGTTTTTAATCTAAAAAATCACGCTATTCACAAGCAAACTCAGCCTGCTAATTCCAGTTGTCAGGCAAATTAACCTTGGACCACAAATGCTCACAAAGCGCTTGTGGCTGTTGCCAATCTCCTTGTGCTAGCCAAGTCACAAAGTCATCTGCGGTTTGCGGGTAATTAATCGGGCTTGGAGCAGGGGCTTTAAGCCAGCGCCTGAGTTTATCGCTATCAAATACCGTCATAGATTGCCCTGCGGCTAACAATTCCAGCGCTGCGACATTCGCCCCTTGTTCAAACTGCCCTTGCAAAGGCTTGACCATAAGCTTTTTGCCTAAGGTCAATGCTTCACTGCTAAGCTCAAACCCTGCATTGGCCACCACACCGCCACATTCAGCTAAGTGCGCTTTAAACCCAAGACGACTAAAACCATGCCATTGAATGTGAGCAGGCAGTGGCTTGATGGGTTTAGCCCTGTGATAAACCAAAAACTGATAATCATCAAAAGGCGTGAAAAAATCTGCCACTTCATCAGCATCTTCAAAGGGAAGATACACTAATATCTGATGCCCATGCTCACGCTTTGCAGGCTGTACATCAACAAAGGGCGGCATAATAGGACAAGCAAAGTGGTGCCAATGGCAGCCCAAAGCGATATCCACCGGCGCAAAATGATTCAGCAGCAGCTCATCTAGCCAAGTAAGCCCTTGTTTAGGCACATTGTGGCACAGCGCAGCCTGATGACTGATCCCGATAGAGGGCACTTGCTGGCGCTTAGCGGCCCAAGCTGAGATAGGTTCAAAATCATTAAGCACTAAGTCGTATTCAGATAAATCGAGGGCATTGACTTGCTGTAAAATAGGACTGGCAAGATTTTGCTTAAGGGTTTTAGCGATATTAACTTTACCCTGTTCAGTCACAAAAGTTAGCCCCTCATTAACGCGGTAATCAGCAAAACAACTCATGTCTGTATACTGCTCTGCCACCCGACCTGAAAACAAGAAATCCACTGTGACGCCAGCCTTCTTCAGCGACTTGGCCATCACCCGCGCACGGCTAATATGACCATTGCCCGTCCCTTGTACCCCATACAAAATACGCATAGTCCTTCCTTTAGTTGGCCATATTAAACTTGTAACCAAAGCAGCCCTAAGCTAGCACTGCCAAGCCCTAACCCCATACCTGCTAAAATATCTAACGGGTAATGTACCCCTAACGCCACACGAGACCAGCCTACACCCGCCGCCCAAATAAACACCCAAGGGCTAAAAAAAGGAAAAGCAACCGCAATGAAACTTGCCACCATAAACGCTGCTGCAGTGTGTCCGGAAGGTAAGCTGAATTTATCTGCTGGCTCAAAGCTAAACTCCAGCTCAACTAAGGCGTGACACGGCCTTGGACGGCGCAAGCTGTGTTTAAGGCATAAATACAAGGGCAATTCGATGAGAAATCCACACAGTAATTGATTGAAAAAAACCGTTCCTAGAGGATGAAACAACAATATAATCAGACTAAAACATAAATAAATTGGACCATCACCACTGCGGCTGATACTTCTCGCCAACGGCGTTAAACCATAATAACGACTCGAATTAAGCACATGACAAAAAAGCCGTTTATCTAAGCTTGTCAACATACATGCATCCTTATACCCCTGTCTTAGCACTGTATTTATGACCCAAAAACCTTGAATTAGTAACAAGATTACAATGGCTTAATAAGTCACAAGAGATAAGCGAGCTATCAATAGGCCTTAAGGCTTTACTGATCAAGCTAAGCTTTGGCAATGACGCTAACATGACAAAAAAGGGAAGTTTTTATGACGTTATGCACGGCAAATTATCAAGAATATCAGGCATAAAAAAGGGCCAATGAATGGCCCTTTGGGTCTCGAAAGCTAATGCGTTGGGCGCCTTCACCCGAACGAGGATTATTCTGAGTCAGCTTATGCTTTTACTTCAGCATCATCAGCAACAGGCTTACCTGTACGATAAATTTTCACTAAGTGATAGATGTTTATGCCTGCAACGAAAGCATTCATCCCAGCCACTGGCCAGGCATCGATGGCATAACCGTAAGCTGCAAATAATCCACAACCGACGAAGTTGATCCATCTTAGTAAGATGATGTCTTTCATCATCAAAGAAATGGCTACCATTACCGAGGCTACATAGCCTAGGATTTCAATCCAATTTACATTTTCCATAAGAACCTCTTTAAGGCTCTCTGCCGTCCGTATGCGTAACGAGGGATCCGTGCCTCTAAAGCAAACATGTTAAGTTAATTCAGTTAATCATAAGCTAATATGCTAGCAAAGAGTGCCGTAAAAATGTAATTAAAAAACGTAATATAATGACCTTCATCAAACAAAAACACCTAAATGACTAAAAAAGAACGAAATTAACCAACAAAATAACAATTATTCACTATCTATGCCGTTTAAAAGTTCTTAAACAAGGCTAATGCCTCAGTCATAGACATCAATCCTGTGATTAATAACGCTTTTATTTTCATGAAAAGCTCATATAATCCACTAAACTTTGCCTAACTCAGCAGTTACTGCCCAATAGGAGTGTCACCATGGAATACAACACCTCAGAGCTTTGCGACATGTACATAGATGTTGTCGATGTCGTCGAACCTATGTTCAGCAATTACGGTGGTTGCAGCTCTTTTGGCGGCGCCATCAGCACAATAAAGTGTTTTGAAGACAATGGTCTTATTGCAGATGCGCTGCAAGAAGATGGTGAAGGCAAGGTATTACTGGTTGATGGCGGTGGCTCTTTACGTCGCGCACTTATCGATGCCAGCATAGCCCAAATTGCCGTGAACAATAATTGGGAAGGCATCATAGTCTACGGTTCAGTTCGCGATGTCGATGCATTAGAAGAGCTGGATTTAGGTATCCAAGCGCTGGCATCTATTCCTGTTGGCGCAGAAGGTAACGGCGTGGGCGAAATTGAACTGCCGGTTAACTTCGGTGGTGTCACTTTCTTACCGGGCGATCATATCTATGCTGACAATACCGGCGTCATTTTGTCTCCAGAGCCATTGGATATTGATTAATCCACTCTACCGATAACCAACCAACATCCACCCACGCGCATTGACTGGCGCTGGTAGATATAGAAAGCCAGCCATGCTGGCTTTTTTTATAGCAATACGTTTATATCAGCGCTTTTTATTATATGAGTCTATGTGAGGAATGCCATGTTCACCGCCTTCAACCAACAAACCTTAGAGACACTCTTAAGCCCCCGAAGCGGTGAGACCAAACTAGGTCAAACCATCATGCTGTTAGACACCAACCGTCCCTTAGCACAAGCACTGTTCTACGCCAAGCAGCAAGGGGCTCGCTTTGCTATTTTAGGCATAAGTGAAGACTTAGGTCCTAGGGCGAACTTGGGCCGAGGCGGCGCCAATGATGCCTTCAGCGCAGCCATGAGCCAATGGCTGAACTTGCAGTCAAACCGTTTCTATACCGGTACTAACTGCCTTATCTTAGGCGAAATCGCCCCGCCTGCATTAGCCGTAGATGTAAGCCTTGAGCAATTGAGACAAGCCACCCAAGCGCTGGATGAGCAAGTCATCGCCTTAGTCAGCCAAGTATTTGATGCCGGCCTTGAGCCTATTGTTATCGGCGGCGGTCATAACAATGCTTTTGGCTTATTGATGGCAGCAAAACATAGCCTAGGAGAGCCTCTAGCGGCTGTGAACCTTGATCCCCACAGTGACTTCAGACCAAAAGAAGGCCGTCACAGTGGCAATGGTTTCAGTTATGCCGCCGCCAATGGTGCTCTAGATCACTATCATGTACTTGGCCTACACGAGCTTAAAAACACTGAAACCACTTTGGAACAATTAAGCTTATTTGGCGGTACTTGGCACACCTATCAGCAGATTTGGGTCAGACGAGAGCTGAGCCTTAGCCAAGCGTTAAAACAGATAGCCAAAGAGCTTAATCAAACTCAGCTTGCTGTTGCACTGGAACTTGACGTTGATGCTATCAACACTATGCCAAGTAGCGCCTCGACCGTTGCTGGTGTGCCTTTAATGGATGCACTGCACTATGTTAACTATATCGCTAAACATTGCCCAACGGCGTATTTTCACATTGCCGAGGCGGCGCCAGTTTGCCATAGCGCGAACCTCAGCGCTGGATACCGTGATGTAGGTCAAAGTATTAGCGAACTCATTTATGCTTACATACAAGGCCGCAGAACATAGGGTTTAGATCCTTGGTTTGAGTAGATTCGTCTATTCAATAACGGCCAATAATATGCTCTAATGCGCCATTGATAATTTCGCAACGAGAACAGGAACAAACACATGTCTGAAGGCGATTCTAATAAAACACATTTTGGCTATAAAACTGTTGAAGCCGATAAGAAAGCCGATCTCGTCGCCAGTGTATTTCATTCAGTTGCCGCTAAATACGACATAATGAATGACGTGATGTCATTCGGCATCCATCGTTTCTGGAAGCGCTTCACCATAGAAACAGCAGCCGCGCGCCCTGGCATGAAAGTGCTTGATTTAGCAGGTGGTACAGGGGATCTTACCGCTAAGTTTTCACATTTAGTGGGCGAGCGTGGCCAAGTGGTACTGGCCGATATTAATGATTCCATGCTAAAAGTCGGCCGCACTAAGCTCAGAGACAAGGGCATAGTCAACAATGTCAGCTACGTGCAAGCCAACGCTGAAGCACTGCCGTTCCCAGATAATCATTTCGATATCATCACCATCGCCTTTGGTTTACGTAATGTGACCGACAAAGACGCGGCGCTGCGTTCTATGCTCAGAGTGTTAAAACCAGGTGGTAAACTGTTGGTATTAGAGTTTTCTAAGCCTCAACATGAAATGATGCGCAAAGCTTATGATCTTTATAGCTTTAAAATCCTACCTAAGATGGGTGAAATCATTACTAAAGATGCTGATAGCTATGAGTACCTTGCTGAGTCAATTCGCATGCACCCAGATCAAGATACCCTCAAAGAAATGATGCAAACTGCAGGTTTTGAGCAAGTCGACTACACCAATATGACCGATGGTATTGTCGCCCTGCATAAGGGATATAAATTCTAATGCAACCCAACCACCTTGCCTTGCTGGCCTGCGCCGCTATCGAACTTGGATTCGACAAACTGCCGCCTCAAGCCAAAGCTGACTATGCCAAGGCAAAGTCGCTTCACGGCAAGGTGTTTAAATTGCAGCTAAGGCAATTGCCTTTCCCATTACATTTGATATTGGCAAAACAAATTCAAGTCTTGAGCCAATACCAAGGTGAGGTGCAGGTAGAGCTAAGGGCTGATCTTGCCACCTTGTACCAACTCAGTGAAGGTGCTAGCCTTACCGAACTCATTAAGCAAGACAAATTGCAGATTGAAGGTGATACCCAGCTGCTGCAGGATTTTAGTCAATTTTTAAAACAAATCCGCTTCGACTTTGCCGAGCCTTTGTCACGCTACTTAGGTGATGCGCCCGCACACCAGATCTTAACGAAAGCAAAATCTTTACACCTAAGCACCAAGCAAATACTCAACGATACCGCCTCGCATTTAAGCCAGCTGGCAACCGAAGAATATGGCCTCACGCCTCATCAGAGTGAATATCGTGCTTACCAAGCTCACTTGAATGATATCGAGCGTCAGACACAGCAACTCGAACAAAAAATAGCCCAGCTAAGAGATAAAATTACCCCATGAGCATTTCCAGCCTGCATCGAGGTTACCAAGTCCTGCGCACATTGCTGCATTATGGTCTTGATGAGCTTTTAGCTAACCATAAGCGCCCCAAGTTATTCATCCTATTGCGTTGGTTTTTTTTCTGGATTAGAAACCAGCACCAGGATAAGTCCACCGCCGAGCGTTTAAAGCTTGCGATGCAAGAGCTAGGTCCTGTGTACATCAAATTAGGCCAGATGCTGTCAACCCGCAAAGATCTTCTCGATGATGAGTGGGCCTATCAACTGGCGATGCTGCAAGACAGAGTGCCGCCTTTTGATGCTAACTTAGCAAAACAAGCCATAGAAACTGAACTCAATGCCAGTATCGATAGCTTGTTCGATGATTTCGACGATGTGCCTTTGGCCTCAGCCTCTATCGCTCAAGTTCACAGCGCGACACTGAAATCCAATGGTAAGGCCGTGGTGCTTAAAGTACTCAGGCCCAATGTCGAAGCCTTGATCTTGGCAGACTTACAGCTAATGAGCCAAAGTGCAGCGCTCCTTGAGCGCTTGCTTGGTGAAGGTAACCGCCTGCGTCCTGCTGAAGTGATTGAAGATTACAAAATGACTATATTAGGTGAGTTAAATCTGAAGCTTGAAGCACTAAACGCCATTAAACTGAGAAACAATTTCTTAGACTCAGACGCCTTATACGTACCCTATATTTATGAAGAGTTAAGCTTCAAACGTTTAATTGTCATGGAGCGTATCTATGGTATTCCCGTATCTGACTTAAACGCCTTAAAAGCCCAAGATACCAATTTAAAGCTGTTAGCCGAGCGCGGTGTTGAGCTCTTTTTCACCCAAGTATTTAGAGATAACTTTTTCCACGCCGATATGCACCCGGGCAATATTTTTATCAGCCGAGATCATCCAGACAACCCTTATTACATAGGTTTAGACTGCGGCATTATGGGCACGCTCACCGATGTAGATAAGCGTTATTTAGCGGAGAATTTTTTAGCTTTTTTCAATCGCGATTATCACAGAATTGCTCAGTTGCATCTTGAGTCTGGTTGGGTCAGTGAGCACACAGATATCTTGGCCTTTGAGCAAGCCATCAAAATCGTCTGTGAGCCCATGTTCAACAAACCATTAGATGAAATATCTTTCGGTCATGTGCTGTTAGCTCTGTTTAAGACCGCACGGCAGTTTAATATGGTGGTTCAGCCACAGTTAGTGCTACTGCAAAAGACCTTACTCTATATCGAAGGCTTAGGTCGGCAGCTGTATCCACAGTTGGATTTATGGCAAACAGCCAAACCATTTCTCGAGCAGTGGATGGCTAAACAAGTCGGGCCTAAGGCATTATTTGACAAAGTTAAATCAAATGCCCCTTTTTGGGCGGAAAAATTGCCCGAACTGCCTGAGCTTGTTTATGACAATTTAAAAATGGGCCGAAAACTACTTGGCACTCAACAGCAAATGTTAGATAAATACTTAAAATATCAACATAAAGCTCATAAAAGTAATTACTTGCTTATCACTTCTGCTGTTTTAGTGATCTGCGCCGCAATACTTTTTAACCAAGCCGTTACACTATGGCCCTCGCTCCTTTGCTTAGGGGTTGGTGCTGGGTTGTGGTTGCTTGGATGGCAGGCGAGACCAAAGAATCGAAAACTTTAGCTAGCACTAATTTATCAGAGGTTCATAATAGTTAAAGAATTCACAGTTACACTTAAGTTTACAATTAAACGTATTATTGTTGATTTATTAAGAGGATATATTCATGGGCGGCATCAGTATTTGGCAACTTCTCATTATAGCGCTGATCGTAATTTTACTATTTGGCACTAAAAAATTACGCTCTTTAGGCGGTGATTTAGGTGGTGCAGTGAAAGGCTTTAAGAATGCCATGACATCTGAAACATCTGAGGAAGAGAAGAAAACCTTAGAAAACAATCAAACAGCACAAACCTCGCAGCAGGCTGAAGCAAAGCCTGAGTCTAAGGACAAAGAACAGGCGTAACTCATTATGTTTGACGGTATCGGCTTTATGGAGTTGCTGCTGATTGGTATTTTGGGGCTTGTGGTGCTGGGCCCCGAAAGACTGCCGGTTGCAGTTCGTAGTGTTACAGGTTGGATCCGCGCCTTAAAGCGCATGGCTAACTCGGTAAAAGATGAGCTTGAACAAGAGCTGAAAATTGAACAGTTACATGCGGATTTAAAGAAAGCCGAAAGCAAAGGCTTAGCCAACTTATCCCCTGAGCTTCAAGAGTCGATTGATCAACTTAAGCAGGCGGCTCAGTCAGTTAATCGTCCCTATCAAGTGGATGAATTAAGTGCCCAAGAGAATGAACCTAAGATTGCTCCTCCTCAGGCAAACATGCCCCAGGAACCCACGCAATCCGGTGAGACTCACTCGAAAAACAACGGATAAGCCATGTCGCAACAGCTGCCACTCATCAGCCATTTACTTGAGCTGCGCACCAAACTACTCAAAGCTATCGCCAGTGTATTGCTGGTGTTTATTGCCAGCGTTTATTGGGCTAATGATATCTATCATTATGTCGCAATTCCCTTAATGGAATCTCTGCCTGAAAATGGCAGCATGATAGCCACAGATGTAGCAGCGCCATTTTTTGCGCCCTTTAAATTGACGCTAATTTTATCCTTTTTTGCTGCGATCCCCTACGTGCTGTACCAAATCTGGTCTTTCGTGGCACCAGGACTGTATAAGCATGAAAAACGCTTGGTCATGCCGCTATTATTAAGCAGCACCTTGTTATTTTATGCTGGCATTGCGTTCGCTTATTACATTGTCTTCCCAGTAGTGTTTGGTTTTTTTGCCAGTGCAGCACCTGAAGGGGTGCAAGTTGCCACTGACATCAGCAGCTATTTAGACTTTATCCTAAAGCTATTCTTCGCCTTTGGACTTGCATTTGAAATCCCAGTTGCCGTGGTATTACTGTGCTGGGCTGGCGTCACCACTCCCGAAGATTTGCAGGCGAAACGTCCTTACATAGTTGTTGGCGCCTTTGTTATCGGCATGCTATTAACCCCACCGGATATCATCTCTCAGACTATGCTTGCGGTGCCAATGCTGTTATTGTTTGAAGCGGGTTTATTTGCGGCTAAATTTTATCGTAATGATGCCGATGAAAGCGAAAACAATATAGACGATAGCGCGACTAAATAGTGCGGACCATGAAAATAATAGTAACAATGAATCCACTAAATAATGCGCCAGATAACGAGCGCTAATAGACAACTTAGCCATCAGGCGAGTATTAATAATAAAAAGGATAATACCATGCGCTTAACTTGGGCAGCCGCCACTCTAATACTATTATCGGCTCCGGCATTTGCCAACACAGACACGCAACTAGCGAACTGCGCAGCAGTAAGCGACAAACTAGAACGGCTGGTGTGTTATGACAACTTAGCCGCCAATGTGACTTCAGCCAGTTCAAGTGTAAGCGCTTCGGCTAGCATGGCTGTTGCCCCAGCAGTGGCCGCGCCCCAAAAAAATGGCACTTTTGGCCTTAAAAAAGCTGCGGTTAAAAAAGAAGATTTTGGGCTAATAAAAAAAGCGGATGTTGAAGAAATTGAAAAGCTCTATTTTACTGTCGCTAAACTTGACAAAGATGCCTATGGCACACTCACCATCACCTTAGATAACGGCCAAGTGTGGAAGCAAAGCGGTTCACAAAGATTTAAGCTTAAAACTGGCCAAAAGATCTTTATAGAACGTGCTGCATTAGGCTCTTTTTTACTCGGCACAGATGATCGTAATTCTACAACAAGAGTTAAGCGCCTAAAATAAATGTCACGCTATATCGATATTGCGGTGAATTTATTAAGCCCAAGCTTAATTGAACATGCCGATAACATAATTAACGATGCGGAGCGACTCAATGTCTCTCCGCTAATTGTTATTGGCAGTGATCTAAACGAAAGCTTAGCAGCCCATGAATTAGCGCTACAATATCCACGACAACTAAAAACCACTGCAGGGGTGCACCCCCATCAAGCCAACCTCTGGGATGAACACAGCATATCTGATCTTAAAAGGCTGGCAAGCTTGAGTTCAGTCGTTGCGATAGGTGAGTGCGGTCTAGATTATAATCGGGACTTTTCCCCCAGAGATCAGCAAAGAGCCGCCTTTGAAGCTCAGCTAGCTTTAGCCGCAGAGTTAAACATGCCAGTGCTAATGCATTGCCGTGAAGCCTTTGGTGATTTCATTGCTATCCTTAGCCACTATCGCTCGGCGATCCCCTATGCGGTATTACACTGCTTTACTGGTAATCAAGATGATTTAACCCAATGTCTTGCATTAGATCTGCACATTGGCATTACCGGCTGGGTCTGTGACGAAAGACGTGGAAAAGAGCTGGCTCAATTAGTGCCAAGCATTCCCGATTCACGCTTATTGATAGAAACAGATAGCCCCTATCTACTGCCTAGAAGCATGCGACCTAAACCTAAATCCAGTAAAAACCTGCCACAGTACTTACCCTATATTTTAGATTACATCGCAGAAATCAGGGAACAGGATGCCACTGAGTTAGCCAGAATTTGCTACCTAAATAGCTGCACTGTATTTGGGTTGGAGCCTGTGACATGAAGCTGAAACATGGCATCAAAGTGAGTAGTCGAAACATAAAGCTTGTGCCATTATTAGCATTATTGCTTTTACTTAATTTATTGATAGTAGGCATCTCTTCTGCCGCAGAACATAGACCAACGCCACTTAGGATCACCGCAACCTCAATAACAAAAATAGATCTCACCGACTGGCTGTACATCAATACGGCAACTCAAGCGGAGCAACTCGGGCAAATTAGAGACTCAGCTACCGATCAGTGGCGTAAATATAAACCCACTGATCTACGCTATATCGGAGCTAAAAATGTCTGGTTAAGCTTCAGTATTTATAATCCGACGGATAATTTGTCACGAATTATTGCGCTAGATAATCCGCTATTGGACAGTGTTGAGCTGTTTCAGCTTATCGACAATCGGCTCCAAAGCGTGACTCATATGGGAGATAGCCTGCCCTTTTACCAGCGCCCCTTACTGAGTAATATTTTCCTCTATCCCATAGAGTTGGCCCCTAACGAACTGCACACCTTTTATTTAAAAGTGAATACCAAAGGCAGTATTAACTTACCCTTAGTACTTTGGTCTGCCAACGATTTAGCCCAAGAAACCGAAGCCCAAGGCCTTACCCACGGCTTGCAAATAGGCATGCTCGTAGCCATTGGTTTATTCAGTTTATTTATCGCTCTTGCCTCAGGCTCTTTTAGTTACAGCTATTACAGCATTTATGTTATCGCACTCACCTTGTTGGTTGCCAGCGTACACGGGGTGGCCTTTCGCTATCTTTGGCCCCAATTCCCTAGCGTGCAACAGTATGTAATTCCATTAACTATACCCATTATCTTGGCTTTTTCGTTATTATTCACCGAGAAGGTTTTGCAGCTTAAATACCACAGTTTATCTATGCTACGCTGCTGCCGCGTTCTGGTCAGTTACTCTTTCGTGCTGTGCTTTTTGGTGCCGCTGATCCCCTACGATGTTTTATTGTATTTACTAGTGTTGTCAGTCTTTTTAATTTCACTCATATTACTGGCATTCTCTGCGATACAAGCCATAAGAGGGCAAAAAAATGCCCGCCTTTATACCTTGGCTCGCTTTGGTCTCTTAGTTGGCACCATTCTTAGTGGACTTATCTATTTAGGGCTCATTAATCTTAATATCATGCCGCAAACGCCCGTGATGATAGGGCTGACCTTCGAGGTTGTAGTCATGGCCTCAGTGCTGGCCATACGTTACAGCGAAGAGCGTAAAGCCAAACAAAAAATTCAACAAGAAGCCATAGAGCAGGCGGAGCGTATTCGTGAAACCCGCGAGGAAGCTCTTAGAGCGGAAGCCGAAGCCAATGAAAAACTTGAACAAATGGTGCAAGAGCGCACCCTAGAATTAGAGATAACCTTACGGGAACTTAACGAAGTTAATCAAAAACTGCTTGAGCAAACCACTTTAGACAGTCTTACTGGGGTTAAAAACCGCAATGCGTTCGATAAACGCTTAGTGGCTGAAGGACGCATTAGTCGCAGACAACAGACACCTATGGCGATTCTGATGTTAGATATCGATAAGTTCAAAGCGATAAATGATGAATTTGGTCATCTAGGTGGTGATTATTGCATTCAAAGCATTGCTAAAGTACTAAGCGAACAACTCAAGCGCCCCACAGATCTAGTGTCTCGATTTGGTGGTGAAGAATTTGCCATCATTTTACCTAATACCGATATTGAAGGTGCTATGGTCGTTGCTGAAACTGTCAGAGCAGGCATAGATGAGCTAGAACTTAAGTGGGATAGTAAGCTCATGAAAATTAGCGCCAGTTTAGGTGTTAGCGCCGCCATTATTGAAAGTGATGACCACCCCACAGAACTACTCGAATTAGCCGATAAAGCATTATATCAAGCTAAGCGTAATGGCCGTAATCGTGTTGAACAATCTGCAGCCGAAACCGAAATCGTTTAGTATTTTCAGGAGCCCCCAGTGAATATAATTACCAGTGCCTTTCCAGTACGCAGAATGCGTCGCATGCGTAAGCATGATTTCAGCCGCCGCTTGATGGCCGAAAACAAACTAACAGTCGATGACCTTATATACCCTATGTTTGTGCTTGAAGGGGTTAATCGCAGCGAAAAAATTGCCTCTATGCCAGGAATAGAGCGTTACTCAATAGATTTATTACTGAAAGAAGCCGCCGAATTAGTTGCACTAGGGATCCCGCTTATTGCCCTTTTTCCTGTGACCCCTAGCGACAAGAAATCCTTGTTAGCAGAAGAGTCTTACAACTCAGATGGCTTAGTACAGCGGGCAGTCAAAGAGCTTAAACAAGCTTTCCCCGAGCTTGGCGTCATGACCGATATTGCCCTAGATCCATTCACAACCCATGGCCAAGACGGCATTATCGATGATACGGGCTACATCGATAATGACATCACCACAGAGATATTGGTCAAGCAGGCCCTATCTCACGCTGATGCTGGTGCCGATATTGTCGCCCCATCAGATATGATGGATGGTCGCATTGGCGCAATTCGCCAAGCATTAGAAGCTGCGGGTCACGTTAATACTCAGATCATGGCGTACTCGGCTAAATACTCTTCAAGTTACTACGGTCCATTTCGCGATGCTGTCGGCTCAGCCGGCAATCTTAAAGGTGGTAATAAGCACAGCTATCAAATGGATCCTGCCAATACAGACGAAGCCCTTCATGAAGTCGCACTGGATATTCAGGAAGGCGCCGACATGGTGATGGTTAAACCAGGTATGCCTTACCTAGATATAGTGCGTCGGGTAAAAACTGAGCTTGCTGTGCCCACATTTGCCTACCAAGTCAGTGGCGAATATGCCATGCACATGGCCGCCATCGAAAATGGTTGGCTAGCCGAAAAGCCTGTGGTGATGGAGTCACTGCTTTGCTTCAAACGTGCTGGTGCCGATGGGATCTTAACTTATTTTGCCAAGCGAGTAGCAAGCTGGCTCAAGGAAGATAAGTAATGACGAATGAAATGTTAATCGGTGAACTAACTCCTGAAATGATGCTAAAACTGCCAGTATTTTCTGACAGTTACCAAGATTACCAACTTGATGCAGACAAACTAACCGACTTAAATGAATTAACCCAAGATACTGAGATTGTGACGATTGTAGGTACCTGGTGCCCAGATTGTTACCGTGAAGTGCCGCGACTTATCAAGGTTTTAGCCTGCCTAAATAGCCCGCATATCACGGCACGTTACATAGGCGTTGACCGTGCCAAATTGGATGAGCAAGGTTTAGCGGCTAAATTTGAATTTAGCCGCATTCCCACCATTATTATTAAACAAAACAACCAAGAAGTTGGCCGCATTATTGAGCGGCCAGCCACCAGCCTAGAGCAAGCACTGCTGGATATTTTGTTTTAAATTAGATGGGAAAATCTGGCTATACAGCAAGAATTAAAAAATTTTAGGGCAAAGTTGAGGATTGAGGACATAGTGATGCCCTCTTACATCGAGTGATAGCCCCCATAAATCACAGTTTTGGACCTGTCCTATACAAGTGTTGGCGGCAAAGCGAGTCTTTGCGCCAACATATGGATAACTCCTTCTCTGAGCGCGCCACCCGAAAGATGCAAGGCATCAATAGAGAGGTGCTCAAACAGCGCCAGCAAAATAGCAACACCTGAAACAAATGTCGGTCGTCTGTCTGATCGCAAACCATCAATGTGAGCTAATTTAGCATCCGGCTGCGCTAAAATCTCATCCTTAAGCCCAATCAGTACCTCTAAGGTAATCACTTCAGAGACTTCCCGATGGGCGAGCACTGACACCACAGACTGCACCGCACCAGAGGCGCCAAGGACACTATGCCAGCCTAAATTCCTAAGTTTTTCGACATGGGGCTCTATAACAGTAAAAATATGATGATACACATCATCAAAATCTAATTGCTGAAAGGGAGCGGTATTAAAAAACTGTTTATTAAACAGTACGCTTCCGATAGGTACGCTAGTTTTAAATAGTACGCTATTGCCATCGCCAACAATAAATTCAGTGCTAGCGCCGCCAATATCAATCACTAAGCGTCGCCCCTGCCCTGTGGTGGTCGCCACCATCCCTTGGTAGATAAGCTCAGCTTCACGCATCCCAGAAATCACCTCTATAGGATGCCCAAGTATAGGTAATGCACGGCGATGAAACTCATCGGCATTGGCTATCATTCTAAGGGTTGCGGTCGCAAGTACAGCCAAGTGTTCAGCATCGATATTATGCTTTTTCAGCATAGTAGCAAACATGGCAAGGCAGTCGAGCCCCCTTGCCATTACAGCTTCATTTAACACGCCATCCTTGGTGATCCCTTCGGCCAAACGCACCTTACGCTTGTATTTAGCAATAATCACTGGTTGATGACCAATGGTTCTGGCCACCAACATGTTAAAACTATTTGAGCCTAAGGTAATGGCTGCATAGGCTGGTGTCGGCATCTAGTTCGGTCTGCGGGTCCTGTGACGTGGAGGACGTGCACCGCCACTTCGTTGAGCACCTTTAGCACCATCGCGAGTGCGACTGCTTGGGTGTTTACGATGAATTTTAACCGGTGTCGGAATATCATCTAGTAAAGAGTCCCTGTCATAACGACTAACGGGAACAGAATGACCAATGTATTGCTCAATTGCTGGTAAATTCAAGGCGTAAGTTTCGCAGGCAAAACTCACTGATACCCCTTTATTACCCGCGCGGCCAGTACGGCCAATACGGTGAACGTAATCTTCACAATCATCAGGTAAATCATAGTTGTACACGTGAGATACATCAGAAATGTGCAATCCGCGCGCGGCCACATCGGTAGCAACCAGTACATCTAACGCACCACTGGTGAACTGCTCAAGAATGCGAATACGCTTCTTTTGCGGTACATCACCGGTAAGTAAACCAACCCTGTGACCGTCGCCCTCAAGCCAAGACCAAAGATTTTCGCAACTATGCTTAGTATTAGAAAATACTATGGCTTTTTCAGGCCAATCTTCTTCTATTAAGCTCAGTAATAAGCGCATCTTGTCTTCACTAGAAGGGTAAAAAATCTCTTCTTTAATGTTCTTAGAAGTTTTTTCTTCTGGGGTGACTTCTACTTTTTCAGGATCGTTCATGTGATCGTAAGCCAGTTCCTGGACTTTCATCGACAAGGTGGCAGAGAACAGCATGTTTAGACGTGAAGAGGCATCTGGCATACGACGGAATAAGAAGCGAATGTCTTTGATAAAACCAAGATCGAACATGCGATCGGCTTCATCCAACACCACAGCTTGGATAGAATTCAGGCTGATAACACCTTGACGTACATAATCAATAATACGTCCTGTGGTACCAATTAAGATATCCACGCCTTTATCCAATACTTCTCTTTGTATTTCGTAACTTTCGCCGCCGTACACTATGCCGACTTTAAGGCTAGTGTGCTTAGCAAGTAAGCTAGCATCTTTAGCGATTTGGATAGCCAATTCGCGGGTAGGCGCCATGATTATGGCCCTAGGTTGATTCAACTCACGAGCCTGGGGTGCTGGCGTGGTTAATAGATGATTAAAAGTGGCCACTAAGAAGGCCATGGTTTTCCCAGTACCGGTTTGAGCTTGCCCTGCTATATCTTTTGCTTTTAATAAAACAGGTAAGGATAACGCCTGAATTGGCGTACAAAACTCAAAGCCATTTTCGTTTAGTGCCTGAATTACCTCAGCATGTAGAGGAAGATCGGCAAATCTTTGTGTAGATAAATGTGTTTCGCTCATAGCGCAAGCATACCTGTTGGGGTTGCAATAAAGGACTCGATGGTTTGAAATAGCTACATTTAGTAAACCAAGGCTTGAAAAGCTATTTAACCAACCCAATATACATGGTAAGCCATTAATAAACTAGCAATGGTACCAAACTGGAGAATAACATGAGTGATAAAATTGTATACCTAAGCGATGACAGCTTTGAAAATGACGTACTAAAGTCAGACTTACCAGTATTGGTAGATTTTTGGGCTGAGTGGTGTGGCCCTTGTAAAATGATCGCGCCAATCTTAGATGATGTTGCTCAAGAGTATGCAGGCCGAGTAACGGTAGCTAAATTGAACGTTGATCAAAACAACGTTTCTCCAGCTAAGTACGGCGTTCGTGGCATCCCAACATTGCTAATGTTCAAAGGCGGTGAGTTAGTGGCAACTAAGGTTGGCGCACTATCAAAAACCCAATTAAAAGAATTTATGGACGCACAAATCTAACGCTTATGTAGATTTCGGTGACCAAAGGCACAAGTTGTGAACAATTTGTGCCTCTTTATTACTAAAATTCTGGACGTCCCCGCAGTTAAGTGCTAATTTATTCATCAGATTTTTCAATTAATCCTCTTCTCGCTTATCAATCATTATTTACTACCACAAACTCTACTGATTGATCGCGGTAAGCTTTGTCGCGAACCACAAGACCCCCAAAATGAATTTAACTGAATTAAAAGACACCCCTATTTCTGACTTAGTTTCCTTAGCCGAAACAATGAAATTAGAAAATATGGCCCGTACTCGTAAACAGGACATTATTTTCTCAATTCTAAAAGCCCACGCCAAAAGCGGTGAAGATATCTTCGGTGGCGGTGTACTTGAAATCCTTCAAGACGGCTTTGGTTTCTTACGTAGCTCTGATGGCTCATACCTAGCCGGCCCTGATGACATTTATGTCTCACCAAGCCAAATTCGCCGTTTCAACATGCGTACCGGCGATAGCATTTTCGGTAAGATCCGTCCGCCTAAAGAAGGCGAGAGATACTTCGCGCTGCTTAAAGTCAACGAAGTAAACTTCGACAAGCCAGAAAGCTCTAAAAATAAAATCCTGTTTGAAAACTTAACCCCACTTCATGCTGAAGAACGTCTACGCATGGAAAGAGGTAATGGTTCAACAGAAGACATCACATCTCGTATTCTTGATCTATGTTCACCTATAGGTAAAGGCCAGCGTGGTTTGATTGTTGCACCGCCAAAAGCGGGTAAAACTCTATTACTGCAAAACATCGCCCAAAGCATTACTTACAACAACCCAGATGTGGTGTTGATGGTATTGCTTATCGATGAGCGCCCTGAAGAAGTGACCGAAATGCAGCGTATGGTTAAAGGTGAAGTTATTGCTTCTACCTTCGATGAACCAGCAAGCCGTCACGTTCAAGTAGCTGAAATGGTTATTGAAAAAGCTAAACGCTTGGTTGAGCACAAGAAAGACGTGGTTATCTTACTTGACTCTATCACTCGCCTTGCCCGTGCCTATAACACAGTTATTCCTTCATCGGGTAAAGTGTTAACTGGTGGTGTGGACGCCAATGCGCTACACAGACCTAAGCGTTTCTTTGGTGCAGCACGTAACATAGAACACGGTGGTAGTTTAACCATTATCGCAACCGCTTTGGTTGATACTGGCTCTAAGATGGACGAAGTGATTTACGAAGAATTTAAAGGTACTGGTAACCAAGAGTTACACCTTTCTCGTAAAGCCGCTGAAAAACGCGTTTTCCCTGCAATCGACTTTAACCGCTCTGGTACTCGTCGCGAAGAGAAACTCACCACACCTGAAGAACTTCAGAAAATGTGGATTTTGCGTAAAATTCTTCACCCAATGGATGAAGTTGCCGCAATGGAATTCCTTATCGATAAGCTAGCAATGACTAAGACTAACGATGAATTCTTTACTGCGATGAAACGCGCAAAATCTTAATTTTTAAGAATAAGCCTTAATCTTTAAGCGTAAGTCTTAATCAACTTTCGAGTTAGTTAAAAAATGCCGCTCACTGTCAATTCAGTCGCGGCATTTTTGTATCTGCGTATTTCACCTAAGCATTGCAGTAACACTGTATCGCCATGTTATACCAATCGTATTCATTATCTGGTCATTCAGCAGGAGCACATAATTAATGTGATTGGTATTAGCACTAATACACCGTCATCACCATTTTACGTCTTAAATAGGCAATCTGCTCCATATGAGGTAAATCCTTAGGGCAATTATCTTGGCAGCCTAGTAAAGTCATACAACCAAATACCCCATCTTGAGTGCCCAACACATGATAAAAGTCTTCAGGATTACGGCTATCACGACTATCTAAAGCAAAACGGGCAATTTTCATCATACCCACAGCGCCAATAAAACTGTCGCGCATTTGCTTAGTCGCACATGCCGACACGCAGACGCCGCATTCCACGCAGCGCTCTAATTCATAGATTTTTTCTGCAAGCGCAGGCTCCATAGGTAGCTCAACGGCATCAATACTGTGCTCGGTGGATTTAGGCTCAAGCCACAGTTGCAAGCGCTCGGCAAGTTCTCGCATAAACTTACCGGTATTAACCGATAAATCACCTATTAGCTCAAAACCAGGTAAAGGCATCAAGGTAATTTTACCGCTAGAATATTGGCTGGTTAAGGTGCGACATGCCAAGGTCGGCTTACCGTTGATAACCATAGCGCAGCTACCACAAATTCCAGCTCGACACACAAAATCAAACTGTAAAGAGGCATCTTGAGTTTGCCTAAGCTGGTTTAGCGCAATAAACAAGGTCATTCCAGGGGTTTCTGTAATAGTGTAATCCACCATTTTGGCGGCGATCTCTGGCGTTAGCGGATCGTACCTAAAAATTGACAGCACTAGGCTTCTACTTTCAGAGCCCCCCCTTGAGCTGGACATTGCAGTTTGCTGCTGTGGCTGAGGCTCAGTTGCAATGGTTGTTGTGGCAATAATTTGCTCTGTCTTCATGACTTATACTCCCAAGCTTCAGGACCCATTCGCAGTCGTTGATTATCCCCTTGGTAAGCGCTGGGGACACTAAAGGCCATCAACGCGGCTTGTTTAATATGCTTGGGAATATTGTCACCGTATTCAGCGCTAAGCTCTGTCATAAGCAGGGCAATTTGCGCCTCACGCACAGCAGTATCAGGATGAGCAACCGCATTATCTGCACCATAACCTCGGTAACCTGGTGGTAACTCCATGGTCATCACATCTATCGCTTCATAAGTGAGTGTCGGGGCAAGTGCATCAATATCAGGCCAAGTGCTTAACGTGCGATTTAGCCAGTCTTTATCATTACGCTGCGGGAAGTCTTCGCGAGCATGGGCGCCGCGACTCTCTGTCCGAGCTAGCGCGCCACAAGCCACAGTCAAGGCGACTTTGAGCATGCGCTTAACCCTTAACGCTTCAACTAATTCAGGATTTGCGTGACGCTTTTTACAGCTAAGGCCAATATTGCCAGCCCTTAATAGTAAGGCCTGCAATTGCGCCACCGCTTTTTCAAGCTCGGGGCCATTTCTAAAGATGCCTACATAATCCATCATTATGCTTTCCATGGCTTTTTTAATCTCAAACACTGACTCACTCTTATCTGACTCAATTAATGCTGTGATTTCTTGCTCTACATCTTTTACCTGTTTGGCCACCAGCTCACTGTCAACCACTAAGCTTTGCTGCTCGCAAAAGTCCGCCACATGTTTGCCGACTATCATGCCAGCCACTATGGTTTCGGCAAGGGAGTTGCCCCCGAGGCGATTAAAACCATGCATATCCCAACATGCTGCCTCACCGACACTAAATAGTCCTGCTAACTGTGGGCTTTCACCGTTAGCCTTGGTGCGTATCCCGCCCATAGAATAATGCTGAGTTGGCCGCACCGGGATCCACTCTTTTACAGGATCTATGCCTAAAAAGTATTCACAAATTTCTTTAACTTCCCTTAGGTTAGTTTCAATGTGATGGCGGCCAAGCAAGGTTATATCTAACCATAAATGTGGCCCATAAGGGCTATCGACCCCTTTACCTTTGCGCATATGCTCCGTCATGCGCCTTGAGACGACATCTCTGGACGCGAGCTCTTTTTTCTCAGGCTCGTAATCTGGCATAAATCTGTGGCCGTCTTTATCCCTGAGCAATCCACCATCACCGCGACAACCTTCAGTGGTTAAAATCCCCACAGGGACGATTGCTGTAGGATGAAACTGTACCGCTTCCATATTACCTAGGCTGGCAACACCGGTTTCCAACGCGATGGCCTGGCCTATGCCCTCACAAATCACCGCATTGGTAGACACAGCATAAAGCCTGCCGTAACCGCCGGTGGCAATTGTGGTAGATTTACCTAAATACGCCCTTAATTCCCCAGTAATTAAACAGCGCGCCACCACCCCATGGCAGCGTTTGCCGTCATGAATAATCGACAATGCCTCAACCCTTTCATGCACCGCAATATCCATGGAAATGGCTTTATTATCGACCGCATAAAGCAGTGAATGCCCGGTACCATCAGAGGTATAACAAGTGCGCCACTTTTTAGTGCCGCCAAAATCTCTGGCATTAATAAGCCCGTGGGCGGCTTCAGCTTCAGTTAAGGTGACTTTTTGGGCATTGACTATCACCTCACGCTCGCCTTTTTGTATTCGGCTCCAAGGCACGCCCCAGTTGGCTAATTCTCGCACCGCCTTAGGCGCGCAATGGGTAAACATTCGCACCACTTGCTGATCGCAGCCCCAATCAGAGCCTTTGACTGTGTCTTGAAAATGCACATCTTCATCATCCCCCATCCCCTTAACCGCATTGCCAAGGCTTGCCTGCATGCCGCCTTGTGCAGCACATGAATGAGAACGTTTTGCAGGAATAAGGGATAACACTAGCGTATCAAGGCCCCGCTCTTTTGCTGCAATCGCGACTCTTAACCCCGCAAGACCTGCTCCCACTACTAAGGCATCTGTATAAATAATCTTCACTGTCACTCCTTTGAGATACGCCAACTTAGCTCGGATAATATTGGCTAAAGGCCACTAACGTCAGCAAACCCACACCGACAAACGCCACACTCAGCAGTGTTTTTACCTTTCTAAGACGCGCTCTTTGTTGCTGGCTGTGCACAAGCCCCCACTTAAGGGCTAAGCGATACAAGCCAATAGCACCATGAAGCTCAGCTGCAAATAACAACGGTAGGTATAACAGCCATACACCTTGGCCCCAAATTCGGTATGCAGAGCCTTCAGGGCCTATGGTTTCAGGGGCTGCGCCAATTAGCCAAAGATGAATGGGCACAAGTAACAACACAACAAGTCCAGTTATTACCTGCCAGCGCCATAGGCGAGTGTCACCATGATCTATGTGCTTGAGTGACTGTGCCAAAGCTTTTTGCTGGGCGAGATTGATAGGAATTTTTTGCATCGCGACCCACACATGAATAACAACTAGTGTGCCCACGGCAAAGGCAATCACAGTCACCACCCAAGGGTAACCATGGCCATCATCAGTTAGAAAACTCAGTTCCATAGTGCTGGCAACCCAAGTCATGGCTTTAGGGCCTAACAAAATTGATGACACTAATAAAAGGTGAGTCCACAAAAATAAAGCCAAAAACAACCCAGATACACTCTGAGCTTGATCTAACCATGCAGCCCATTTGTCCCTATTGAAATTAACCACTCAAGCTCCTTGTGCCGATAAAGTAATCACAATTTACTATCTCACGCCCATTTTTTTAGTCTACTTACCTAGGCTAAACTGTGAACTGGCTCACTCAATATCACTAAGCAATTAGAAAATGGGCTAAAAAACTCATCACCCATGCCAAGATGACAATAAAAAGTAACGATTAACCGACTGAAAAACAGTCACCAATAGCACCAAAACAGCCCTAAGCTTAATCTAACAGTATCGTTTTATGATGAGCTGGTTATAATGCGGCCTTATTTTTATGCCACAGGAACATCCCATGCCTTGGATCCAACTCAGAATTAACACCAACAGTGACCACGCTGACGCCATTGGCGATATCCTTATGGAGCAAGGCGCTGTGTCTATTACCTATGAAGACGGTAAAGACACTCCCATTTTTGAACCTAAATTAGGTGAAACTCCACTGTGGCAAGACACTGTTGTGGTGGCCTTATTTGATGCAGGCACAGATTTAGCACCAACCGTTGCCCTATTAGCCACCTCGCCCATGCTAGGGGAGAACTTCCCTCACAAGATTGAGCAAATCGAAGATAAAGATTGGGTACGCGAATGGATGGACAGCTTCCACCCAATCCAATTTGGTACCCGTTTGTGGATTTGCCCCAGCTGGCGTGAAATTCCCCATCCTGATGCTGTCAACGTAATTTTAGATCCAGGTCTGGCGTTCGGTACTGGTACTCACCCCACTACAGCCCTGTGTCTAGAGTGGTTAGACAGCTTAGAGTTAGCCGATGAAGAAGTAATAGATTTTGGCTGTGGCTCAGGCATTCTTGCCATTGCCGCCTTAAAACTTGGCGCTAAAAAAGTCACAGGTGTTGATATTGACTATCAAGCCATTGACGCCTCAAAAGCCAACGCGCTGCGTAATGATGTTCAAGATCAATTAGCACTTTATTTACCAGAAGATCAGCCAGAAGGTTTAATCGCCGATGTGTTGGTTGCCAACATATTAGCAGGCCCGCTACGTGAGCTTGCACCACTGATAGCTGAAAAAGTAAAACCTGGAGGCAAGCTTGCACTTTCAGGTCTATTACAAGAACAAGCCGAAGAGCTAGCCGAATTTTATAGCCAGTGGTTCAAAATGGACCCTCCAGCTTATAAAGATGACTGGAGCCGCCTAACAGGCATACGTAAGTCCTAGGCTCTCAAGCCTGTGAACGGCTGAATTATCAGCAAATACCGCCAAGTTTTTACTTGGCGGTATTTTTTTCAGTGAATGTAGAGCGGATGTTAACCCTTTGCAACGCCCACTGGGCTTGAAACTCGTCAAAAATGGCACACGCTTCTTGGCAAACAAATGTCAAGAAAAAAAGTTTTGCTCAGGTCATTTATTGACCTTTTCATCACCGCAAAAAAGGGCTACTATAGCGCCCCTTTGACGAGCAAGGTAAATATCGTGATGCAAATTGGCCCCTATCAACTGAAGAATCAGCTGATCGTGGCACCAATGGCAGGTGTCACAGATCAAGCCTTTCGCAATCTTTGCTTACGCTATGGCGCAGCCTTAGCCGTTTCAGAGATGCTCTCTTCTAATCCAGAGGTTTGGGATACAGATAAGAGCCGCCAGCGCATGACACACTCTGGTGAAGAAGGTTTACGCTCAGTACAAATTGCCGGCGCCGATCCCGATTTAATGGCCAATGCCGCTCAGTTCAATGTTGAACAAGGCGCGCATATCATTGATATCAACATGGGTTGTCCAGCGAAAAAAGTGAATAAGAAATTGGCAGGCTCTGCATTGATGCAAGATCCCGCGCTAGTGAAAGATATTTTACAAGCCGTGGTTGCCGCAGTAGATGTGCCCGTTACATTAAAAATTCGCACAGGTTGGGAGCCTGAACACAAGAATGGTGTTCAAATCGCCCAGATTGCCCAAGATTGTGGCATTGCCTCCCTCGCCGTTCACGGCAGAACGCGGCAGTGCATGTATAAAGGTTTTGCCGAATACGACACTATTAAAGCAATAAAACAGAATATCTCTATTCCTGTTGTCGCAAACGGAGACATAGACAGTCCAGAAAAAGCACGATTTGTGCTTGATTACACTGGTGTTGATGCTCTGATGATAGGACGAGGTGCCCAAGGACGGCCATGGATTTTTAGAGAAATCCAGCATTACTTGGAAACAGGTAAAAAATTAGCGCCCATTGAGATGAGCGAGCAGCGACTAGTCATGCTTGAACATCTAACCAAACTGTATGAATTATATGGCGAATATAAAGGTGTCCGCTTCGCCAGAAAGCATATTGGATGGTATTTAAACCAAGAGGAACAGCGCCAATTTCGTGCTGACTTCAATCGGCTCGAAAGCGCTGACCAGCAATATTCCCTAGTGGAATGTTATTTTGATGAATTAGTAAAAAATTAATAAAGAGCAGAATAGAATGTTTGATCAGACAACTAACACTGAAGTTCACCAGCTTACCGTAGGCAAAATCGAAACTGCAAATGGCACTATCAAGCCACAGTTATTACGTGATGCAGTAAAACGTGCCGTAACTAACTTCTTCTCTCAGTTGGACGGTCAAGAAGCCTCTGAAGTATATGAAATGGTATTAAGCGAAGTCGAAGCGCCTTTACTAGACATCATAATGCAACACACACGTGGCAACCAAACACGTGCAGCAAACATGCTAGGTATTAACCGTGGCACATTGCGTAAAAAATTGAAAAAGTACGGCATGAACTAATCCGAAAGGATTAAGTGATTGTTAGAAGAGGGGTTAACTGGCAACGGTTAGCCCCTTTTCACTTTTCATGCTCCTCCTTCTAATTCATGTTCCCCGAATTTATACTCCCTAAATGAATGTTCCAGTGCACCAGTCAACTCAGACTGTGTAGAATATAACGAATACGATTAATTTAGCCGCCTATCTAAACGCGACCCCCTGTATTGTACTCAATAAAAATCAAAGCTTTAGCGAACAATCGTCGGCAATCAGTAGTCTATAACCAAAGGAATGAGGCTCTATGAACATGGAAAGTGGCACGTTAGTGCGTTGGAATGAAGACAAAGGCTTTGGTTTTATTCAACCAGACACTGAACCAGTTATTGATGTGTTTATTCATATCTCGACCCTAAAACACATGGCGCGCAAGCCTCAAGTGGGCGATAACATAGAATTTCAGCGTGAACAGCAAGCTGATGGAAAACTCAAAGCCCGCCGCGCTCACATTACTGGCGTCGCCATCATGGCAACCGCTTCAAAGCTCAATCATCAAAATCATTCAAGCTCCCAGCATGATAGTCAAATGAGTCATCATTTCAATTCTCATCGCAGCTCTCATAATAGTAAGGAAGCTTTTAGTGTCGCCAGAGGTGGCCGCTATACTCCGCCTAAGAGTAAGCTTAGCGGCAACATTATTACAGTGCTATTACTCATCACCTTGGGAATTTATGGCTACAGTAAGTTCAACCACACCCGCAACAACGACACTGATATCAGCGAGCCTGTACCCGCTCAAATAGAGTGGCAATCGAATGCCAATAGCCACAGCAACAACGCAGTAATAGCCCCTCAACCTCGGTTTCAATGTGAAGCGGGTAAAACTCACTGCAGCCATATGCGCACCTGCGAAGAAGCCACTTTTTATCTCAAAAATTGCCCAACGACTCAAATGGATGGCGATGGTGATGGCATCCCCTGCGAGCGTCAGCACTGCAGCTGGTAGCCCTGCATAAATAAAGCCGCCGCTTACTGTGGTACGGCGGTTTTCAGTTAAGACTACAACTGCGACTTGTGCTAGGATCCGCCACCAGCTTTATGAATGTGCAATAGCTCTCATTTGTTTAACTGAGCGTAGTGAAACCCTACCGTGATTAAATAGACCATGAGGATTAAGATTATGAGCAAGTTAAATGCCGAACAGCGCAAAGCCCGAGATAATGAGCGTTTTTCACAGCGAGTCGATGAGCGCAGAGTCAAAGGCGAAGATGTGGTGGCCTATGCACTTGCCAATGATAAAGCTTATAAATTTCTAACTAAATCTGAAAAATACAGCTTTAAAGAAAGACAAGCCGCCCTTGGTGAAGCTGCCCAGCAAAACAGCCAACTGAAGCACCAGCAGGAATTAGCAAAAATTGAAGAAGGCTTTTTCGAAGACGAAGAGCCACAAAATACTTAATACCACTTAATAAACAGCAATAGTCACCGATGAATAGCCATTGTGAATACCCTCATACTACGCCAATGGCTAGCTCATTCACCTGCAGCTAGCACTCTGTTCTACAGTCATGAAAAATCACCACAAAACTTAATACTTCTGGCACAGTAAATACTCAGTTAATGACACTGACTAAAGTCGTTAAAGCTGAGATTTTAACTGATTGAGCGCATCGACAGAGAAGCCTTGGTCATGAAAGTAGATCACTGTGCCTTGGGAATTTAACAGCACCACTCGGGCATTATTGGGTTGCTCATTCCCAGTAAAGGCTTGCACGCGTTCACCACCTTGGTAGACTGTGACCACCCCTTTCCACAGCGGCTTAGGTATGCCTGAGCGCATGCCATTATCAATCAAGGTGCTGAACATTCTAGGAAACAGTCCCTGTATTGTCGGCACCTCAAATACCGGTACTCTTGTTTGGGTCATGTCCAGCCCAATTAACCACCTGTCGATATCAAACTGAGAATCTTGCTTATAGCCAACCAGCAACAGTGTTACTTGCCCTTTTAAATCATCGGGTAATATCATCGCCTGCTTCTCAAGAGTTTGCCCCTCAACCGAAGGAAACACTTGCCCCTTAATCGCTTGATTGGGGTAACTGCTGCTACAAGCCGTGAGCAGTAAACTTGCAATAATCATTAAATAACGCATAGCTAGTCCTTTTGATAAATACTTAGACTCTTTATACGCAGCCAAACAATAAAAAGATTACTCGTGATGATAATTAAATAGCCAATTTTAGATCATTAAAGCGCATAACAAGGGCCCGATAACAGATCATGCTTGCTACTGCAGATCAGCACGGTTAAAGTTGCCCATAATCTGGTTTAACGTAAATCACTCGCTTAATTACTACGATATTTTAGCTAAGGGTTAACTTTTTATGGAAAAAGTGTTTGAGAAGTTGATGTATGCATCACGCTGGATCATGGCGCCTATTTACTTAGGCTTAAGCCTAGTTTTATTCGCCTTAGGCATAAAGTTCTTTCAAGAGATCTTTCATATCCTGCCCAATATCTTCGATATAGCTGAAGTTGATTTGGTGTTGATCACCTTGTCACTTATCGATATCACCTTAGTCGGAGGTCTGCTCATCATGGTGATGTTTTCGGGCTATGAAAACTTCGTCTCACAGCTCGATGTGGGCGAAAGCAGTGAAAAGCTCAACTGGCTGGGCAAGATGGACGCCGGCTCCCTTAAAAACAAGGTGGCCGCCTCTATCGTGGCGATTTCATCCATTCACTTACTTAAAGTATTTATGAATGCCGAAAACATCGAGAACGACAAAATCATGTGGTATCTGCTCATACATATCACCTTTGTGCTATCCGCCTTCGCCATGGGGTATTTGGACAAAATCACCCGAAAATAGCTCCCCATAAGTATTGGTTAGTAAGAGTAAAGCAGACATTGAAAAAGCCCCGACACCATTAAGTCTCGGGGCTTCTTTACAAGAAATGCTTGCTAATAGCAGCAGACCATCTCACAAAGGCCAGAATTGTTTTATGGCGTGACGCCGCAGCACAAGTTTTAGCCGTCAGATCAACAATCACTTATTGAACAAAAAAGGGCTTACGCCCTTTTTTATATTTATCATCCACATGCGTTTCAATCAGATGAATTAGAACCGATAACGCACACTAAGCTGATAACTTAATACATCATTAGGGGCCAAGGCATAGTAGTTAATCCCCAGTCCTGCTGACCAATGATTTGCAAATTGATAATCAAAGGCCATACCTGCATACCAATCTGTGTCATCAAGTGTAGTGGTCAGGCGCTGACCCTGCGAGTCGCTGTGTAGCTCTGACTCCCAAATCAACACTCCAACCGGCACTGAGAAGCGCCAGCCTTGATGTTCCATTAAGGTAAACCTAGC
>NZ_JACJDV010000022.1 GCF_014163735.1 Shewanella sp. SR44-3
CCGAACTCAGAAGTGAAACACAGTATCGCCGATGGTAGTGTGGGGTCTCCCCATGCGAGAGTAGGTCATTTCCAGGCGCCAAACACGTAAAAAAGCCCATAGCTAACGCTATGGGCTTTTTTCGTATATCTGCTTTGGAAATGACCACTCGAGCATGGTGAAAGTAAACGGTGCGAACGCAGTGAGGTTCAATACCCATGTGGAGGCCAAAATTGTTCCTAACCATTTAAGGCACTTCTCACACCAATTCGCATTGAAGTGTGATCTAATTGAGCTACGACATTTAATACTCTCTAAGCATGACAACTTTATCCTACAAAGAAATACTTGCTCTCTCTAAACAAGAGAAAAATGCTAATAAAAAGATCCGTCTATTAGCCGTCGCTACCTTCTTGCAAATTAATAATCGCTCAGAAGTCGCCAGACGCTTAAACGTCAGCCGTCGTAGTGTCAACGATTGGGTGTCGAGCTTCTTGAACCAAGGCTTGGCAGGCTTAGAGGACAAGCCTCGTATTGGTAAAAAAGTCGATTAACCGCGAAGCAGAAAGAGCAAGTGTGCCAATTTGTTACAGATGCGACCCATTCTACAAAAGATGGCCGTCTAATCGCTGACGACATTCAGCATTTCATCGCCTTACAATGCGGCGTTTCGTATAGCCATTCACATGTTTATTGGTTATTGCATAAGCTGGGTTTTAGTTGGATAACCAGCCGCTCTATGCATCCCCAACAATCTGCTGAGGCACAAGAAACCTTTAAAAAAACTGCAAAATAAGACGATCGACATACTCCCCCGTCTATATCTTTTTGATCGCGTTGATATTTGGTTTCAAGATGCGATGAGGCAGCATTTGAAGCAAATATCAGAAGCCAAGGCCAATGATCGTTATGCGCTAGTGATCCTTGATGGTGCGGGTTGGCATACACAAGTCGTTGCAACTGAGTTTGATCATCTCTGGATACTGAAATTGCCTCCCTATTCTCCTGATTTGACCCCATAGAGCAGGTGTGTCAATGGCTACGCCAGCATTGTCTAGCTAACTGCTGCTTTAAAGACTTTAACGATATGGTTGAGCAATGTTGTCGAGCATGGAATACATTCATTGAGTGTCAACATAGGATAAAACATTGTGCCATAGGGATTGGGCCAAGTTGGGAAGTCTTTAATCGTAATTGGTATAATAAAACAATGAGGCCACGCTAATCGGGTGCCCTTTTTTTGCTCTGAAAATGATTCTTTGAACATGGGATATAAAGAGTAAATGCGCCACATGCAGAGGCCAAAATTTTTCCAATAGTTTAGGCTTCTTTCCATTATTTTTGGGGACAATACGGAGGACTTGTCCGCAGCTGGCCATGCCGGAGTGTACTCAGGTTTAGCTTTAGTATTTACTGGCGTTTAACTCTAGTGACTATTGCGTTATCCTTGGCTGATATTAATTCTTGTTCGATATTAAAATACTAAAACTAAACACTCATTTAATGTGATGAATCGTAGTAACAGGACTGTGAGAGCGATATGGATAAGAAGGTATTTTTAGATGCGATGGGCATTAGCCGTTGGCACTTTGGCGCAGAAGAGGTTAAGCCTTTTATGGTGTTATGTGATGGTGAATTTGAATCATATCCAGAAAAGCAGCCGCTTATTGCTGAAGTATTATGCTTATTAGGATTAAAGCTGTCTCAGTGCCAATTTGGCGCTATGCCGATTAAAGGTGTGCAAGTGGTGTGGGATCTGCGCCATACTAAAACTCGGCCTCGAACTGCTTGGATTAACAGCGAGCCACTGTTAGCTTTACTGTCGAGCGATGGCAGCCTGAAGCGTGTCTTGTGGCAACAAATCTGCCAACATTTAAATCAATCCTCCTGAGCCCTTTATGCACTCTACTCAATATGTCGTTCGCCCTCTAGTTGAGGCTCACCTTGATGCTATGCTGTTGATCGAACACGCCGCTCATAGCCACCCTTGGAGTCTTGCTAATCTAGCCGATTGCTTTGGCCGACTTCACTATGGTGCTGGTTTATTCTTACAGCAAGCGGGGGGGCCGGATGCGTTAGTGGGATTTTTTCTCATGCAGCAAGTGATTGATGAGGCAAGCTTACTGGATATTTGTGTTGATCCTAAGTTTCAGGGGCAAGGCTTGGGTCGTCTGTTAATGAAGCAGTTAATTGACGAAGCTGTTAACCGAGATGCAGCTGTCATTATGCTCGAAGTAAGGGCTTCAAATGTTGGCGCTATTCACCTCTACCAAAGCTTGGGCTTTATAGAAGTGAGTCGCCGCAAAAATTATTACCAGAGTCAAACTGGCTATGAAGACGCCATCTTGATGGATCTGACGTTTAATTAATTTTGATGTTTTAAAGTTAAAGTTTAACTATCTGATTTATTTTATTAATTTAAGCAAAGCTTTGAATGTCTCTCCACTGGCTTGGTGCTGTATTTCGAATAGGGTTGACTCAACATTAGTGAGTTTGGCACCCAAATTCATCATCATTTGAATGCCCAATATCTTATGGTCGTTACTGCGAGACGAGGTAGCATCTGCCACTAAATGCACCTTAAAATCATGTTCAAGTAAGTCTTGGCAGGTTTGATAGACACAGACATGGGCCTCTATTCCTGCAAGTAACACATTAGGGCGATTAAGTTGCTTAAGCTGAGTTTGAATGTCTTGGCATTGCCAAGCGCTGAAATGAGATTTTGCTATTGGCTGGGTTGATTTTTCAAGTAACCTAACCAACTCTGGGCTGGTCTGCCCCAGTTTGTTGGGGAGTTGTTCGATCCAAATAATCGGAATATCCAGTAGCTGCGCACCTGAAATTAAAATACTCAAATTATGGTGCAACTGGGCAGTTTGATTCATGATTTGCGCCAATTGACCTTGTACATCGACAATAAGTAATATGCTATCTTTTGCTGTTAACATGCCAACCTCTCGATGAGTTTTGGTTTGTCATCATGCCCGATACAGCAAAGGACTGATGTCGGTTGATCGAATTACTGCTTATTTAATGAACGCTTGGTTGTCACTTTATAACCTGATTTTTATATAATAGAAAGCATTAAGCTGTTACTGAGTTAATTTGCTTAAGCGCTTAATAAGGAAAATATGCCTATTTTTATAATGGCTTTAGTTAATCGTATGGTGGCTTGTCTGCTAGTTTGTCTTTCTTTGGCAGCAACGTCCTGCTGGGCTCAGTCTGTCCCCATGGCTGTAAAAGCGCCTGCTAAACGCATTATTGCGTTGTCACCTCAAGCCGTTGAGATGCTCTATGCCATAGGTGCTGGTGATTTGATCATTGCGACCACAGATCATGCAGATTTTCCTGAGCAAGCGAAATCCATCCCCAGCATAGGTGGTTTCTATGGTTTATCCATTGAGCGTATCGTTGAGCTTAATCCAGATCTTATTGTTTCTTGGGCGAGTGGCAATAAGTTAGATGATTTACAGCGATTGACTCAACTGGGCTTTACTCTATTAGATAGCGATCCTAAGACTTTAGATGATGTCGCTGTGGATCTAGAGCGTTTAGGTGCCGCTACAGGGTATGGCGCTCAAGCTAATGCATTAGCCAATGACTTTCGTCAACAATTAGCTAAAGTTCGCCTCGAAGCGCTGAATAAACCTAAGGTGAAGTTATTTTATCAGCTCTGGTCAGAGCCATTAATGACGGTTGCAAAGCACAGCTGGATACAGCAAAGTATTTCAGCCTGTCATGGTGATAATGTGTTTTTTGCAGCAAGCAGTGATTATCCTCAAGTGAGCGTAGAGAATGTGTTACTTACGGGGGCTCAAGTGATCATTCAGAGTAAAGATAAAGGCAATGTGCTGGGGATTGACTGGTCAAAGTGGCCTGAGCTTCCTGCTGTTAGCCTGCAGCATATCTACCAGCTTGATGCGGATTTACTCCATAGAGCCTCGCCACGTTCAATTATGGGGGTTAAGGCTCTATGTGATGTGCTTGATAAGGTCCGCTCTAATTAGTCCAGCTGTTTAAGCCCAGGCTCTTCCTGTGTGTCCGATCGGACACTTTTCATGGTTCCGGACACTTTTATTTAATGTCCGCGGACACATTAGTCATACCCACCCAAAAATACATTCACAATATATCATATTGTTTAATAATGATTTATTCCTTTCCTGCTGACGTTGGCACGGCTTGTGCTTTGTCTATGTTATAGATTAATTAAAAGTGTCCGTTTGAGAAGGTATGGCGTGATGGTACTACCGGTGGCTCGAACGGTAAGGACAAGGATGCAAGATGATTAAAGATACTAGCGCTCAAGATAAGCAAGTCTTACCCAGTCGAGTGAAAACTTTAAAGGCACCGATATTATTGGGTGTGTCTACGGTGTTGATGAGTGCCTTAGTGTGGGCAAGTTTTTCTGGCGAGCAAGCCAGGGTGTCAGTGGATGCAAGCGAGCTTAGATTTGCGACCTTGAGTCGCGGCACGCTAGTACGAGACATTGCAACTACAGGAAAAATTGTAGCGGCCAATGCGCCCATCCTTTACAGCACAGAGGAAGGGGTGGTGACCTTATTAAGCCAGCCTGGGGACGATGTTGCTTTAGGGCAAGTGGTTGCCCAGATTGAAAGCCCCAGTTTATTGAGCAATCACAAGCAGCAGCAAGCGTTACTTGAAGGCATGGCTAGTTCATTAGCGCGGGCTAAGTTAGATGCTAGGCGTCAGCAATTACTGGTCAGCCAAGCTTTAGATATGGCTAAAGTCGATTTAGATGCCGCTGAGCGTGAGAGCCGCCGCGGTGATCAATTGATTAAAAGTAAGTTGATTAGCAAGATAGATTTTGAGAAGAGTAAAGATGATCTGCACAAGGCTAAGCTAGTCCACAAGCATGCCTTGGAAGAAGTGGCACTATTAAAAGACACCTTAAGTTTTGAGCTGCAAAACAGCGCGCTTGAAGTGGATAGGCAGGCCTTAGTGGTACTTGAATATGAGCGTCAAATCGAAGCGTTAAAGATAAAAGCGCCAGTGGCTGGGATTATAGGTAACTGGTTAGTCGAGCAAAAAGCGCGCATTGCTCCCAGTCAACCGATCCTAACGGTTGTTGATTTAAGCGCTTTTGAAGCCGAGCTTGCTGTGCCAGAGGCTTACGCCGATGAACTAGGTTTAGGCATGGACGTTGAGCTTAATTTTGGCAATGTCAATCTAGTGGGCAAGCTTTCATCTATCTCGCCAGAAGTGCGTGAGCGTGAGGTATCTGCTCGAGTGCGATTTGAAGGCAGCGACAAGCTTATGCTACGCCAGAACCAACGCCTGTCGGCGCGAGTATTACTGGAACACCGACCTAATGTGTTGATGGTTAAGCGCGGAGACTTTTTGGCCCAAGGTGGCAGCCACGTATATAAAGTGGATGGTGAATTGGCGCACCTTACGAGTATTGAATTGGGTGCCCGCAGCATGAGTCAAGTTGAAGTGCTTGCTGGTGGTGAAGAGGGCGATGTTTGGGTGATATCTGGCAGCGAGTTATTTAAACAAGCGGCAAAGGTGCAAATTAACTAACGTAAATTGAAGGAGGATCCCGTGATGAATCACTCAACACCCAGCTATCTCGGCATTTTAGCCCTAGGTCTTCTGATGGTTGCCTTAAGCATAAGTATTGATACTGCCACGAATTGGCTCAGTTTAAGCCTGGAGATTGTCGAGATGACGTCCCAGAGCAGCAAAGATGGTTTTGAAAAGGTCGGCGAGGTTGATGGATTGATAGCACTCATGCTGTGGCTCATCGAGCAAACCGCACAAATATTACAAAAATAAGGACATCACTATGTTAACCATGAAAAACATCAGCAAGGTATTTAAGACTGATTTAGTGGAAACCCATGCCTTGCGGGATTTCAATCTAACAGTTAATGAAGGTGAGTTTGTCGCTGTGACAGGGCCATCGGGCTCAGGCAAGACCACTTTTTTAAACATCGCCGGCATGCTAGAGGGCTTTACTCATGGCGAGTACTTTCTCGATGGCGAAAACGTTTCCAACTTAAGCGACAACAAGAGTGCCTCGGTAAGAAATGAAAAGATTGGTTTTATATTTCAAGGCTTTAATCTTATCTCGGATCTTAACTTGGCAGAAAACGTCGAAGTGCCACTGCGCTATCGAGGCTTTAGTGCCAAAGAACGTCAGCGCCGAGTAAAGCAAGCCTTAGAACAAGTCGGCCTCGGCGCCAGAATGGAGCACATGCCAAGCCAGCTTTCTGGTGGTCAGCAGCAAAGGGTTGCCATAGCAAGGGCGCTAGCAGGCGAACCTAGATTCTTACTCGCTGATGAACCCACAGGTAACCTAGACAGTTTAATGGCGCGCCAAGTGATGGAGCTACTTGAGAACATTAATAAAGCGGGCACCACTATTATTATGGTGACCCATGACGCTGAACTTGCCCGCCGCGCTCAGCGCAATATCCAAATTGTCGATGGCCAAGTGTGTGACTTTAATAGCTATCAGCAGCCCTCAGCCGTAATGGCTGAGCGTGTTGCTAACGCTGGTCGCTAAGGAGAAGTGTATGTTTTTTTATTATTGCGACTTAGCCTGGCGAAGCATTAAAAAAACGCCAGCGCTATCGGTACTTATGGTACTGGCTATTTCAGTGGGCATTGGCATCACAATCACCACGTTAAATGTGTATCAGATGATGGCGAATAACCCTGCTGGGGAGCGCTCTGTTCAATTAAATGCAGTCATGCTTTGGAGTCAAGGGCCAGACACTTGGACTAAATTTAATCAAAGCATGACCTATCAAGATGCGATGGGGTTAAGGAACAGCAATATTCCTCGCCGTCAGGTGGCTTCATTTAGAACGGGTATGGCGGTTCAGTCAGATAATAAAGCTGTTGAGCCTGAGTTACAGGGCATTCGAGTGACCGATAGTGACTTTTTTAGTATGTTTTCAGTACCGTTTCTCTTTGGTGACACATGGGATAAAGGCATTGATACACGGGCTAGTTATCAAGTGGTTATCAGCGAAGCTCTAAACTTGAAGCACTTTAATGGCGCCAATAGTGTCGGTAAGAATTTGTATCTCAATGGCAAGCCGTATCAAATCGCTGGGGTAATTAAAGACTGGAATCCCCAGCCCAAATATTACGACCCAACCAATGGCGCTTTTAATGATGCAGAAGAGATTTATTTACCATTCTCGCTCACGCCCATTGAAGAGTTTGAAGTTTGGGGTAATACCAATGGTTGGCAATTCGAACCTATGGACAACTATCAAGATAGGCTTAATTCTGAAAAAGCTTGGGTGCAATTTTGGGTTGAGCTGAATAGCTCTGAGCAAAAGGCAAGTTACCAAGAGTGGCTAACTCAATATGTAGAGAAGCAAAAATCATTTGGCCGCTTCAAAGCAGATAAAAGCCCCAAAGATTCAAATAGCCTGAAGGACGTTCAGCAATGGCTTGAGTACAACAAAGCGGTGAGTAAAGACAATAAAATCCTCGTTGGACTGAGCTTTTTGTTTTTAGCCGTGTGTTTAGTGAATATTTTAGGGCTTATGCTAACTAAGTTCTTAAAAAGGGCGCCAGAAGTGGGAGTACGCCGAGCTATAGGGGCAAGCCGTGGGCAGATCTTTAGCCAGTATATGGTCGAGGTTGGGGTCATTGGGTTGTTGGGCGGCGTGATAGGGCTAATATGGGCATGGGTTGCGCTGAGTGTCTTAGCGGCTCACTTTGATATGGCTAAAAGCCTAACCCAGCTTGATCTCAGTATGTGGTTTATCACTCCAGCTATTGCCATCAGTACCGCAGTGCTCGCGGGGCTTTATCCCGCTTGGGTAGTGTGCCGCACTAATCCTAGTGTTTATCTTAAAAGCCAATAAGGGGGCGAGTATGCTACATATTAAACCCATCATTTCGAGTTTACTGCGCAGTAAAAGTGGCCCGGTATTATTGCTAGTTCAGATAATTTTATCTGTCGCTATTGTGGCTAATGCAAGCTTCATTATTCATGAGCGCATCGCCTTAATGCAGCGTGATTCAGGTATCGCCGAGGAAGAAGTACTGACCTTCAGCCTGTATAACTTCGATGAGCGCATCGACAACGCGCTGCAAAATAAGCAAGATCAGCGCATTCTTGCCGCACTGCCCCATGTACAGGCCGTGACATCCACCAATATGATCCCCTTAAGCGGTGGTGGTTGGTCTGATGTTTATGTTGATAGCCCAGATAAAGACACAGGTAAGAGTACGCCAAACTTTGCTTTTTACTTAGGTAATGAGCAGATGCTAGACACCTTAGGGCTCAAGCTGATTGAAGGGCGCAACTTTGCTACTGAAGAAGTGCTGTATAACTTAACGGATGTGGGCGCACAGGCGATTGTCTCACAGCCTTTGGCAAAAGCCTTTTGGGGGGATGAATCTCCCGTTGGTAAGATCATGTATCAAGGGACTAACAGCATAAAAATTGTTGGCGTAGTTGATAAATTACAGGGCGCTTGGGTTGATCACGATAATTTTGAATACAGCGTGATCCAAAACGTTGATTTTGGCGGTGACAGCAATAACAAGTCCTATATGCTTAGGGCTAAAAAGCAATATATTCCTGAGCTTAAAGAGGCCATCGTTAAGGCGCTGCATCAAGAAAATCCTAATCGAGTCATTAATCAGATCCAAACCGTTGCCGAATATAAGGCAAGCTCTTATCGTCACCATGAATTAATGGTGGCAGTGCTTACCTTGATGGTGGTGTTATTACTGCTGATCACCTCCCTAGGTTTAACCGGTATGGTGATGTTCAACATCCAGCGCCGTACTAAACAGATTGGCACCCGCCGTGCTTTGGGGGCAAAAAAACGCGATATTATCAGTTATTTTATGCTGGAGAATTACCTGATTTGCCTCGTTGGTGGTGTGCTTGGGGGGTTACTCGCCATACAGCTTGGACAGCAATTAATGGCAATCTACAGCTTGCCTATGCTGGAGTGGCAGTATCCTGCGCTAACCTTAGTGGGTTTATTAATTGTGACAAGCCTTGCGGTAATAGTGCCAGCAACAAAGGCGGCGAATATTTCTCCGGCCATTGCGACCCGCAGTGCTTAGCATTAGTTGCACAGGCCAATAGCAGAGCACCACTGTAAAAGCCTAATAAAATCTAGGTTTTATTAGGCTTTTACTCTGTGTTAGGCTACGTTTAGCCGTTTTAATTTTCATAACTTAGATTCACTAATACAGATAAATCAATAGGATAAAATGGATAACATCCTCATCGTTGATGATAACCCATCGATATGCAGCGCCTTAGCCTTAATGCTAGATATTCATGGCTATCAATGCGTAACTTGCCATGGGCCAGAAGCGGCGTTAGAAATTATGGGGCAGCAAAACATCAGCCTGGTCATTCAAGACATGAACTTTAGCCGCGACACAACCTCTGGCGAAGAAGGTAGAGCGCTGTTTTATGCACTAAGGCAAGCCCAAGCGGATGTGCCGATTATTTTAATGACGGCCTGGACCCAATTAGAAACCGCAGTCGAGTTAGTTAAAGCCGGCGCCGCCGATTACATGGGCAAACCATGGGATGATGCCAAGTTGATTAATAGCGTCACTAATCTACTGGCAATTTATCATTTATCTAGAGCTAACCAGCAGCTTAGCCGCGCAGATGCGCAGCGGATGGCGTCTATCACTAAAGGGGAGTTGTGTGGGTTAATTTTTGCCAGTGGCGCAATGCAGCGCTGCGTTGATTTAGCGCTGCAAATCGCTCGCTCAGATGTCTCAGTGCTGATAACCGGCCCTAATGGTGCGGGTAAAGATAAAATTGCCGATATTCTCCACGCCAATTCCCCCTTAAAAGATAAACCCTTTATTAAAGTTAATATTGGCGCCTTGCCGATGGATTTATTAGAAGCTGAGCTTTTTGGCGCAGAAGCGGGGGCTTTTACTGGGGCAACCAAAGCCAGAATTGGCCGCTTTGAGGCTGCCGATGGCGGTACGTTATTCTTGGATGAAATCGGTAACTTACCTTTGTCTGGGCAAGTAAAATTATTACGGGTGCTGCAAACCGGTGAGTTTGAGCGCCTTGGCAGTCATCAAACCCGTAGGGTCAATGTGCGGGTACTCAGCGCCACCAATGCCAACTTAGCTGAAGATATTGCTAAGGGGCTATTTCGTGAAGATTTATTCTATCGCTTGAATGTTATTGAGCTTAAGTTGCCACCATTGCATGAGCGTATTGATGATGTCTTGCCCTTGGTGCAACACTTTGTCGGTCAAGAGGTGAGCTTGAGTAAGCCCGCCCAGCTTGCACTGCTTAATTACACTTGGCCGGGGAATGTGCGCGAATTAGAAAATGCCTGTAAAAGAGCCGTATTGCTAGCGCCTTCAAGCTTATTGACGGCGGCTGACTTTGGGTTTTCAGGGGCTGAGTTACCTAATCATTTGCAAAGTACAGCTGTTGAGGGCTCTGTTTTTCAGGGGATGGGTCTTCAATCATCAAACCTTCAAGCTCCAGTTCCTATTCTTACTCCAGCGTTGCAAGATGTCGAAGCCCAGCATAACGAAGCGCTGGATAATGAAGCGCACTATAACGAGCTACAGCCCCAAATAGCATCAAACCCACAAATAAGCCAAGTGGATATTGAACTGGCGCTGGTGGAGCATAAAGGCGTGATAGCGAGAGTGGCGAAATCATTGGGTCTCAGCCGTCAGGCGCTGTATCGGCGCATGGAGAAATTTGGCATTCAGGTGACTAAATCATGACGCGCGGTTCAGGTTCTTCGCCAATGCGTAAACAGCCGCTGTTTAGACTATCCATAGTGCAAAAGATGATGTTGATAAGCCTGCTTGCCAGTGTGTTTGGTTTTTTGCTGGCCGCCATAGTATGGCTTTACGCTCAAGGTGATTTTTTGGTCGTCGGCGTGGTGGCCGCAATGCTTGCCAGTAGCTTAATGGCGTGGTACCTCAGTCGCTCGTTTTCTCAAAGTTTAGCCGCACTGGAAGTGGGCCTGCTTAACTTTAAAGATAATGATTTTAGTGTTTCTTTGAGCGCCCAAGGGGAGGGCGATTTTGATAATTTAGCTCAGCTTTATAATCAGGCGGCCGCGCAATTACGCAGTGAGCGGCAATTTATTTATCAGCGTGAGTTGCTACTTGATAAAGTGATTCAAAATTCACCCAACGTGATGCTGCTCCTCGATACAGAGCTACGAATTGTCTATGCCAACACAGCTGCAAGGCAGTTATTGCACCAAGGCCAGCTTGTAGAAGGCTTGAGTCTAAAACAGCTGTGCGCCAGTTTAGCCCCAAATTTTGCTGAGTTTTTACTCGGGGATAAAGAAGGCTTGTTTTCATTAGGAGAGGCAGAACCCGAAACTTGGCATATAAGTCGAGGAAGATTTAGCCTTAATAATCAAGAGCATAATCTTATTTTGCTTAAACAGCTAACCCGTGAGCTTAACCGCCAAGAAGTGGCGGTATGGAAGAAGGTTATTCGCATTATCAGCCATGAGCTGAATAACTCAGTGGCCCCCATTGCCTCCATGGTAAACTCTGGGCGATTACTGACCCAAGGTATTGATAAACCACAACTTAAACTTATTTTTGATACCATAGAAAACCGCACTTCGCATTTGAGTGAATTTATCTGCCATTATGCCCATTTTGCTAAATTGCCTTTGCCGCAACGCAGGCTGGTGGATTGGCACAGTTTAACCGCACAATTGGGCCAGCATTATGGCTTTAGCCTCAAGGGTGACTTACCACAAACCCCAAGTTATCTGGATACCATGCAGTTAGAGCAGGTACTGATTAATCTGCTTAAAAATGCCCATGAATCAGGCTCAGCCTTTGATGCGGTAACGCTTTCTATTACTGATATGGCACTTCCGCAATCGGGGGTCACGGTATGCGTTGAAGATGCTGGCAGTGGCATGTCGAGTGAAGTGCTAGAGCAGGCCTTATTGCCTTTTTATTCCACTAAGCAGTCGGGCACAGGCTTAGGTTTGCCCCTGTGCCGAGAAATTGTTGAAGCTCATGGCGGGCGCATAAGTTTGCAAAACCGCCAGCCTCAAGGATTAAAGGTCAGCCTGTGGCTGCCTAATGAAGATGCATAGCCGGAGTCACAAAGTGGGTTATAATTACATTTTTCTACGCTAACTTGTTGTTTCTATGAAAACTAGCTTAAGTATCCGTGCTTATACCAAGCAGCTAAATTGCCATATTCATGATAGCTATCATCAACTGGTATTACCGTTGCAAGGGAATATTCATATTGATATGCACGGTTTCATTGGTAAGGTAACAGTTGGTGAGTGTGTTGTTATCCCTAAAGGAGTCGCTCATGGATTTAATGCCGATGAAGTGGCACGTTTTATCGTCGCTGATTTGGAGATGTTGCCCGCTCATTTGATCAATAACAGCTTAGCTGTTTTTTCAATCACCCCGCCTTTACTTAGCTTCATTAATTTTGTCCAGAGGCAACTTGAGTATCAAGTAGATCAAGCTATTGAAGACTCAATGATGAATACCTTCAACCTACTGTTAGAGCAACAAGAATTAGTTCAATCTGTTGACCCACGTATTCGAGTCGTACTCGCGACGATCGCCGAAAAACTCGAAACACCCCTCACGATTATTAATTTAGCTGAAGCTGCTTACTTGAGTCCTACACAGTTCAAAAAACTGTTTAAAGATAACGTAGGGACAAGTGTTCATAAATACATCACTTTGCAACGAATGGAAAAAGCTAAAGCATTACTCTCTCACACGGATCTCCCCGTACAGTTAGTTGCTGACCGCGTTGGGTATACTGATCTTTCAGCCTTCAGCCGCAGGTTCTCAATGCACTTTGGTGCATCACCAAGGGAATTTTCTCGAACTTGACTAAGATAGTCTGATTAAGCCACTATTCCGTCCTTTTAGCAAAAAAATCTGCGTTAATTTTTATTATGCTTGCATCCAACTAAAGGCCATTATCTAGGGTAAAGCCAACATGTGGAAAAATAGCTTCAGCACTCATTCATTTGGCATTTTGTCTATATTGTTTGCCGCAGCCCTATGGGGAACCACTGGCGCGATAGCAAGCTTAGCACCCGATATTAGCTCACTCGCAATTGGTGCATTTTCGATAGGAGTGGGTGGCATATTACAGGCATGTTTATCACTTAAACAGCTCCGAAGTGACTTTGGGAAGATCTTATTGCATAAAAAGAAGTTATTTATTGGTGTGATAGCATTAACTATCTACCCATTAGCTTTTTATTCGTCAATGAAATTTGCTGGTGTGGCAATCGGCACTGTTATCTCTATCTCTACAGCGCCATTCTTTTGTGTCTTATTAGAGCGTCTATTCGGCAAAGAGCAAAAAATCACCAAGCAGTGGTTAAGTCGTTTTTTCATTGGAGTCGCAGGTATTATTTTATTGGTGACGTCAGAATCTGCCACTGTGGATCATGCAGTTCAAGATATGAAGTCGTTTGGTGTCTTATTGGGTATAGCCGCAGGTTTGACTTATGCAACTTATTCATGGGTTGCTAAAGCTATGATTGATAGTGGCATTCAGTCGCAAGCCGCGATGGGGAGTCTCTTTGGTTTTGGTGCCATGTTGTTGCTACCAACGCTTTTTATTAATGGAGATAACCTGTTTTCTTCATCGACTAATGTAATAGTTATTGTCTATATGGCATTGATCCCAATGGGGTTAGGTTATATCGCTTATGGCTTTGGCTTGAGATTTGTGACTGCAAGCAGTGCTAATGTACTTACGTTATTTGAGCCGGTTGTTGCTACTGTTCTGGCTATTGTTATTGTGGGTGAGCACATTGCTTTAATTGGCTGGGGTGGAATTGTGTTAATTCTTACCTGCTTGTTGCTTCAATCATGTAACAGCTCAACTTCATATTAAAATGAAGAGCCTCGTTTTCACTTTACATAAGCCTTAAAAATGAAGCACTATTCATTTTTGTTTCTTTTTATTGGTATTAATTCGTCAGAATTTGTTGTGCAGATTTTATGCTAACTGCGTAGTACTAGTACACAATCTCTATACCAAGGTTAGTTTAAAAAAATTTTCAAAGGGAGTTTGATTATGCGAAAAGAGTTTAAGTTTACGGTTAAAGAGCATGAAATTAAGGTCACCAATTCATGGTTCCACGGGATGAAGCTTTATGTCGGTGGAGAGCTGCGAGATTTTGATAAAAGCCTTACCGCAAATGGAAAAATTGCACTTCTATCTGCAAAGCTTGGTGAGTTTGGTGTTTTAGAAATTTATCCTTCATCGTTATTCACTATTGAAGTAGATGCTTATTTAATAAAAGGTAGCGAAAATATGCATGTATTTAGTTCAAATAAACGTCTTAGCTTAAAAGAGCAAAGGCTAGCAAAAGACATCTGATATTACAGACTCGAATTCAGATAATCCGCGCAATTGCGTCTTAATTGCAAATGCTAAATAATCCTGAGAACAGGTGTCTTTAGTCTAACTCACTTCCACACTGCGTATGATCCCCATGCTGAACCAAGCTTGCAGGGCTTGTAATACTTTCATGGGGGCGAGCTGTTCATCGTGAAATTCGAGCATGAGTTCGCATTGGCTGGCAAAGTTTTCCCCTCGAATAAAGCCTTGTAGTAACAGTAATTGCTCCTCAGTTAAGGAAATAAACTCGGTTAAACGGCCAGTTCCACGCCATAGCAGCCAGGCTCGTCTGGATTGATATTCCGGTGTGGGTGGCGTCTTGGCTTGTTTTAATGCCTGCCAAGATTCAACGGCATTACTGTTGCAGATAAAAATTTGCACACTGGGGTGAAACCGCAGGCGGCAACTTGGCCAGTGCTCTGGGGCTATGCCTTGCAGCTCAGCAAAGCTTGATCTTTGACTGTCTGCTGCATCGAAGGCATTCAGTAAACGGCGCTCGAAACGAGCGAGATCAGCCAAAATAGGATACTGGCCAAAAAATGCATCTTGCTGTAAAAAATCAGGCAAAGCATCACAAAATTCCCGCAAGGAGCGAAATCGAGATGGGTGAGCTTGAGTGTATTCGAGGGCGAGTTTATCGAAGAGTTCATCGCCAAGGTAAAGCCCAAGCATTTGATGATCGGTTTCCATGGTTTCTTTTAAGCGCATTCGATACGCATTCGCATAAATCTGCATTCGCACGTCGGCGCTAATGCCGTGTTGATTGACTATGCGAGCCTGAAAAGCCGTTACTGCGGGCTCTGAGGCGGTAGGACTGTTGGGATCTGCGCTTAGCAGGTAGTCCATAAATTGCTGTTGCAGTTTGGCAAGTTCACTCATGACATCTGACTCGCTGATGGCTAGCTAAGCGTGAGCGCTGTAATTGAGGATTATTTGGCAACGTCAGGTTCGCCATCTCTTGTGCTTGACGTAACTCTTGATAGAGAGCTGGAAAATCAGGAATATTAGCATCTCTTTCTATCATAGTGCTCACCGGACCAAAGCGTTTTAAGGCTGCTTGATATAAGGCCCAAACACTGGTGGGAATATCATGATCGTGAGTGTCTATCACATAATCACCATAATCACTGTGGCCGGCTAAATGAAACTGTTGTACTCGCCGTGGATTGATGCTTTCAAGGTAGACTAATGGATCAAAGTGATGATTACGGGCGCTAACATAAATGTTATTGATATCTAACAAGATTAAGCTGTCTGCCTCGTCACAAACGCGGCTTAAAAACTCCCATTCATTCATGGTGGAGTCCTTGTAGGATAAATAACTCGAGACGTTTTCCAGCAAGATCCGCTGGCCTAAAAAATCTTGTACTTGGGCGACGCGCTCTGCCACGTGTTTAACGGTTTCTTCGGTGTAAGGCAGTGGCAATAAGTCATGGCTATTAATGCCGTGAATTGACGTCCAGCAAATATGATCTGAGATCCATTTAGGCTGAATATCATTGCTGAGTTTTTTAAGGGCTTTTAAGTAATCCATATCTAAAGGATCGGTACTGCCGATGGACATAGACACGCCATGCATCACAACGGGATACTGTTCGCTAATAGCTTCAAGGTAATACCTAGGTTTACCCCCTGCTACCATATAGTTTTCACTGAGCACTTCAAACCAGTCAACATCAGGTTGCTGTTGCAGAATATGCTCAAAATGATCGGTTCTTAGGCCTAATCCAAATCCGAGAAAGGGGGCTGTAATGGCATTGTCAGCCATGAATACTCCTTTATAAATATTAGCACCAGTTCTAATGAAAATGGCCTAACTAGCTGAAAGACCTTGCCTGCGCAGGGCATGTTGCGCAGTCAAGGACAAGTGGCTTATGCGCCGACTTTACCGCCAATGTCACCACAAGCTTTTGCTGGTGCAGCGACAAAACCTGTGCCTTTACAGCTTGCTTGCCCACCACAGGCATTGTCTGCGGTTTTGCAATCATTGTGACCTTTACAGACGTTAACGCCATAGCAATGAACTAAATCTGCTTGCGCTATGCTGCCAACCCAATCGTCTTTCGTTTCGCCGCCCACATCAGCACAACTTTTTGATGGCATAGCAACAAAACCTGTGCCTTTACAGCTCGCTTGCCCACCACAGGCATTGTCTGCAGTTTTACAATCATTGTGGCCTTTACAGACATTAACCCCATAACAATGCACTAAATCAGCATTACCTGCAGCGGGGGCAGTGCCAGTTTCACCGGCAGTGGCGTAACCGGACATACTTGCCATTGCCATCGCTAATGCTGCGCCAGTTAGGGTACCTTGTGCTTTCTTATTCATGGTGACTTCCTTAACGTTTAGTTTATGAGAATACAACTGGGTTAAGCCTAGCTGGCTATTGAGCAATAAGAGCATTATTTCTAATTGATACTACCCAGCTTGCTTTTAGCGTGTTGTTAGTTTCATTTTATTGCACTAAGCAACTAAGCAACTAAGCAACTAAGCAACTATGTGACCTGAGAGCTGAGGGAAATATTTCAAAACTAATTGTTAAGATTACTCATTTATAGGGTAGACGAAAGGACTAGTCTGCGACTTTTGTCTTAGCCAAAGGGGCTAATTTTGCCGTTAAATGCCTTTCTTGAGTAACGCTACAAGTAAGATGCTGTTACCCTGATGTTGCATTTTTTTGATGGGTAATATTAATCGATTATCGTGTCAGTACTATTAATCAGTGGGCGGGTTAATCCAATGAAAACACAGATGATAATCAGTGTTCTTCTTGCTGTGTTGTGTTTTACGCCTAGTACTTTGGCTGGGCAAGCCGCAGAAGATGAAATTGAGATCAGTGGTTTAGTGATAGACAGAACCTTAACTCGTTTTGGTAAGGATTTTAGTTTCTATTATTCAAGCTATTGGCGAGATTTGCCTTTTACTCAAGGCTTTAATGTCACCCTTAATGAAACGGTATTTCCCCAAGCGGGGACCTTACTGACCTTGGAGATCAATGGCACCAAAATTTATTCTACCCACTTTGGCAGGCGAGCTTCGCCGGTAAAAGAAAAAGCCGAGCAGGCGGTATTGATAAGTATTGACTATATCGCCCAAGTGAAAGCTCAGGCTTTAACCGGCGAGTTTTCGAGTGATTACGACGGATTTTAGGATAATAATAATGAATTACAGGACGTTATTAACTGGCGCAATATTTCTGTGTGCCTGCTCTACTCAGGCTACTGAGCTAATTTACACCCCAGTGAACCCAAGTTTTGGCGGCTCGCCCTTAAATGGTTCTTTTTTGCTCAATAAAGCTCAGGCTCAAAACGATAATAGCAGAAGTAATGACAAAGACTTTGTCACTCGTTTTAAAGAGTCATTGGAGCGTAACATTATTGGTACTATTACTCGTGGCGTTGCAGACGGGGAAATTACCGATGGCACCTATGATACTGGTGATTTTAGGGTTGTGGTTTCACCGACGAGTAATGGAGTCATGCTGACCATTACTAACATATTAACGGGTGAAGTGACTGTCATCGAAATGCCGACTTATGGAGGATAAACGATGAAATTATTAATCACAGTATTAGCCTTAAGCTTGAGTTTATCTGCTTGCAGTTTGATCCCTAAACCTGATCTGAATTTGAGTGACGCTGAGGTTAATCCCCTGAGTGAAACCATGCGCGCCTTACAAGCAAAGCCTGGACCTAAATATGCTATTCCTGTGGCCGTTTACTCGTTTCGTGACCAAACAGGACAGTATAAACCACAAGCTAACGTGAGTTCATTCTCCACCGCGGTGACTCAAGGCGCCACCTCAATGCTAGTGCAGACCTTACTTGACTCAAAATGGTTTACTCCCGTTGAACGTGAAGGCTTGCAAAACTTACTTACAGAGCGAAAAATTAGTGCTAAGCAAGGCAGTAAAGATGATATGCCAGGGCTTTCTGATGCCAGATTACTGTTAGAAGGTGGCATTATTAGCTATGAAACTAATACCAGCACAGGCGGTGCAGGCGTTGAGTATTACGGCATTGGTGCGTCTGAAATGTACCGTGAAGACCAAATTACCATTTACCTGCGCGCCGTTGATGTACATACGGGCAAGGTGATGATGTCAGTGTCTACCACTAAGCGGGTATTATCTCAGGAAATGCGCGCGGGTTTATTTAGGTATACCAGTCTGAATCGTCTCGCTGAAGCTGAAGTCGGTTTTACCACTAATGAGCCTGTGCAGTTTTGTGTGCTACAAGCCATTGAACTTGCGGTATCTGAAATGGTAGATAAAGGCATAACGCAAGGCTTTTGGAGGCCCGCTAATTCAAGTAGTGCTAATGATGGCGAATCACTGAGTGACAGCTAACTTAATATGATTGTTATCGCAATAAAAACGCCTCAATTTGAGGTGTTTTTATTTGCCGTTGAAAAATTCGCCTCATATAGGCAGTAGGGTTTTTTATTACGTTTGGCCTGATACATAGCAATGTCAGCATGGTTGAGTAATTGTTTCCTATGGCTGCCATGGTGTGGATATTCAGCAATGCCTATGCTCACACCAATATGAATGATGTGCTGTTGATAATTTATTGGTTGACTAATGAGTCCATGCAGCTGTTCCACAAATACTTGCCCATGACTGGCAAAGCTACCGAATAATAATATCCCCAGTTCATCACCCCCAAGTCGTGCGGCGACAGCGTGTTCGGGTAAGCAGCTGCGAATGCGTTCAGCGACAGATTTTAATACTTTGTCACCACAGTTATGGCCATGGGTATCGTTAATTTTTTTAAAATCATTTAAGTCGAGTATTAAGCAGCAAAATATCTGATTGTCTTGGCTTATTTGTGACAGTTTTTTATAAAATACGATCCGATTGGGCAAGCGAGTCAAGGGATCGTGATGTGCCTGATGTAAATGTCGATTAGCTTGACTGACCAGCACGTGAATGGTTTTTTCGCTCATGCGAGTAATAATATAAACAAAACCGCCTCCGCCACAAAAGACTAATGCCACCACCATCTCTAATTGGGTCACTGGATGGTCGCTTAACATATAGAGGTAACCGAAATAACCTGTGATAAAAGCGAAAATTAGCCCAAGTAAAATACGCCAGCCTTGCTGTTGTTCTGTGGGAAGCTGGCTAATTGAAAATGCGGGTTTAAGAGATAGCAGTAAAAGTATAAGACCTGTAATAATAAGAGCTTGAGCTAGGCTATTCATTTATTCTCCCTAGCTGAGGTTGATTAACCTTCGCAAGTCACTGAAGCGTCCAAAAACTATAGAAGACACATCGAAAGACAGCAAGTGAAGACGGTGAACTCAAGTTGATTGGATAGCGACGCTTTGAAAGACATTGAAACGATAAAAGGAGTTGATTTTAAATATGATGTTGTTAATTACGGCTAAGTTATCTAACTATTTTAAGGTATTTACATCACCTAGAAACCGCAGGGTTCATTTAAGTATTGCAGTAGCGTTTGCTTGCTCATTTGAGCTTGTTGCGGCGCAGACGGTCGCTCCTCTTGAGGCAGAAACGACAACAAGACCCAAAACTGAAGTGAATACCGAACTGAAAATGTCAGATCAAGTCCATAGCGCGTTCGAGATCCCAAGAAGCACTGTGATTGATGTAAAAGATCCCATTAGCGGCAGAACTTACCCGCTATTTATCAAGTTACCAAAATCTTATCGCAGCCAGCCTAATAAGCGCTACCCAGTGATTTATTTAACTGACTCTTGGTACAGCTTTCAAATTGTCTCAGGGGCAACGCGCTTTCCGATGAATTTTAACCAAATGGATGAAGCTATTATTGTTGCCATTTCTTATTCCAAAGAAAGTCGAGGTAGCTCGAGCCGCAATCGTGATTACACCCCAACGGTCAATCCTGCATGGAAAGATATAACCGGAGGCGCTGCAGCCCACAGGGACTTTATTGAAACGACAGTGTTTGCTTATGTTGAAGGTCATTATCGCGCAGAGGCTGACAGTCGTATTTTTATTGGCAACTCTTTCGGCGGCCTTTTTGGTAGTTACATCCTGATGACCAAACCAGAGATGTTTGACAGCTATATACTTGGCAGCCCTTCTTACTGGTGGGATGGGGGTTATATTTTTGAATTAGAAAAACAGTTCAAACAAAGCATAAAGCCTGTCTCAGCTAAGGTCTTTATCGGTATTGGCGAATTAGAAAAGAAAGTCAACGGGGCAGGGGAAGACATGGTTAAGGAGGCACAAGCTTTTTACGATTTGATGCAACAATGGCCTTTAAGTCCTCAAACTAAATTATTGATTATCCCAGAGGCGGATCATCAAATGGCGTTTCCTACCACGGCAATCCATGGATTACAGTGGATATTGGGTAAGTGTCCACCAAAGGGAAATTGCCTGCAGGGAAATCATAAGTAACCTCAACTCTTAAGTGACTTAATTCTTGGGGCGGGGTAAGGGCTTATCGCTTAATTGAACTGTAATCGAAGTATGCCTTAATTGAACTTATGCCTTAATCGAGCGCCAAAACAACTCAAAGCTTGCTGCTCTGTAGTCTGAGTCTTGGCCAAGTTGTGGGTGGTCGGTAAAGAAGCTAATGCTGGCTAAGTATTGTCCATTGCAATTTTCCAGCATCAGTGCGATTGGAAATGGCGCTATTTCACCATTGTGCTGTCCTTGGGTCAGTAAATTTGAAATAAAGCCCAGTATTGAGTGCATGGCGTGTTCGCGCACTGCGAGAGAAAGTTCTGGAGACATAGAATAGATCAAGAAAAAGCGCTGCTTGATGGGATTTGCAATGGCCCAATCTATGGCCCGGCTCCACAATGTATGGGCCGCGGCTTTAAGGCTTTGTGGCTGCTTATTGCCAGCGCCTTGTTCAATTTGTTGTAGTGCTAATAAAATGTCCTCTGCAAACTCTTGTTTAATAGATAAAAAAAGCTCATTCATTAATACTTCTTTGGAAGCGAAATGATGAAACAAGGTGCCCGTTGCTACCCCTGCTTGGCGAGCTATCTGCGCGGTTGAGCTGCCATGAAAACCTTGGCTTACAAACAACTCCAAAGCGGTCGCTAAAATCGCTTGGCGTTTACTGGGATGGCGTTGGGGAGCGCTGTTATTATCCAAAGTGCTGCTGCTCAAGTTGGCGTCCTTTTCATATTGAATGCCGCATTTTATCAACAAGATGAGCCGCAAGGCTCATCTATTGGCAAGTCATGCTTATTTAACGCAGCTAGCTTATCTAAGGAAAAACTTCAGCAGTAAGGCTTGGAGTTTGTTGCCATAGGGAGGGTGTACTAACCTACTGGTGCTAAAACGGCCACTTTTCAGCACAGTTTTAGCGTGACTGAAGGTTAAAAAGCCTTCTTTGCCATGGTAGTGACCCATGCCTGAGGGGCCAATACCACCAAAAGGGGCATCGTCGGCTGCTACGTGCAATACGGTTTCATTGATAGATACGCCGCCAGAATGAGTTTGCGCCAGAATATGCTGCTGCACTTTGCTGTCTAGGCTCATGATGTACAGCGCAAGCGGTCTATCGTGGGCTTTGATGTAATTGATGGCTTCATCAAGAGTGCCGTAGGGAATAATTGGTAATAAAGGACCAAAGATTTCTGTTTGCATTACCGCCATGTCAGGGGTGACATTTGTTATCAACTGAGTGGCTAATTTACTGATAGAGCTAGACGGCGCAGCTGGGGTTATTGTTGCACCTTTGGCTTTGGCATCTTCAAGCACTGCTTGCAGGCGTTGTTGCTGCCTTGCATTAATGATGTTGCCATAGTCTTGATTATGTTCAAAATCTGGGTACATTTTTTGAAAATGATTGCTGTAGGCCTGAATAAAAGACTCAAGCTTAGCTTTTGGGCAGAGTACATAATCGGGCGCGACGCAGATCTGTCCAGCGTTAAGGCACTTACCGTAGATCATTCGCTCAACCGCAAGTTCAATGGGCATATCATCGGCAATAATGGTCGGGGATTTTCCGCCTAGCTCTAGGGTCACTGGAGTCAAGTTTTCGGCAGCCGCTCGCATCACATGGCGGCCGACTTGGGTTGAGCCGGTAAAGAGTAAATGATTAAAAGGTAGCGATGAGAATGCCGCTGCAACGTCTGCTTCTCCTTCAACGATAGCCACTTCAGTTGTGGCAAAAATCTCTGCTAATAATTGGCGAATTACCTGATTGGTCTCAGGAGTGAATTCAGACATTTTCAACATGGCATTATTGCCCGCTGCCAGCGCAGTAACTAACGGCCCCATGGAAAGCATAATGGGGAAGTTCCACGGCACTATAATGCCAATAACCCCAAGTGGCTGATATTGCACTGAGACACTGGCTGGGGATAACAATAATCCCGCATGACGGCGGCTGGGACGCATCCAAGACTTAAGTTGTTTAAGGCTGTAATTTATGTGGTTAATACAAGGTAATATGTCTGAAATTAAGCTGTCATGGTGAGATCTATGGCCGTAATCGCGCTTTAATGCTTCGATAAGCTGAGTTTGATGTTTGACGATTTGTTGTTTTAGTTTAGTGAGCTTAGCCACTCTTAATTCATAGTTGGGAGAGGGCGCAGCATTGAACTGGGTTAACTGCTCGTTAAAGGTAGCTTGCATGGTATTTATGCTCGCTGCTGAGTCTATGGCCACATTCATCTGCGATTCCTTTTGATTAATTATCAATATAACCCAAACCGACTAATCAGTCGGTTTGGGTTATATTTGTACAAATAATGGTTTAAAGCAAGCTAAATTGTAGCGGGGTCACGTTTTCGGTAGCTACAGCCTTCTACACTTAATCAATAGGAAAGAATGTAAACACACTGAGTCTGAACTCTAAATGTAAAGCACAGCATTTTGAATGCTGAACTTATAACATAGGGTTTGGATAACGATTTGCAATCAAATGGAGGTGAGTATGCGTAAAGGTATGATTTTATGGCCAACAGATTTCTCTGAAACGGCGTCCCATGCCCTGAGCTATGCCATTGAAATGGCTAATTTGTATCAAGTAGGGGTCAAAATTTTGCATGTTGTACCACAGCCTGTGGGGGATGAGAACTACATGATTTTGTCTATCACCCCTGAGGATTTAGCAAAAAATATGGAGCTTGCAGCAGCAAACAGAATGCAGCAATTACTTAAGGAGTTAAATACAGAGTTAAAGGTCGAAACTCAAATTCGCCGTGGTGATGCTGCCACGGAGATTATTGCCGAAGCTAATGCCGGTGAAGTGGGCATGGTGGTGATTGCTAGTCACGGTAGAACTGGTTTTAGTCATTTTCTTCATGAGAATGTTGCTGAGGCGGTGGCGAACTTGGCCACATGTCCAGTGTTGGTGGTCAAGTAGGGCTGATGGGCAAATAAGACTGGGTGAAAACAGAGCTGGTTTCAAACCGCTGTTGGCAAGTGCGGCTTTAATCCAGAGTAAGTGCCTGCTAACAAGTTTAAAAGCTTGAGCCCGGTTGCTGTAAAAACGCAGTTTCAGCAGCACTTGATGGGCGATTAAGAATGGCATTCCTATGGGGGTAGCGGCCAAACTGCTGGATAATGGCTTGATGCCTAAGCTCAAAGTCATAATTATTGCTGGCATATTGTTTGAATAACGGCACTGCTTGCTGGTGGATAACAACTGACTCACTGTGCATATAAGGCATCAGCAAAAATGGTGTTTGCACAGCCGTTAAGCGTGTTAAACAACCGGATAAAACCGCTTCTTGGGCCAAGATTAAGGCTTGGCCATCTGCAGAGAAAGCCATAGGGGTATCGCGATAAATATTACGGGTAAATTGATCTAATACAATAATTTCCGCTAAGCGACCTGTATCTGTGGTGCGCCATTGCCACAATTCTCCAGCCATAGCCTGATGCACTACCCCTTGATAGCGCTGACGCAGCATGGCATCAAACTGTAAATCTTTTTGCCACCATTGTTTGGGGCTTATTTCTTCAAACCAAAATTGCAGTATATCTTCAGGCCGTGGCAAGGATTGGGCTTGAGCACTTGAGTTTTGCATGTTTGGCTCCGTTTGATAATGGGGTTCATTGTTGCTCTGGATTGGTATAGATTAACCTTAATTTAGCTTAAGACTACCCCAGTTTGGCAATAATAGGATGAATTGAGTGATCACTAAATCTCAGAGAGCATTTTACCGAAAATTGTATTTGGCCCATTTGATCAGTGAGGATAAACACAACCTGCTGAGTTTGCAGGCACTAACTCAGATGCCAAGACGCACTCTGCAAGACACCATGGCGGCGATGGCCGATATAGGTATCGAGGTTGAATTTGTGCAGACTAAAGAGCGGCATAATGCCGGCTATTATCATTTATCTGATTGGGGGCCTATATGCAAAACGTGGCTGGCGATGCATTGGCTTGAAATTCAGCAGTCCCTCACCACTGAAGTGCCTTCAAGCGACAATGAATAAGCTTAAATTACCCCAATTGAACTCAAGCAAGGTGATGCACCATGCGTCATCACAGCAGACAAGCTTCAGCTTTGTCGATGAAGGTATGGATACGCCTAGATCTGGCAATAGTAAAGGTGCTGAAAATCCCACCCAGAAGTCCCCGCCAGTGACTTGGCTTACGGGATTTTTAAGCTTTGAAGAGCAGCAGGCATTGATGGCTGATGCCAAGGGCTATCCTTTTGAACGTCCTGAAATCGAAGTTTATGGCAAGTTGCATCGCATTCCACGTCAGCAAGTGTGGTTTGCCGATGAAGATTGCAGTTATCGCTATGCCTCACTATTTGTCAGTCCCAATCCTTGGCCTAGATTATTAGCCAATTTAAGGCAAAGATTACAAGTCGAGTTAGGGCTTTGGTTCAATGGTGTATTAGTGAATTTGTATGCTAATGGCCAAGAGACTGTGGGTTGGCACAGTGATGATGAAGCTGAAATTCGCAAGCCTTCAAGCATAGCTTCTATTAGTATCGGTGCGACGCGGGATTTTCAAATTCGCCATAAACGCAGCCAAGAGACTTTTACCTTGCCTTTGGCTTCGGGGGACTTACTCATTATGCAGCCAGGCATGCAGCAAACTTGGCAACATGCAGTGCCTAGGCGAGCTAATGTTATGCAGCCAAGAATTAATCTGACATTTAGAGAGCTTATTCCCCAAGCGAGCAAAGCAAGTAAATAAAACAGTGCTTTTAACTTTGGTTGATATTAATGATTTGCGCACAAGGTAGCATTCAAAGTGACAAGGTTTGATTTTTTAGCTCTTAATAAGTACTCTTCGTGGTTCATATGCCCTTTCAAACGAGTTTGCCATGAGCACTGAGCAAGTTATAACTGAGAAGTTGAGTCAGTTTTTTAATCCTGAGCACTTAGATGTACTCAATGAGAGTCATCGCCATCATGTGCCACCTAACTCAGAAACCCATTTTAAAGTCGTTATTGTCAGCGACACATTTGCTGATAAACGGCCATTGACTCGCCATAGGGAAGTTAATCAAGTGTTAGCCTTTGAGCTTGAAAATGGCGTGCATGCCTTATCCATTAATACTTATACCCAAGCTGAGTGGCAAGCGCTCGATGCCGTGCCGCGCACCCCAAATTGCAAAGGCTAGCGCCTTAAGTATCAACCCATTAAGCCCACATTTATGTGGGCTTTTTTGTCGCTATAAGTTTTATTTTCAATACCTTGTTGAAATCTATTCATCTACTAAGCTTTATGATGATTTCCAGTCGCTTGATGGTTAATCTACTGCTTATGTTGTTTCTTAAATGCTTACTGGAGTACATGATGCCACTATTGGACAGTTTTACCGTTGACCACACTCGAATGCAGGCTCCGGCCGTGCGCGTTGCAAAACAGATGAAAACACCTAGTGGCGATGCGATTACCGTGTTTGATTTACGTTTTTGCGTGCCCAATAAAGCCATATTGTCAGAAAGGGGAATTCACACTTTAGAGCATTTATTTGCCGGTTTTATGCGTAATCATTTAAATGGAGAGACGGTTGAAATCATTGATATCTCACCTATGGGGTGCCGCACAGGTTTTTACATGAGTTTAATTGGCACGCCAAAAGAGCAAGAAGTCGCTAATGCCTGGCAGCTGGCGATGGAGGATGTACTGCAAGTGACTAAGCAAGAAGACATTCCTGAACTTAATGAATTCCAGTGCGGTACTTTTGAAATGCATTCGTTAGCCCAGGCTCAGGCCATAGCTCAAGATATCATTGCAGCGGGAATCGGGGTAAATCAGAATAATGAGCTCACTCTGGATGAAGCATTATTATCCAAAGGCCAAAACTGACTTCATTGTTAAAAAACAATTACCTTTGCGATTTAAACGCCTATAATTTTCATGGCGATAGCAAGGCAATTGGGGTAAAATGCGCGCGACCAGCGTGATTGCGATCGCAAATGAGTAAATAAATCTGCGCTAGCTCAATACCGAAGTGTTTGTAAACATTTTGTTTTTTTGGGTAGGAACGCGGCGCATTGTCTTTCCTTCAAACGTAGTGCTTGTGGATATGATTACAATTAAGAAAGGATTGGAACTGCCTATAACAGGCGGACCAGAGCAAGTTATCCATAATGGCCCAGCCATTAACCATGTAGCTACATTGGGTGAAGAGTATATTGGCTTACGTCCAACGATGAAAATCAAAGTGGGCGATAAAGTACAAAAGGGCCAGGTTCTTTTTGAAGATAAAAAGAATTTAGGCGTTAAATATACGGCTTTAGCCAGTGGTACTATTTTAGAAATTAATCGAGGCGCAAAACGCGTACTTCAGTCAGTTGTAATTGCCGTTGAAGGTGACGATAGTGTCGCGTTTTCTAAGCATGATGCTGGCTCGTTGGCCACGTTAGATGCACAGTTAATCCGTAATAATCTGATAGATTCAGGTTTGTGGACTGCTTTGCGTACCCGCCCATTCAGTAGAGTCCCTGCTGTCGATGCGACAGCAGCCGGTATTTTCGTTACTGCAATCGACACTCAACCATTGGCGGCTGATCCTGCAGTGGTAATTGCCGAGCATAAAGACGATTTTGCCAATGGCCTAACCTTACTCGCTAGACTCACAGAGGGTAAAGTTTTCCTCTGTAAAGCACCGGGTGCAGATATTCCTGCAGCTAATGCACAAGTCGAAGAGTTCGCGGGTATCCACCCAGCAGGTTTAGTGGGCACGCACATCCATAACCTTTTTCCTGCTTCTGCTAAACGCAGTGTTTGGCATATCGGTTATCAAGATGTGATCGCCTTTGGTCAGCTATTCACTCAAGGTGTGTTAAATACTGAGCGTGTATTTGCTATCGGTGGACCGAAAGCTAAACAGCCACGTCTTATACGTAGTCGTTTAGGTGCAAGCCTTGTTGAGCTGATGAGTGATGAAACAGAAGCTGGCGACGTGCGTGTTATTTCAGGTTCAGTGCTAAATGGTCGTACTGCAACAGGCGTTCATGCCTATATGGGACGCTACCATCAGCAGATCACTGTGCTAGAAGAAGGGCGTGAGCAAGAGTTCTTCGGCTGGGCTATGCCTGGAGCTGAAAAATTCTCTATTACTCGTTCATTCCTAAGCCATTTAAGTCCTTCTCGTTTATTTAATATGACGACAAGCACGGGTGGTTCAGAACGTGCCATGGTACCTATTGGCAACTATGAACGTGTGATGCCATTAGACGTGCTACCGACATTATTATTGAGAGATTTACTTTCAGGTGATTTTGACAGCGCAGTAACACTTGGCGCATTAGAACTCGATGAAGAAGATTTGGCGTTATGTACTTTCGTGTGTCCTGGTAAGTATGACTACGGTTCATATTTACGCGACTGTCTAGATACGATCGTGAGGGAAGGCTAATGGGCTTGAAAGATTTTTTCAAACGTATTGAACCCCAATTTGAAAAGGGTGGGAAATACGAGAAGTGGTATGCGCTTTTTGAAGCCGTTTACACGGGTTTTTATACCCCAGGTAAGGTGAATAAAGGCACTACCCATGTACGTGATAATTTAGACTTAAAACGTATGATGATTACCGTTTGGGCTTGCGCCTTACCTGCCATGTTTTTTGGTATGTATAACGTAGGTTTTCAAGCACAAGAAGCATTAGCCGCAGGCTTTGCTGTGCCAGATGTGTGGCAAACTAGCCTATTTGGCATGTTTGGTACTGAACTGACTGCAACCTCAGGTATTCCAGCCTTACTTTGGTACGGCATGTGTTTCTTTCTGCCTATTTATGCCGTGACATTTGCTGTCGGTGGTATTTGGGAAGTGCTATTTGCGGCTGTTCGAGGCCATGAAGTTAACGAAGGTTTCTTCGTGACTTCAATCCTGTTTGCATTAACCTTACCTGCAACTATCCCATTGTGGATGGTGGCATTAGGTATCACCTTTGGTGTGGTTATCGCGAAGGAAGTCTTCGGTGGTACAGGGCGTAACTTCTTAAACCCAGCATTAGCAGGCCGTGCTTTCTTGTTCTTCGCTTACCCGCTAAACATGTCTGGCGACACCTCTTGGGTGGTTGCAGACGGTTTCTCTGGTGCGACGCACTTAAGCCAAGCAGCCCAAGGCACCTTAGATTATTCGCTTAATCAAGACTGGTGGAATGCTTTCCTAGGTTTCATTCCTGGTTCTGTGGGTGAAGTATCGACCTTAGCGATTTTGCTCGGTGGCTTAGTGATTATCTACACCCGTATCGCGTCATGGCGCATCGTGGGTGGGGTATTACTGGGTATGATGGCGGTTGCTTTCCTATTGAATACGATTGGAAGTGATACTAACCCTATGTTTGCTATGCCGTGGTACTGGCACTTAGTCTTAGGTGGTTTTGCTTTTGGTATGATGTTTATGGCGACAGACCCAGTGTCAGCGTCATTCACTAATAAAGCAAAATGGGGCTATGGTTTCCTAATTGGTGCAATGGCGGTGTTTATCCGTGTGATTAACCCTGCATTCCCAGAAGGCATGATGCTGGCAATTTTGTTTGCTAACTTATTTGCGCCACTGTTCGACCATTTTGTGGTCCAGGCAAATATCAAGCGGAGGATCGCTCGTGGCTAGTAATAAAGATTCGTTCGGAAGAACGCTATTTATCGTTGTTGGCTTATGCTTAATCTGCTCTATTTTTGTATCGACAGCAGCGGTAGTGCTAAAGCCAACCCAACAAGAAAACAAATTGCTTGATAAGCAAAAATACATTCTTGAAGCAGCAGGTTTAATCAACACTAAGCAAGAAAAAGTGTCTAAGGCTCAAATTCAAGAGACTTATACGCGTCTAGTGACGGCAAAAGTGGTTGAACTTGCTAGTGGTGACTATGTGGAAGGTATTGATGGTAATACCTTTGATATGGAAAAAGCCACTCGCGACCCAAGCCGTTCATTCAAACCTGAGAACGACATTGCCTCGGTTAAACGTGTTGCTAACCGTGCGGTTATCTACTTAGTTAATGATGACGCTGGCAACCTTAAAACAGTCATTATGCCTGTTAAAGGTTATGGTCTTTGGTCAACTATGTTTGCTTTCTTGGCGGTATCACCTGATATGAACACAGTGCAAAGCTTAGTTTACTATGACTTTACTGGTTCTGGTGAAACACCTGGCCTTGGCGGCGAAGTGCAAAATCCTAAGTGGATTGCTAAGTGGACTGATAAGAAACTTTATGATGAGCAAGGTAACTTGGCCATCAAGGTGACTAAGAATCCAGCTATCGCCAATTCGGTACACGGTGTAGATGCGCTATCAGGTGCGACATTAACCAGTAATGGTGTTCAGCACTCGTTGGATTTCTGGTTAGGCAAAGAAGGCTTTGCACGCTTTATTGAGAAGGCACGTAACGGAGGGCTAAGTTAATGGCCGATGTTAAAGAACTGAAACAGGTTCTCACTGGACCTATCATCAATAACAACCCCATTGCTTTGCAAATTTTGGGTGTGTGTAGTGCGCTTGCTGTTACCAGTAAAATGGAAACAGCCTTGGTAATGACACTGGCGTTAACAGTAGTAACAGCGTTTTCAAACCTGTTTATTTCGTTAATCCGTAATCATATTCCAAGCAGCGTGCGTATTATCGTGCAAATGACGATTATTGCGTCTTTGGTTATCGTGGTTGATCAAGTCCTTCAAGCTTATGCCTATGAAATTGCTAAGCAATTATCGGTATTTGTCGGACTTATCATTACTAACTGTATCGTAATGGGTCGTGCTGAAGCGTATGCGATGAAAACACCGCCTATGATGAGCTTTATGGATGGTATCGGTAATGGTTTAGGCTATGGCGCAATTTTGCTAGGCGTTGGCTTCTTCCGTGAACTATTCGGTAACGGTTCATTATTCGGTATCGAAATCCTCAGCAAAATCTCTGATGGTGGTTGGTATCAGCCAAACGGTCTGTTGCTACTTCCTCCAAGTGCGTTCTTCTTGATCGGTGGTTTGATCTGGGTGATCCGTACCTATAAACCAGAGCAAGTAGAAGCAAAAGGGTAAGCGAAATGGAACATTATATTAGTTTATTAATTCGCTCTGTCTTCATTGAAAACATGGCGTTATCCTTCTTCTTAGGTATGTGTACTTTTTTAGCTGTGTCTAAGAAAGTCACCACTGCGATGGGATTGGGTGTGGCTGTAATCGTAGTACTTGCGATTTCAGTGCCTGCAAACCAAATCATCTACCAAGGTATTTTAGCGCCAGGCGCGTTAGCTTGGGCTGGCGTACCGGATGCAGATTTGAGCTTCTTGAAGTTCATTACCTTCATCGGTGTTATTGCGGCATTAGTGCAAATTTTGGAAATGACCTTAGATAAGTACTTTCCGCCTTTGTACAACGCTTTAGGTATCTTCTTACCTCTTATCACAGTGAACTGTGCCATTTTCGGCGCGGTGGCTTTCATGGTTGAGCGTGATTACAACCTGACTGAAAGTTTAGTGTTTGGTGTAGGTTCCGGTATCGGCTGGGCATTAGCTATTGTGCTACTGGCTGCTGTTCGCGAAAAGATGAAGTATTCTGATGTGCCAAATGGGCTACGTGGTTTAGGTATTACCTTTATCTCAGCAGGTCTTATGGCATTAGGTTTCATGTCGTTCTCAGGTGTGTCTCTTTAAGAGGCGCGCTTACGGCATATTAAATTGAACCTTTAAGGATAAGTTAATGTTAGAAGTCTATCTAGGCGTAGGTATGTTCACCGCCATTGTCTTAGTCTTAGTCTTAGTGATTTTATTCGCTAAATCTAAGCTAGTAGCAAGCGGTGATATTACCATTGGCATCAATGGTGATGCAGACAAAGCGATTAAAACCGGTGCGGGCGGCAAGTTACTTGGCGCATTGGCCAATAACGGTATTTTCGTTTCGAGTGCATGTGGTGGCGGTGGTTCATGTGGCCAATGTCGTGTGCACATTAAGTCAGGTGGTGGTGATATTCTGCCAACTGAACTTGATCACATCAGCAAAGGTGAAGCACGTGCCGGCTGTCGTCTTTCATGTCAGGTTAATGTTAAATCTGATATGGAAATCGAACTTGATGAAGAAATTTTCGGCATCAAAAAGTGGGAATGTGAAGTTATCTCTAATGATAACAAAGCGACCTTCATTAAAGAGCTTAAGTTACAGATCCCCGATGGCGAATCTGTACCGTTCCGTGCCGGTGGCTATATTCAAATTGAAGCCCCAGCTCACCATGTGAAATATGCTGATTTCGACGTACCAGCAAAATACCGTGGCGATTGGGAACACTTTGGTTTCTTCAAACTTGAATCAAAAGTTGATGAAGAAACCATTCGTGCATACTCTATGGCTAATTACCCTGAAGAGTTTGGCATCATAATGCTGAACGTGCGTATTGCTACGCCACCACCACGTAACTTAACCCTGCCTTGTGGCAAGATGTCTTCGTACATCTGGAGCTTAAAAGCGGGTGATAAAGTGACAATTTCAGGTCCATTTGGTGAGTTCTTTGCTAAAGATACCGATGCTGAAATGGTATTTGTCGGTGGTGGTGCCGGTATGGCGCCAATGCGTTCACACATTTTCGATCAGCTAAAGCGTCTTAAGTCTAAGCGTAAGATGAGTTTCTGGTACGGTGCACGTTCTAAGCGTGAAATGTTCTACGTTGAAGATTTTGATGGCCTAGCGGCAGAAAATGAAAACTTCAACTGGCATGTTGCTCTGTCAGATCCACAAGCTGAAGATGAGTGGACGGGTTACACAGGTTTTATTCATAACGTATTGTATGAAAACTACTTACGTGACCATGATGCACCAGAAGATTGTGAATTCTATATGTGTGGTCCACCAATGATGAACGCCGCTGTGATCAGCATGCTGAAAGACCTTGGTGTTGAAGATGAAAACATCTTATTGGATGACTTCGGCGGTTAATCTTTAGCCCTAGTTATCTATGAAAACAAAATTGCAGTCTTGTTGAGGTTCTGGTGACAGAATATTCACAAGCTGCAATTTTTTTATCAGAGAGATCCTCCCTATTATGATTACTTCTCACTTAAAAAGCCTTGGTCTACTTGCCATGATTTGGCTTGTCAGTGCCTGTAGCCAACCCAATGAAGTGATTGCCTTATCTGGTAACACTATGGGAACGACTTACAATATTAAGCTTAATGCCCATGATGGTTTGCTGGAGGCTAAAGCCTTACAAGCTGAAATTGATTTGGCGTTAGAGCAAGTAAACGACCAGATGTCTACCTATAGAAAGACCTCTGAATTGTCACAGTTCAATCAGTTAGCCAATGGTGAAGCCGTTCAAGTATCAAGTGATACGATTAAAGTCATCACAGAAGGCAAGCGTTTGCACGAGCTTACTTCAGGTGCGCTGGATATCACTTTAGGGCCTTTAGTAAATATCTGGGGATTTGGTCCTGATAAAAAACCACTCACACTCCCCACAGATGATGCTATTGCAGCTGTCAGAGTAAAGACGGGGATGGATGGTTTTTCCATTCAAGTGTCAGAGGGGCAAGCTTCACTACTTAAGAAAAAAGACGGTTTATATATTGATTTATCAGCAATAGCTAAAGGCTTTGGAGTCGACAAAATAGCAAGCCTATTAGATCAACATAAGGTCAGCGGTTATTTGGTTGAGATAGGCGGCGAGCTTAGAATTAAAGGCACTAAAACAGATAAAAGCCCTTGGCGAATCGCCATCGAGCAGCCAACAACTGATGGCCGTGAGATCCAGCAAGTGATAACCCCCGGCACTATGGGCTTAGCAACTTCTGGTGATTATCGTAATTACTTTGAAGATGAAGGCCAGCGTTTCTCGCACCTTATTGATCCTCGTAGCGGCAAACCTATTAAGCATACATTAGCCTCAGTAACAGTGCTGCATCCTGAATGCATGACCGCCGATGGTTTAGCAACGGCTATGATGGTGTTAGGTACACAAGCATCATTGGCACTTGCCAAAGAGCAAAATTTAGCAATAATGCTGATTGAGAAGCAGCAACAAGGTTTTCAGGTCTTCTACAGTGAAGCCTTTAAAGCGTATGTAAACTAGCTGGAGCAGAGTAATGAGCACATTTATCGCGACATTCGTAGTATTAATGGTGTTTTTTTTATTGATGTCGGTTGGCTATCTGGTCAAAAAGAAAGCTGTTGAGGGAAGTTGTGGTGGTCTGGGTGTCTTGGGCATTGAAAAAGCCTGCGATTGCGACGATCCCTGTGATAAGCGCAAGCGCCGTCTCGCCAAGGAAGAAGAGCGCAACGAAAAGCTCGCCAAGAATCGCATTATTTAACGACGTGTTAACGACTTAACCATTTCTAGTCAATAAAAAGCCTGCTTGCAGGCTTTTTTTATTAGTAGTGAATAAGAACCATCTAAAAAGCTGAGTGTTAATGATAATGGTTATCACTATTTAAGCTTATGAAAATAAACGATATTTGCTTATTTCTCTAACCTGTATTATCCTATTCGATATTGATTTTGATCACAATTCTCCCTAAGGACAGCAAATGAAAGGCCATCCTAAAGTTATTAGCCAGTTAAACCGCATACTTACCTGTGAATTAACTGCGATTAATCAGTATTTTCTTCACGCCCGTATGTTCAAACATTGGGGGCTTGAAAAGCTCAATGAGAAAGAATACAAAAAATCTATTCAAGATATGAAGCACGCAGACAAGTTGATTGAGCGAGTGCTATTCCTTGAAGGTTTGCCAAATCTGCAGCAGCTAGACAAGTTGAGAATAGGTGAACACTGTCAAGAAATGCTCGATTGCGATCTAACTATGGTGGCTGAACAACTTGTGGCACTCAGAGAAGCAATTAAATTATGCGAAGCTGAGCGCGATTACGTTAGCCGTGATTTGCTTGAAGATGTATTAGAAGATGAAGAAGAACATTTGGATTGGATTGAATCTCAAAATGAGCTTATCAAACAAACAGGTATTCAAAATTATCTACAGTCACAGATAACCGATTAAACAATCGACTACATTCTTGACTAAACCCTTGAATACTTAATAAGGAGTCAGCCATGAAAGGCAACCCAGAAGTTATAGCAGCCTTAAATAGTCTGTTAACCGGCGAATTATCGGCAATGGATCAGTATTTTGTTCATGCTCACATGTATGATGACTGGGGGCTTGATTCCCTTTATGAGCGTATTGCCCATGAGTCAGATGATGAGAAAGTCCATGCCGCTAAATTAGTTCAACGTATTTTGTTTCTTGAAGGCACTCCTGATGTGGCTAGCCGTGAAGCGTTGAACATAGGTAAAGACGTCAAGGAAATGATGCAGAATGACCTTGATTACGAGTATAAGGTTGCTGAACATTTACGTGAAGTTATCGCACTTTGTGAACAAAAAGGTGATTATCAGACCCGTGAAATTCTAGAAGTGTTATTAGATGATACCGAGTCAGATCACATGTACTGGCTTGAAAAGCAATTAGGCTTAATCGAACGTATCGGTATTCAGAACTATCTGCAGACCAAGATGTAAGTTTGAGCGATTAAAGCTAGTCTTATCTAAAGGCCCAAGTTTAGCTTGGGCTTTTTTGTGACTGTTATATAAAAATTTATTAGCTGGGCACTAAACACTACACGCACTTTCTACAAAGCCTTAGCTTGTGTAATATTAATTAATTTCCCGCCGTCTTTCTTTAAGGTGAACCATGAAACCCATTATTGCCAATTCTATGTTAAGCCTATTCGTTGCAACCGTCCTTAGCGGCTGTATCAGCACTCAATCGCCCACTGGTCGCAGTCAAACGTTACTGTTTTCTGAAACTCAAATGCAAAAAATGGGTGCAGAATCCTTTGCCTCTATGAAGCAAGAGCAGAAAGTCAGTAAAGATAAAGCCTTAACAACCTATGTTAATTGCGTTGCTAAGCGGATAACGGATGTGTTGCCTGGGGAGGCTATGCAGTGGGAGCTAGTGCTGTTTGAATCTGAACAGGTCAATGCGTTTGCGGTGCCAGGCGGCTTTATTGGGGTTTACACTGGCTTATTAAATGTTGCTAACACTCCAGATCAGTTAGCAACAGTGTTAGGTCACGAAGTGGCCCACGTATTAGCACATCACGGTAACGAGCAAGTGTCGCGGGCGCAGATGACTGGGATTGGCATTCAACTCGCGGACGCTGCACTTGGCGCTGGCGGCGTATCTAATAAAGACTTATATATGCAAGCCTTAGGATTAGGTGCCAAAGTGGGGTACATCTTACCCTTTGGCCGTGCTCAGGAAAGTGAAGCGGATGTCATGGGGCTTGAGTTAATGGCTAAGGCTGGCTTTGACCCTAGCCAGAGCATCGCTCTTTGGCAAAATATGGCTAAAGCTGGCGGTGCCCAAGGCCCTGAATTACTTTCGACCCATCCCTCAAATGATCGCCGCATTCAAGATTTGCAAGCGCTGCAAGGGAGCGTGACTCCTTTGTATCAAGCTGCTCGCGAAACGAATTTGGCTAAATGTATTCAGCCAAGCAAGAAATAGCCAAATAGCAAAAAATAGCGATTTTTTTGCCAACATTGGTGATAAATCTGTGATAAACTCCCGTGAAATTTTTAACGTGAATTGAGAGTAAACTATTTATGTCTGATATATTCAGCACTTTAGAGCAGCAAGCCAGTTACGGTGTAGGTCGTCAAATGGGCGAGCAATTAGCCGCCAATCCATTTGAAGGTATTGATATTTCTGCTGTACAAGCAGGCCTAGCCGATGCATTCGAAGGCAAAGAAAGTGCTGTGTCTATGGAAGACCTTCAAGTTGCCTTCACTGAAATCAGCCGTCGTCTGCAAGAAGCGCAAGAAGCTGCTGCTGATGCTGCTAGTGCAGAAGGCGAAGCCTTCCTTGCTGAAAATGCTAAGCGTGATGGCGTAGTAGTGACGGATTCAGGTCTTCAATATGAAGTATTAGTACAAGGTGAAGGCGAGAAGCCAACGCACGAGTCTACAGTACGTACTCATTACCACGGTACCTTCATTAACGGTGATGTGTTCGATTCATCTGTGACACGTGGTCAGCCTGCCGAGTTCCCAGTATCGGGTGTTATCGCTGGTTGGACTGAAGCGCTACAGTTAATGCCTGTTGGCACTAAACTTAAATTATGTGTGCCTCACCACTTAGCTTACGGTGAGCGCGGCGCGGGAGCTTCCATTCCGCCATTCTCGACTTTAGTATTTGAAGTCGAGTTATTAGATATTATCTAAGTTCATTAAAACGCCTAAGTTTACTTAGGCGTTTTTGTATCTAGCGAATAAATTTAGACGTTGATGTAAGTATTGCTCTGGAGAGTCTATGACAACTAAAGTAAGAGTTGCGGTTGTGGGTGCTAGCGGTCGTATGGGCCGAGTACTAATCGAAGCTGCCAAACATCAGGAAGTGATCACTTTGGGCGCAGCAATTGAGCGTCAAGGCTCAACCTTGATTGGCGCTGATGCGGGCGAACTTGCCGGTGTGGGTTCTGTGAATGTTGCCATTCGTGATTCGTTAGATAATGCTAAAGATGACTTCGATGTCTTAATTGATTTTACTTCACCTGAAGCCACCATGGTTCATTTAGAATGGTGCTTGCAGCACAATAAGCCGATGGTTATTGGTACCACAGGTTTTAATCATGCCCAAAAAGAGCAGATAAGTGCTTGCGCCGAACAGATCCCCCTAGTGTTCTCGCCTAACATGTCTGTTGGGGTTAACTTAATGTGGAAGTTGCTCGAAGTGGCTACTGCCGTTATGGGGCAAGATACCGATATAGAAATTATTGAAGCACACCATAGACACAAGAAGGATGCGCCTTCTGGCACAGCGCTAAAAATGGGCGAAATCATCGCCAACACACTAGGGCGTGATTTAGAAGAATGCGCCGTCTATGGCCGTGAAGGCATAACCGGTGCCCGTGATAGAAACACCATTGGCTTTGCAACTGTTAGAGCTGGCGACATTGTGGGTGAACACACGGCGATGTTTGCTGATATTGGCGAAAGAATTGAAATTACCCATAAAGCATCGAGTCGGATGACTTATGCTAATGGGGCAATGAGAGCCGCATTTTGGTTATATGATCAAAACGCCGGACTCTACGATATGCAGCAGGTCCTAGGGCTTAGTTGATCGTTATAAACCACCAATTGGTGGTTTTTTTTTAAACAAAAACGCGCTAAAGGATTAGGCGTGCTAACTTAGGTGGCATAAATCAGCTTGAACTTGAGTTGATGACACATAAGTTGATAGGTTAATAACAAAATACATCATTTACTTTTAATGTTTTGGCTCTTTGGAGGTCGCGTTGACACAGTCTGCCTTACTCGTACTCGAAGATGGAAGCGTTTTTTCTGGCACTGCAATAGGTGCTAAAGGAATGTCTGTTGGTGAAGTGGTATTTAATACTTCAATGACAGGTTATCAAGAAATTTTAACGGATCCTTCCTATTCTCGACAAATCGTTACCTTAACTTACCCGCATATAGGTAATACAGGTACCAATGAAGAAGACACAGAATCTACAGGAGTTCACGCCTGTGGCCTGATTATTCGTGACTTACCACTACTCGCAAGTAATTTCCGTAACCAGCAGTCATTAAGTGATTACTTGGTTGCTAATAATGTTGTTGGCATCGCCGATATTGATACCCGCAAGTTGACCCGTATTTTGCGTGAAAAGGGTGCCTTAGCGGGCTGCATCATGGTTGGCGAGATTGATGAGGCTAGAGCGTTAGTTCATGCCAAAGCTTTCCCAGGTCTTAAGGGCATGGATTTAGCGAAAGAAGTGACCACAGATAAAGCCTATAACTGGCGTAATGGTAGTTGGCGTTTAGTGGGAGGCTTACCTCAAGATACCCCAAGTGATGAGCTGAAATACAAGGTCGTTGCCTATGACTATGGTGTAAAGCACAATATTTTACGCATGTTAGTGGACAGAGGTTGTGACGTGACTGTGGTTCCAGCACAAACGCCTGCAAGTGAAGTGTTAGCCATGAACCCTGATGGGGTGTTTTTATCCAATGGACCAGGTGATCCAGCACCTTGTACTTACGCTATTGAAGCCATTCAAGCTCTGTTAAAAACTGAGGTACCAATTTTTGGTATTTGTCTTGGTCATCAGTTGCTTGCGTTAGCCTCTGGTGCCAAAACCTTAAAAATGAAATTTGGTCACCACGGTGCTAACCACCCAGTCAGCAATCTGGAAAAAGGCACTGTGATGATCACCAGTCAAAACCATGGTTTTGCTGCCGATGAAGCCACTTTGCCAGCCAACATTAAAGTCACCCATAAGTCACTGTTTGATGGTTCACTCCAAGGTATTCACTTAACGGATAAGCCGGCGTTTAGTTTTCAGGGGCACCCTGAAGCCAGCCCTGGCCCAAATGATGCCGCGCCACTGTTCGATCACTTTATCGAGCTTATTGAACAATACCGTCAAAACGCTAAGTAATCCGTTATCTGGGAGAAGAGAAAAGCAATGCCAAAACGTACCGATATAAAAAGTATTCTTATCCTAGGGGCTGGTCCAATTGTGATTGGACAAGCATGTGAGTTTGATTACTCAGGTGCTCAAGCCTGTAAAGCGCTGCGTGAAGAGGGTTACCGCGTCATTCTGGTGAATTCAAATCCAGCGACCATAATGACAGATCCAGAAATGGCTGATGCAACCTACATCGAGCCTATTCACTGGGAAGTGGTGCGCAACATTATCGCCAAAGAACGTCCCGATGCGATATTACCTACTATGGGCGGACAAACCGCACTTAACTGCGCCTTGCAGCTTGAAGCCAAAGGGGTGTTAAAAGAGTTTAACGTCGAAATGATTGGCGCTACCGCCGATGCTATTGACAAGGCTGAAGATCGTAGCCGCTTCGACAAAGCCATGAAGGCCATTGGCCTTGATTGTCCTCGCGCAGGTATCGCCCATACTATGGATGAAGCTTATGGCGTATTGGACATGGTGGGCTTCCCTTGTATTATCCGCCCTTCATTTACCATGGGCGGCAGTGGCGGCGGTATCGCCTATAACAAGGAAGAGTTCGAAGAGATTTGTTCTCAAGGCTTAGACTTGTCACCGACCAATGAACTGCTTATTGATGAGTCGCTCATAGGTTGGAAAGAATATGAAATGGAAGTGGTGCGCGACAAAAATGATAACTGCATTATAGTCTGCGCCATTGAAAACTTCGACCCTATGGGCGTGCACACAGGTGATTCAATCACAGTGGCACCCGCGCAAACCTTAACCGACAAAGAATACCAGCTGATGCGTAATGCCTCACTTGCGGTATTGCGTGAGATTGGCGTGGAAACGGGTGGCTCGAACGTGCAGTTCGGTATTTGCCCTGAAACTGGCCGCATGGTCATTATCGAGATGAACCCTAGGGTGTCGCGCTCATCAGCGCTGGCGTCTAAAGCCACGGGTTTCCCTATCGCCAAAGTGGCTGCCAAATTGGCCGTGGGCTTTACCTTAGATGAATTGATGAATGACATCACAGGTGGTCGCACCCCAGCCTCATTTGAACCTGCGATTGATTATGTTGTTACTAAGATCCCTCGTTTTAACTTTGAAAAATTTGCCGGTGCTAACGACAGATTAACCACTCAGATGAAATCCGTGGGTGAAGTGATGGCCATTGGCCGTACTTTCCAAGAGTCACTGCAAAAAGCCCTTCGCGGCCTTGAAGTGTCTCGTAATGGTTTCGATCCTATCGTGGATTTAGCAACAACCGATGCCATGACCCGTATTCGTCATGAACTTAAAGAGCCTGGCGCTGATCGTATTTGGTACATAGCCGATGCTTTTAGAGCTGGCTTATCATGTGATGAAGTGTTTACGCTGACGAATATCGATCTTTGGTTTCTGGTGCAAATAGAAGAGCTTATCAAGCTTGAGTCCGAAGTTGCAGAAGCCGGTATGTCAGGTTTAAATGCGGACTTCTTGCGTAAATTGAAGCGTAAAGGCTTTGCCGATGCTCGCTTAGCTGCTGTGCTTGGGGTGAGTGAATCTGAAGTGCGTAAGCTGCGTCACAAGTACAGCCTTCACCCTGTATACAAACGTGTCGATACCTGTGCTGCTGAATTTGCAACCGATACCGCCTACATGTACTCAACCTATGAAGATGAGTGTGAGGCACTGCCTTCAAATCGTGACAAAATCATGATTTTAGGTGGCGGTCCAAACCGTATTGGTCAGGGTATCGAGTTTGATTATTGCTGCGTTCATGCCGCATTAGCGCTACGTGAAGACGGTTATGAAACCATTATGGTTAACTGTAACCCTGAAACCGTATCTACCGATTATGACACTTCGGACAGACTTTATTTTGAGCCAGTGACATTAGAAGATGTGCTTGAAATCGTCCGCATCGAGAAGCCAAATGGCGTTATCGTGCAGTACGGTGGTCAAACGCCACTTAAACTTGCTCGCGAGTTAGAAGCTGCAGGTGTGCCGATTATTGGTACTAGCCCAGATGCTATCGACAGAGCTGAGGACAGAGAGCGTTTCCAGCAAGCCATTCAACGTCTGAACATGAAGCAGCCAGAAAATGCGACTGTGACTACCGTTGAAAGTGCGGTAATTGAAGGCGAAAAGATTGGCTATCCATTAGTGGTGCGTCCCTCTTACGTTCTTGGCGGCCGCGCGATGGAAATCGTTTACGACAAGCAAGATTTACTGCGCTATTTCAACGAGGCTGTGAGCGTGTCTAACGCCTCACCGGTACTGTTGGATCACTTTTTAGATGATGCTATTGAAGTGGATATTGATGCGATTTGCGATGGCGAGACTGTAGTAGTTGGCGCCATCATGGAGCACATCGAGCAAGCGGGCGTTCATTCAGGTGACTCAGGTTGTTCATTGCCACCGTATACCTTGAGCCAAGCGATTCAAGATGAGATGCGAGTACAAGTGTCTAAATTGGCGTTTGAGCTTGGCGTTGTGGGCTTGATGAACGTGCAGTTCGCGGTTAAAGATAACCAAATCTACATGATTGAAGTTAATCCACGCGCTGCCCGTACTGTGCCTTTTGTTTCTAAAGCGACTGGCGTGCCACTGGCTAAGATTGCAGCCCGTGTCATGGCGGGACAAAGCCTTATTCAGCAAGGCTTTACCAAAGAAGTTATTCCACCTTTTTACTCGGTTAAAGAAGTGGTATTGCCGTTTAACAAGTTCCCAGGTGTTGATCCACTACTAGGGCCAGAAATGCGCTCAACGGGTGAAGTCATGGGGGTAGGTAATACCTTTGCCGAGGCTTATGCTAAGGCGCAGCTAGGGGCAACATCTGAAGTACCTAAATCAGGACGTGCGCTATTGTCTGTACGTAACAGCGATAAAAAGCGTGTTGCTGATTTAGCGGCTAAGTTAATTGAACTTGGCTATCAAATTGACGCCACCCACGGTACGGCAATTGTGCTAGGTGAGGCCGGGATTAACCCACGTTTAGTGAATAAGGTCCACGAAGGTCGTCCTCATATTCTTGACCGTATTAAGAATGGTGAATACACCTACATAGTGAACACTACTGAAGGGCGTCAAGCCATTGAAGACTCACGTCAAATTCGCCGCGGAGCCCTGCGCTACAAGGTGAATTATACCACCACGCTAAACGCGGCATTTGCAACTTGCATGGCGCACTCTGCTGATGACAGGAGCCAGGTGAGTTCCTTGCAAGAACTGCATCAAAGGGTATTGAATAAAGCATAAGCTTGATAAGTCGTTAAATAAAAGGTCGCCTCAGGGCGGCCTTTTTTTATGATCTATGACTAGCAAGTCGCTTAAAGCTTAGGTAAGCTGTCGGCAATTATTTGATCCATTACTAGTACGAATACCATTTTGAAAAAAATCGGCTTATCGAGCATCAAAGATAAGTCATGGTATCACTGCCATGGTGGCGTTTTGTGAACTAGTAAACTGTATTGCTCACTAGGGCGATAGAGTATGTTTTTGTTTCTAAAGGAGACTTAAGGCAATTATGAGTAAAGTTCCTATGACAGTAGTGGGCGCAGACCAACTACGTAAAGAATTAGAATTTTTAAAATTTGATCGTCGTCCTAAGATCACTGAAGCCATAGCTTCGGCCCGTGAGCTCGGGGATTTAAAAGAAAATGCCGAATATCACGCAGCCCGTGAAGATCAGGGGATTTGTGAAGCTCGTATTCGTGATATCGAAGGCAAGTTATCGAATGCACAGATCATTGATGTGACAAAAATTGAAAATGCTGGCCGAGTGATCTTTGGCACCACAGTGACAATTTTGAACCTTGAAACCGATGCTGAAGTAAAATACCGCATAGTGGGTGATGATGAAGCTGATATTAAGCAGAACCTGATCTCAGTGAATTCACCGATTGCCCGTGGCCTTATTGGCAAAAACGAAGGCGATGAAGTGTCTATTACTACACCAGGTGGCTTAACTGATTACGAAATTATTGCGGTTGAGTACATTTAGTTGCACTTTTCTGGAGCTGTTTAGCTCATAAGTACTTGGCTTTTATGCTGAGGAAGATAACAATAAGGCCACTGAATTCAGTGGCCTTATTTTTGCTTGCTGATAACTCAGGTGTTTAGGTGTGTGCCTAAAAGTATTCCCGAATAATCAATATTATTTGGTTTTTGGTAAGGCGATTTTCATTTCTTGAGAATGACGGAAAAGCACCAACACGTGACCAATAACTTGAACTTTAGCTGACTGAGTTTCACGCACGATAGCATCGACTATAGCGTTTTTAAGTTCTCTATCGGCGCCAGCGACTTTAACTTTGATAAGTTCATGGTGTGTTAACGCGCTGTCAATTTCAGCTAGAACACCTTCAGTCAAACCATTGGCACCCAGCATGACCACTGGCTTAAGATTATGCGCCAGGCCTTTTAAATGCTGTTTTTGTTTGGTTGTTAAGTTCATTTCTACCAACTTTTGCTGAGTTACTATTGAAAAGCCGCTATTCTACCCTTATATAAGCTCTGTGTAACTCTCAATTGTTATGGAATTTGAATGTCAGCTAAAAAACGAACCGCCAGCTCAGCCCGCTGGATGCAAGAACATTTTGATGATCACTATGTCAAACTCGCACAGAAAAGGGGGCTAAGGTCACGTGCTGCATTTAAGTTAGAAGAAATTCAGCTAAAAGATCAGCTTATTCGCCAAGGTATGACAGTGGTGGATTTAGGTGCAGCCCCTGGCGGCTGGTCACAAATAGCGGTTAAATTAGCTGGTGATAAAGGCAAGGTTATTGCCTGTGATATTTTACCTATGGATCCCATCGTTGGTGTCGACTTTTTACAAGGCGACTTCCGCGAAGAAAAGGTACTCAATGCGCTGCTTGACAGGGTAGGTGAGGACAAGGTTGATGTGGTACTATCGGACATGGCTCCCAATATGAGCGGTTCCGATGGTGTTGATCAGCCTAGAGCTATGTACTTGGTTGAATTAGCATTAGATATGTGTCATCAAGTATTGGCGCCAAATGGCTGTTTTGCCGTCAAAGTCTTTCAGGGGGAAGGCTTTGATGACTATATAAAATCAGTTAAAGAAGCATTTAAAACCGTAAAAACGCGCAAACCAGACTCCTCTCGCGCCCGTTCTCGGGAAGTCTATCTAGTAGCGACTGGATACAAGTTGTAGTAGTCTAATCTTAATCATCGCAAGACTTGAACGAGGTCTAGTAATTTGAGTGACATGGCAAAAAATTTAATTCTCTGGGTCGTCATCGCTGTAGTATTGATGTCGGTATTTCAGGGTTATTCCCCCTCTTCTTCGAATTCGCAGAAGATGGATTATTCCACCTTTTTAGACAGTGTTCGTGGTGGGCAAATAAATACGGTTGAAATTAAAAGTGATCAACGAACAATCGAAGGCACTAAGCGTACTGGTGAGAAGTTTGTCACCATCATGCCTATGTATGACCAAGATTTGATCAACGACCTTGACCGTAAAGGCATCACGATGAAAGGTCAAGAAGCTGAAGAATCAAGCTTTTTGACTCAAATCTTTATTTCTTGGTTCCCAATGTTACTGCTTATCGGTGTGTGGATATTCTTCATGCGTCAGATGCAAGGTGGTGGCGGTAAGGGCGCAATGTCATTTGGCAAGAGTAAAGCCAAATTGATGAGTGAAGATCAAATCAAAACCACCTTTGCTGATGTGGCGGGTTGTGATGAAGCCAAAGAAGAAGTAAAAGAATTAGTGGATTACTTACGTGACCCCACTAAATTCCAGAAATTAGGCGGCCGCATTCCAACAGGAGTCTTGATGGTGGGGCAACCTGGTACGGGTAAAACTTTACTCGCAAAAGCCATTGCTGGTGAATCCAAGGTACCATTCTTTACTATTTCAGGTTCTGATTTCGTGGAAATGTTTGTCGGTGTTGGTGCATCTCGCGTGCGTGACATGTTCGAACAAGCGAAAAAATCATCACCCTGTATCATCTTTATCGACGAAATCGATGCTGTAGGTCGCCAACGTGGTGCTGGTGTGGGTGGTGGTCATGATGAACGTGAGCAAACCTTAAACCAGATGCTGGTTGAGATGGATGGCTTTGAAGGTAACGAAGGCGTAATCGTTATCGCAGCCACTAACCGTCCTGATGTATTGGATTCGGCGTTATTGCGCCCAGGTCGATTCGATCGCCAAGTGGTTGTTGGCTTGCCTGATGTTCGCGGCCGTGAACAAATTTTGAAAGTGCACATGCGTAAAGTGCCATTATCAGATGATGTTAAAGCCAGCGTTATTGCTCGTGGTACCCCAGGGTTTTCAGGTGCAGACCTTGCTAACTTAGTAAACGAAGCGGCCTTGTTTGCTGCCCGTGGCAATCGCCGTGTAGTGGGAATGGAAGAGTTCGAACGTGCTAAAGATAAAATCATGATGGGTGCAGAGCGCCGCTCTATGGTGATGTCAGAAGCTGAAAAAGAAATGACTGCTTACCATGAAGCTGGGCATGCCATAGTAGGCTGTTTAGTGCCTGAGCACGATCCTGTGCACAAGGTCACTATTATTCCTCGTGGTCGAGCTTTGGGGGTGACGTTCTTCTTACCAGTGGCCGATGCCATTAGTCAGAGCCGCCTCAAGCTTGAATCGCAAATATCAGTAGCCTATGGCGGCCGTCTTGCAGAAGAACTGATTTATGGCAGTGATAAAGTGTCAACTGGCGCATCACAAGACATCAAATATGCAACGTCTATTGCGCGTAATATGGTGACTCAGTGGGGCTTCTCAGACAAACTAGGTCCATTGCTATACGCAGAGGAAGATAATGAAGTTTTCTTAGGTCGTAGCATGGGTAAATCTAAGGCTATGTCTGATGACACTGCGACTATCATCGATGCTGAAATCAAAGCCTTTATTGATAAAAATTACGCCAGAGCTCAACGGTTACTTAACGAAAACATGGATATCTTACACGCGATGAAAGATGCCTTGATGAAGTATGAAACCATTGACTCATTACAAATTGATGATTTGATGAATCGCCGTGAAGTTCGTCTTCCTGCTGAATGGCAAAAAGATGAAGCATCAGATGATGACAGTAATACGCCTAAGTCAAAAGCAGAGGCTGATGATGTTAAAAAGGCTGATGCTAGCGCGGACAGCGATGTTGATACTGAAACTAAAGTTGATGATGCCGATGGCACGCCCGCTAAGTAATCCTTGAGATTAATGAAGAAAACCCCGTTTAGGGGTTTTCTTGTTTCTATAAGGCTACAAACTAACGGTAAATCGGCGCAATGGATAAAAAATGTTTGAATTAAAGAGCAAAAATAAAAGCTTAGATTTAAGTGCTCCCCTAGTGATGGGGATAGTGAATGTGACTCCTGATTCCTTCTCCGACGGTGGACAATTTGCCAATTTTGATGCCGCTTGTGCTCATGTGGATAAATTAGTCGCACAGGGTGCAAAAATTTTAGATATTGGTGGTGAGTCAACCCGTCCAGGCGCCGCAGAAGTTAGCCTTGCTGATGAGCTTGCGCGGGTTATTCCTGTTATAGAATACGCGGCTCAAAAATACGCGGGCACAGGGGGAGGGATTTGGCTATCAATCGATACCAGCAAGCCCGAAGTTATGGCCGCAGCAGTTAATGCTGGCGCTGATATGATTAATGATGTCAGGGCGTTACAGCTGCCTGGTGCCTTGGAAATGGCTGCAAACCTTAACGTACCAGTGTGTTTAATGCACATGAAGGGGGAGCCTAAAGACATGCAGGAGGCGCCTGAGTATCAAGATATCATCCAAGAAGTCAGTGATTTTTTTGATGTTCGAGTCGATGCTTGCATGGCTGCAGGGATCGAGAGAGGCAATATCTTACTCGACCCAGGCTTTGGCTTTGGGAAAACCCTTGAACATAACTATCAGCTACTGGCACAATTGCCGGCATTACATGCTTTTCACCTGCCAATCTTGATTGGTTTGTCAAGAAAGCGCATGATTGGCGAGCTTTTACAACGTGATGTCACAGAACGCCTTGCCGGCAGCTTAGCGGGAGCTTTGATTGCGGCTCAGCAAGGTGCACGAATTTTACGGGTTCATGATGTGGCTGAGACTCGAGATGTGTTAAGCGTGATGTCAGCGACCATGGCCTGCAGTTAAGCAATATGATGAGCAGATGCTCAATGTTATTTTGAAGTAATTATCTTATTAAGTGGTAACACTTAAGCGAGGAAGCGTGAAACAAAGACAATTTTTTGGAACCGATGGTATTCGTGGAAAAGTAGGCGCGGGTAAGATGACCCCAGAATTAGCGCTAAAACTCGGTTGGGCAGCAGGACGAGTATTATCTCGAAATGGCACAAAAAAAGTCATTATAGGTAAAGATACTCGTATTTCTGGTTATTTATTCGAATCAGCCTTAGAAGCCGGACTTTCAGCTGCAGGTTTAAATGTGTTGTTATTAGGACCTATGCCTACGCCGGCAGTTGCCTATCTGACCCGTACCTTTAGAGCAGAAGCCGGAGTAGTGATCAGTGCTTCTCATAATCCATATTATGATAACGGCATCAAGTTTTTCTCAACCGATGGCAGTAAACTTGATGATGTTATCGAGCTTGAAATCGAAGCTGAACTTGAAAAACCGTTAATCTGTGTAGAGTCACATTTATTGGGTAAGGCCCGCAGGATTGAAGATGCTGCTGGGCGTTATATCGAATATTGCAAAGGAAATTTTCCAGCAGATCAAACCCTTGCAGGACTTAAAATCGTAGTAGATTGTGCCCATGGCGCTACCTATCATATAGCACCTAGCGTATTCAGTGAGCTGGGCGCCGAGGTTATTGCTATTGGTGATAAGCCAAATGGCATTAACATTAACCATGAAGTGGGTGCCACTTCTATGGGCAAAATTTGTGAAACTGTGATCGCAGAAGGCGCTGATTTAGGTATCGCGCTGGACGGTGATGGTGACCGTATCATGATGGTCAACCGCAAGGGTGAAGTGATTGATGGTGACCAAATTCTTTATATTCTTGCTGCTGACGCCCAAAAACGTGGTCAGCTTAAAGGTGGCGTTGTTGGTACTTTGATGTCAAATTTAGGGCTAGATCTTGCCTTGCAAGCATTAGATATTCCTTTTGCTCGCTCCAACGTAGGTGATAGATACGTAATGGAAATGCTCAAGAAAAATGATTGGCGCATTGGCGGTGAGAACTCGGGTCATATTCTTGATCTTGACCACGGCACCACAGGTGATGGCATTATTGCTGGGATCTTAGTGCTTGCTGCCATGCGTCGTCAAAATGCAACCTTAGAGCAGTTGGTTGAACCGATGAAAATGTTACCTCAAGTCTTAGTTAATGTGCGCTTTGAAGGTAATGACAATCCCCTTGAGTCTGAACTTGTTAAGACAGCACAGGTTAAAGTCGAGCAGGCATTAGGTGCCCGTGGACGGGTATTATTACGTAAATCTGGTACTGAACCATTAATTCGTGTCATGGTTGAAGGAGATGATCATGATTTAGTTTTGGCTCATGCCAATCGGATTGCCGATGCAGTTAAATTGGCTTGCTAGATCTCTAAATCCTGCTTAGGAAGTAAAATTCCTAGGCTAATTCATTGATAAGTCTCGTTGAAGTATAAAAAATATCCATATCGACGTGATAATTCAAATAATCCAACGTTAGCTATTGTAACTTGATAAGCGGTTCGCTATTATTCACGCCGCTTTCAGGAGGAGACAGTAATGGCACTCAGACGTCCTATGGTTGCAGGCAATTGGAAAATGAATGGTAATGCGGCATTAGCCCAAGAGCTGTTCAAGAAATTTGCTGCTAAGCTCCAAAATGATTCTGCTGAGGTGGTGTTATGCCCGCCTTCTATTTACCTAGAAAGTGTTAGGCAACTGCTTGAAGATAACAAACAAGCCCTAGATGGTGCGTTAGTTAGAATGGGTGCGCAAAATTTGAGTCAACATGACTTTGGCGCCTATACCGGAGAGATCTCCGGGCAGATGTTAAAAGATTCAGGATGTCGATATGTCATTATCGGCCACTCCGAGCGTCGCCGTATGTACGGAGAGACGAGTAATATCGTAGCGGAGAAGTTTGCTGCTGCACAAAAACATGGTTTGACCCCGATACTTTGTGTTGGTGAGTCAGGTCCAGCACGTGAAGCAAGACGTACCTTTGAGGTGATTGCTGAAGAGTTGGATATAGTCATAGAAAAGAACGGTACCATGGCTTTTGATAACGCCATTATCGCCTACGAACCTTTATGGGCCGTAGGGACAGGTAAGAGCGCTACTCCAGAGCAGGCGCAAGAAGTACATGCGTTTATACGCAAACGCCTCTCGGAAGTCTCTCCCTTTATTGGTGAGAATATCAGGATACTATACGGTGGTAGCGTTACGCCTAGCAATGCGGCAGATTTGTTTGCCCAGCCTGATGTTGATGGTGGACTGATAGGCGGAGCTAGTTTAAACTCCAGCGAGTTTTTAAGCTTATGTACCATAGCGATGAGTGCCTAGATTATGTATGAAGTATTAATGGTTGTATATCTGATGGTGTCGATTGGTCTAGTAGGACTTATCTTAATCCAACAGGGAAAAGGTGCCGATATGGGTGCATCTTTTGGAGCAGGTGCTTCTGGCACTTTGTTCGGTTCTAGCGGTTCAGGTAACTTCCTGACACGCAGTACAGCAGTGTTAGCGATTGGTTTTTTCGCCTTAAGCCTAATTATTGGCAACTTAAGCGCAAACCATGTACAGCAAGACGATGCGTGGAACGAAATTAATTCTGCTACTGAGCAAGTTGTTGAACAAGCGCCAGTAACAGAAGAAACAGGAACTGAAATTCCTGATTAAGCAAGATTAGCCGAGGTGGTGAAATTGGTATACGCGCAGCCTTGAGGTGGCTGTGTCCTAACGGACGTGCGGGTTCAAGTCCCGCTCTCGGCACCATTTAGACACTAGTCAAGTAAGGCGTTACATGATTAGTGATTGCAAGCATAGAGAGAAATCAATATACTTGCAGCCAGTTGACGCGGGGTGGAGCAGTTTGGTAGCTCGTCGGGCTCATAACCCGAAGGTCATCGGTTCAAATCCGGTCCCCGCAACCAACTTTTTGTAATATGAATTTCATCGAACTGATGCATATTACAATTTACAGGTTCTATAATAAGAAGACCTCGTGATTACGGGGTTTTTTGTTATATGGACTTTTAAAAACCGTGTTTTTTTGCGGTTAGTTCGGGGGCTATTAGCCCTTTTTTCGTTTTTCTGGGGGTCATTTTTGGCAACAATAGAATCTAGACTGGTCGAAATGCTCACTGTGCCAGTTGAAGCCTTGGGCTTCGAGCTTTGGGGCATAGAGTTCGTTCATGCTGGTCGTCACTCGATAGTGCGTGTTTTTATCGACAGTGAAAAAGGCATCTTTATTGAAGACTGTGCCGAAACCAGTCGTCAAGTCAGTGCGGTACTGGATGTTGAAGACCCCATTACGACCGAATACACATTAGAAGTGTCTTCGCCTGGTGTTGATAGGCCTTTATTTACTGCGGCGCAGTATCAGGCTTATATCGGTGAAGATGCGAAAGTTCAATTGACTATGCCTGTTGCGGGTAGTCGTAATTTAAAAGGCGTCATCAGTAAAGTTGAAGGTCAGATCTTGACACTTAACGTTGATGGTAAAGACTTGATTATTGCCTTGGATAATATCCGTAAAGGCAACATTATCGCTAAGTTTTGATGGTTTCAAGGTGAACGAGGCAAGACGATATGAATAAAGAAATCCTGCTAGTCGCAGAGGCAGTTTCTAATGAAAAAGCCGTACCCCGCGAAAAAATATTTGAAGCGCTAGAAATTGCACTAGCTACAGCAACCAAGAAAAAGTATGAAGGTGACATCGAGGTTCGTGTTGCTATCGATCGTAAAACGGGTCACTACGACACTTTCCGTCGTTGGATGGTGGTTGACGATCAAGGTGAAGCATTAGAAAACCCGTACAGTGAAATCACCTTAGAAGCGGCCCGTTACGAAGAGCCAGGTATTGAGCCTGGTCAATACATAGAAGATCAAATTGACTCTGTGGTATTTGACCGTATTACAACCCAAACAGCCAAGCAAGTCATAGTACAAAAAGTACGTGAAGCTGAGCGTGCCCAAGTTGTAGAACAATTCATCGAAAAAGAAGGTGAGATTGTTACAGGTATTGTTAAGAAAAGCAGCCGTGAAAACGTGGTTGTTGACTTAGGCAACAATGCTGACGGCGTACTGTTCAAAGAAGATTTGATCAGCCGTGAATCTTTCCGTCCAGGTGACCGCGTTCGCGCATTACTTTACTCAGTCCGTCCTGAAGCACGCGGCGCGCAGTTATTTTTAACTCGCTCTAAGCCTGAAATGCTGATTGAACTGTTCCGTGTAGAAGTGCCTGAAATTTACGACGAAATGATCGAAATCATGGGCGCAGCTCGCGACCCAGGCGCTCGCGCTAAGATTGCGGTCAAGTCAAACGACAGACGTATAGACCCTATCGGTGCTTGTGTTGGCATGCGTGGTGCACGCGTTCAAGCCGTTTCTAACGAGCTTGGTGGTGAGCGTGTTGATATCGTGCTTTGGGATGAAAATCCAGCACAATATGTGATCAATGCCATGGCACCAGCCGATGTGGCCTCTATCATAGTCGACGAAGATAATCATTCTATGGATATCGCCGTTGAAGCTGATAGCTTGGCACAAGCCATTGGTCGAAATGGACAAAACGTACGTTTAGCTACTCAGCTTACCGGCTGGGAACTGAACGTAATGACAGTGGAAGACATGAATAAGAAACACCAGGCAGAAAGTGCCAAGGTGATCGATTTATTCGTGAGCGCCCTAGAAGTGGATACTGATTTTGCAACTGTGCTTGCAGAGGAAGGCTTCACTTCACTAGAAGAAATCGCTTACGTACCAGAAGCGGAATTATTAGCTATCGATGGTTTTGATAGCGACATAGTTGAAACATTACGTGAACGCGCAAAAGCGGCTATTTCTACCCGTGCATTAGCAACGGAAGAAGCATTAGATGGCGCTGAGCCAAGTGAAGATTTATTAGCATTGGAAGGGTTGGAAAGGCACTTAGCTTACGTTCTAGCGAGCAAAGGCGTAGTGACTTTAGAAGACCTAGCCGAACAAGGCATAGACGATTTGATCGAAATTGAAGAATTAACAGAAGCAAAAGCTGGTGAGCTCATCATGGCGGCCCGCAATATCTGTTGGTTTGGCGAAGAAGCATAAGTCGATCAGCAGGGGGATTTAATTGATGGCAGATACAAGCGTACAAAAATTAGCCGCGGAAGTGGGTAAAAGTGTTGAGCGACTGATTGAGCAGTTTTCTGAAGCAGGCATTAACAAAGGCCAAGCTGATACAGTGTCAGAAACTGAGAAACAACAGCTACTTGATTACCTAAAGAAGCAACATGGTGCCGATAAAGAGCCCACTAAAATGACATTACAACGTAAAACTGTATCGACATTAAGTGTGCCAGCCGGCGGCGGTCAGTCAAAAGACGTGAAAGTTGAAGTGCGTAAAAAGCGTACTTTCGTTAAGCGTGATGACAGCGAATTAGCTGAGCAAGCTGAATTAGAAGCAAAAGCGAAAGCGGAAGCTCAAGCTGCTGCTGAAGCTAAGCAGAAAGCAGAAGCGCAAGCTAAAGCCGCAGCAGAAGCAAAAGCAAAAGC
>NZ_JACJDV010000023.1 GCF_014163735.1 Shewanella sp. SR44-3
TACCGACTGAACTACTGGGGAATGGTATAACTGTATTCTTGTCTTGCTTTGTGTTGAGTGGCTCCCCAGACTGGACTTGAACCAGTGACATACGGATTAACAGTCCGCCGTTCTACCGACTGAACTACTGGGGAATTGTCTCAACTCATTATATTAATAAATCAAACGCTAACAACTTATTGCTAGTATATTGGCTCCCCAGACTGGACTTGAACCAGTGACATACGGATTAACAGTCCGCCGTTCTACCGACTGAACTACTGGGGAATCGAGTTTAATTTTTTAACTGCCTCAACATTGAAACGCTTAAGTGTTTGGCTCCCCAGACTGGACTTGAACCAGTGACATACGGATTAACAGTCCGCCGTTCTACCGACTGAACTACTGGGGAATCGATTTAACACTTGTGCTTAGCTATGTATTGCTGAGAACGGAGCGCATAGTAAAACGCCTAGTGGAATGAGTCAACTCGAGTTAGGAAAAAAAGTGTAATTAACTCGTTAAGTGCTCAGCAAATGTTCATCATGGTGCACATTTGTACCTTGGTGGCGGAAAAAAGCGCAATATAGTTGTTTTCAAATAAGAAAGTTAACTTTCTCATTCAATCTTCTATTGCAGGACTAATAAAAACTCGTTCACTGTTCCAAAGTTCAATAATTTTGCGGCTCTTGTCTTTATTCCAGTAACATTTACCAAACAAGATGATGCCTGCTCCTTCAAAATCCCGCTTATCCGTCAAGTCGAAACGTTTGAGTAACCCTGCTCGATGGCGGCCAAGGGGAATGCCAATATCATCACAATCTGCAGGATTTAACCAACTAAGCTTCGCATCAGTATGGGAAAGCGTACCCCAATACATTTTAGGTTTTGCCGTTTTAATACTGTCACTGGGATGGGCGTTGGCAAAATTCACAAATAAATTCTTGGCTTTAAACTGATAGCCAGCATCAATTTCAATTAAGGTTTCGGCCGTTGCGAGGTTGCTGCCTTTAAGTAAGCTGTTGAGTAACTTACTCATACTAAGGCGGATAGCCTGTGGCGCTTGAGATGGAGTCAGGGTTTGGGTAACGGCATTGGACTCAATTGCTTGACCAGTGTTTTTAGTATCAGTGGAGGTCGTGGCCGCCGACGTCATCGACTTGGTTTTGACAATGCATGGCGCCGAAAAATCCAGTACCAATGGCTTATTCTCAATAATCAGCTTATCAAGCTCTAAAGCATCGCGAGTTTCTTTTGTGCTTTGGTTAGTTAACCGCGCTTGATCACAATCATGGCTATGATAACGAGACCCGAAACAGGCCGACTTACCGTCAACACTTTGCTTGCGAAAATAAGCCTTACCTCCACATTGCTCACAGTACAGATGTTGCCGGTAGCGATCAATGTCAGCGTCAGACAGTGCAACAAAAGTCACAATCGAATACAGCTGCTGCTCATTATCTAAGCTTAAACGTGCATCTAGCATAACCTGCGACCTCAATATATCCGATGGAAACGATTGGGTTGTAACCCAATAAAATACTTAACCGTAACTCGGGTAAGGAATAAACGGCGTTGCTCCCGCTAAATAGCGAATATACCAGTATTTTATACTGTGAGATGGATCTTAATTAGTCAGGCATAACATATACCTAATTTTATTTTACGTTTATATTTTTGCATACAGCAGATGACTTATAAACGGTAAATACGCTAATGGAATTGGCAAAGCTTTCTCGGATCAGCATGAAACACTTGGTCACTTTGCATGTGATGCTAGATACCCTCAGTGTGACCACTAGCGCAGAGCGCTTATGCTTAAGCCCTTCATCGATAAGTAAAACCTTAAGTCAGCTAAGGGATAGTCTCAATGACGAATTATTTTATCGTCATGGTAATGTGCTCATCGCAACGCCACTGGCAAGGCGTTTAGGCCCAAGTGTACAACAGATGATCAATGATATGGGTCAGATAATGAGTCAGAAGGCGTTTAGTCCTAGTGAATATCATGGGCGTTTTTCTCTTGCAATGCGAGAAAGTACCTTCGAGTTATTAGCCGCTAAATTAAGTGCTCATATACTCAATCTGGCGCCCAATATTCATTTAGATATATACAGCAAAGACAATGTTGGTTTTGATGGGTTAATGAAGGGCTCGTTAGATTTTATTCTGTTACCTCATGACTTAAGTCAGCCGGCCGATATTGATGAGAACTTAATATGGGAAACCCTAGTTGATGATGAGATGATTTGCCTTATGAGCCCGGCGCATCCTTTAGCGGATAAGCCAGAAATAAGTCTCGATGATTATTTAGGATTTAGCCACATAGGGATCTCTGACATTGATTTGAGTACGCCTTTTTTTGATATTTTATTAGCGCAGCAATCTAAGAGACGTGCTGTGCCGATTTCAGTTGCAGACTTTGGCAGTGCAGCTGTTATGTGTCATCACAGTGAGCTGCTGTTTACTTGCTCACGTCGCTGGGCTTCAGTTGCTAAGCAAGCGCAAGGTTTAGTGATCAAAACGTTACCCATAGATTACGGTAAAGTGGCGTATAGCTTAGTATGGCATAGACAAAGTCACAACGACCCCGCACTGCGTTGGTTGTACGAACAGATACTGCTAGCGATAAATTATTAGCGACGTAGCGACTATCGCTGCCGATGTTATGGCTATTGGTAGCGTAAATCGTTGTGATGAAAAAAGGCTTTGAAGCACAAATGTAAATCGACCATTACAGATATAGCACAGGCATAATAAGGTTTTTTACACCTCGAAGGCTTAAATACTCAGCTAAGGTTTCAATATCAGTTTGAGTACATTGGGGCCAATGTAATACCTGTTCGTTAACCCCATGATGGTGAAAGGCATTTAATTTTACCCGTATGTTATCAATGGCTGTTAGTCGGCGTAAATAGCAGGCCAGAGCCTCTATCTCATGCAGGTAGTCAGTGATCCCTGGGATAGGTAATAACCTAACCTCATAGAGTTTGCTGTGCTCTGCTAGCAAGCTAATGGATTTAAATACCGGATGATTATCACGGCCGGTAATGTAGTTATGGGTTTGCTGTTGCCAGGCTTTTAAATCCACCATAGCGCCATCTAAAAATGGCAGCAATTTGCCCCAGCCTGTTTCATTTAAGGTGCCATTAGTGTCAAGCATACAAGTCAAGTACGACAGCGTCTTGGAGGTTTTAATCCCCTTAAAAAGCGCTATCACAAAAGGTAATTGTAAACTGGCCTCACCGCCGCTGACGGTAATGCCATTAATGAAATGATGTTGTGCTTCAATGATTTCAAGTAATTGAGCAACAGTATAGCGCCATGTTTTTGGACTCGACTGCGTGGGGCATACAGCAAGACAAGTATCGCATTGGCTGCAAAGATTATTGTCCCAGAGGATGTGGCGCTTACCCTCTAATGTGCTTTCACTCAGCGCCTGTTCAGGGCAATGCGGCACACAATCACCGCAGGCATCACACAGGTTGATGGTGTGCGGATTGTGGCAGCTTTTACATTGATAATTACACCCCTGTAGAAATATCACTAGCCTGCTGCCGGGTCCATCTACACAGGAAAACGGCAGTATTTGGCTGACAATGGCGTATTTACTCATAGTGATAAGGGGCGTATTCATGGGCTATCACTCGGGCTTGACGCTGTAATATCCCGGTATTCATGGCGGCCTCAGCGGCGAGTCCTGTGGTGTTACTGCGAGACCCCGCTTGTTTGAAGGCCGCAATATCTGAAAGCTTGACCATATAACCTGTCACCCGTACCAGATCGTTAGAAGCCACATTAGCGCTGAACTCCCTAAAGCCTAAGTTGAGTGCTCCCTTGCAGAGTTGAAACATGGCTTGTGGGTTGGCTTTAACGGTTTCATCTATGGTGAGAATGTCACTGATCCCCGCGGTATAGTACTGATGATGTTGAGCCAGCGCGTTAATATGACTAATGGGATCGGGCTCTGTGCCATAGGGAATACGTACCCCAGGGGTGACATCTTTATCCAGACTAATTCCGCCTTGGGAGTGCAGTAGCGCTCGGCCTTTGTAGCCATAGGTAACGGGCGTTGATTTGACTATTTTGTCTAGGGCTGCAGAAATGCTGTGCCCTAATTCATTGGCTGTTAGTTCATGACCATAACCTTTGTTAGCATTACTATTAGCCGAGGAAGAATTGTTGCTAGCTGAAGTGGCTGTGTTTGTTAAGGTTTGTAGAATATTCACAGCTTCAGCCATACCATAAATGCCAAACATGGGGGCAAAACGTGACTCATAAATAAGCTGCTCTTTGACTAAAAAACTGTCGAAAAAATGCGATTCTTGATGTAAAAATGCCGAGCGTGCTTCAATGAGTTCAAACATTAGCTGGCAATAATGAGGCAATGCTTGCTCGAAAAAATGATTGATGCTACTGGCCGTTAAAGCAACGTCCTTAAGGTTGAGCCGCACTAAGGTATTGGCACCACCAGCTAAAGGCAGCGCGTTATAACAACTGACAATCCCGAATCCTGCATCATCAAATGCGTTTCTATGTAATGGGTAATTGGCTATGTGAGGTTTACTGCATTCACAAATATTACTGGCAGCCAACAACAATAAATCATCAGGAGTCACGGCTGGGTCATACATAAAGGTTAAATTGGGCGCAATTTGTTTTAATTCGGCATCAATTTTTAAGATTGTTCGGCAGATAATGTTATCCGTTGGGCCTATATTCACATGCATAAATGCATCGGGTAAGGTTCTGTCGAGTAAAATCCAAAAACGTTTAAGCTTAGCGTACAGCTCATCAGCATCTATACCTTGTACAAAAGGCATCAATACGTCATCTAGCTGTCCTAAATACACAGGAATTCCGGTCACAGAGGGCACATGATGATAAATAATGATTAGGGCATTCAATGCTTCGTCAAAATTACTTGCAGGGGATAATTCTAAATAGGTTGAACCTTGCTGAAGGTATTTAGCATAATCTGGTAACACATAACGGGGTTTAAATGGTGCGTGGCCTTCAAACATATCGCAGATAATGCCTGTGTCCATGGCTATTTTTACGGCATCAGAGACCTTCATATAAGGCAGATTGGCTTCAGCCTCCAATGCTAGGTAATTCGATTTCTGTTTAGGAGAAAGCTGAGAATGATTGATAATTTGGCTTATCTTATCTTGAAATGTCATGGTGAGATCCCACTGTTGTGCTATAAGGTTTGACCTGATAACCGCTTCTGATGTGGATTAAGTTACCCTGTAAAGAGATGTTTCAACAGTGAAAATAACTGAAAGGGGGATTGATATAATCGAAATCCGTAGATGGAGATCACGACATGAAATATAAGTCAGTTTAGCTTCATTCAAGTATGAGTTTTGATTACCTCTGGTTTGAGCAGGATTAAGAACAGCGCTTATAGGCTAATGGCGGGACAAGTGTTAAAAACTGATTTACAATGCGAAATCTTGCTTAAAAAAACCTTTAGCACTGTGGATCAAGCATACACAGTGTCAGTGAACATACTGAGGACTCGCTCAATTGAGAGTATCACTTTACCTTTTCGCGTCGAGTCTGCTGCTATTAAGTGGCTGTCAAACCATTGCTATTAAAGAGGATATTTCCCAAGAGAGCGGAATTCAAGGTACTCATAACACCACATCAAGGATAAGAGAGTCCACCCAGAGAATATCTGCTGATAATGCCGATGTGTGGCAACGTATTCGCCGTTCAATGGCGATGCCTGTTCCTAACCACCCCTTAGTTAACCGATACCGTGATTGGTTTATTCAAAACCCACAACATCTTGAGTTAATCTCAGAGCGGGCACGTCCTTTTTTATATCTAATTGTTGAAGAACTTGAAAAGCGAGATTTACCCATCGAACTTGCGTTCTTGCCTATCGTTGAAAGTTCATTCAACCCATTGGCCTATTCAAGGGCACAAGCGTCAGGTTTATGGCAATTTACCTCCCCCATGGCCAGCCATTTTGGCTTAGACATGAATTGGTGGTATGACGGGCGCAAAGATGTTCCTGCCGCGACAATTGCCGCCTTAGATATGCTTGAATACTTGTATAAAAAAACTGATAACTGGCTCTATGCGTTAGCAGCATACAATGCTGGTGAGGGCCGAGTACGAAATGCTATTCAGCTTAATCAAGCCAGGGGACTCAATACCGACTTTTGGTCACTGGATTTACCGACAGAAACTGAGCAATACGTACCGCAACTACTGGCATTAGCCGAGGTAATTAAACATGCTGATAAATACGGCATAAACCTTAATGCCATCCCTAATAAGCCCTTAGTTGAAATTATTGATGTAGGCAGTCAAATTGATTTATCGGTTGCCGCTGAACTGGCACAAATTCCCATCGAACGGTTGCAAAAATTGAACCCTGGATTTAATCGTTGGGCCACATCGCCTCACGGACCTCATCAATTAGTTGTGCCTGTAAGTAAGGCCGATGATTTCAAACAAGCTCTAGCAGAGACTGACATCAGCGACAGAGTAAAGTGGTTTAAATATCAGATTAAAGCAGGTGATAATATTAATGCTATCGCCAAGCGTCATCACACTAGCGCACTCACTATAAAATCCATGAATGACATCACCGGCGACAGGATAGTGGCGGGTCAATTTTTGTATATGCCAGATGTGGCCATCAAAGCTAAAATAAGGGAGGTGAATAACATCCAAGTATTAGCTCCAGCAGTGTCAAATAAACGATTGAAGCAACAGTCAGCTATAGTATTAGCCCCTAAGGATGCTAGGGTTGAACCCATTAATAATCAATGGGTTACAAAGTCTGTGAATGGTAGGTATCGTATTGAACACAAAGTGAGATACGCCGATACACTTTGGAGTATCGCTAAAATATATAAGGTTAGCGTAGCGCAAATCACTCGCTGGAATAAGATGAGTGATAGCCATAAAATAAGCGAAGGTAAAACCCTTAAAATCTGGACTCTAGTAACACAGGATGGCCGTTCGGCTGCGTTGAGCAATATTTAAGAGTCACAAAGCGAGGTATCTCATTACTCACCCTGCTAAATCAAAAGGTTTTAACTCCTTTTAACGACTGATGTTTATGCCTCTGTGACTCAATATACAGCTGCTTATGGTAGATTGAGACTCCTAATTCTAGTCTCAATCTGTTTTTAGCCTAGATTATCTCTTACCAATTCCCGTGGTAGGCTGTTTTTAAGCCTGTGACCTAAATGTTTAACGACACCTATGGCGGCGCCGTGGTAGCTGACTATCATTTCCCCCTTGGGAGTGAGGTCAAGTTTGCCCTCAAAGCTTGCGGTGTCTATGTCGCGGCCCATTAAAAATTGCTCAGTTTGGGCTTGATTTAATGGGATGCACCTTGCGTTATTGTTTAGATTGTTGCCAAGTTTCGCCCCTAAGGCGATAACGGCTTCATGCTTGATTTTAAACCCTTTCTTAAGCACATCGGCGAGCTTAATCCCAATGCGCTGAAACCGCATGGTGCCAATGAAATCACTAAAGGGTGCGGGAAATAACCAGAACTCATCATCCCTTAAATAAACCTGCGCCCCTAGTGGCAAGCTTAAGGCGAAGCTTTGCTGGATATAATCTTGCAGCGCAGTAATTTGTTTTTCAGGGGCTGGGCTAAAGGGAAAATTCTTCTGGGCTTTAGGCTGGCTTTTTATCCTGGGTACTGAAGCGGTTTTACGAATTTTGGCAACAAAAAAACCTTCGCTGTCATAAATTTGCGGCCACACATGCAAAAAGCCTTCTTCAGTGCAGGCCTTAGCTGCGCCATCAAATAACTTACTTAAGGATTCAAACGCTACCGCCTCGGGATAACGGCTCAATAGGTGCTGACAAATGGCCTGATTTTCAAGCTGGCTTAAGGTGCAGGTGGAGTACACCAAGGCGCCGCCGGGTTTTAACGCTAAAAAGGCGGCTTCGATTAAGTCTTTTTGGGTGCCTGCAATGGCTATCACATCATCGAGCTGCCACTCTTTTAGGGCGTTTTGATCTTTACGCACTGTGCCTTCGCCGCCACAAGGGGCGTCAAGCAGCACGGCATCGAAGGCTTCATATTGATACTCACCAAACACGCGGCCATCAAAATGCGTCAGGGCGCAGTTACTCACGCCCATGCGCAGCACATTGGCGTGTAAGACTTTCACTCGACTGGCGGAATACTCATTGGCTATCAACAGGCCGTTGTTATTCATTAATGCTGCCATTTGGGTGGTCTTAGAGCCTGGAGCCGAGGCCATATCCAGCACTCGCACAGGCGCGGCGGCATCTGCATTATTGGCAAACAAGGCCGTTGGTGGCAACATGGAGCTGGCTTCTTGAATGTAGAACAAGCCTTGAATGTGCTCTAGGCAGTTGCCCAGTTGCTCATCCTTGCTAAGGGTTATCCAAAAGCCATCGCTGCACCAAGGCACTGGCGAGAAAGACCAGCCGCGAGGCGTCATCAGGGCAATAAAGTCTTCGCTTGAAATCCTTAAGGTGTTGACCCTAATGGATTGGCGCAAAGGGCGGTTACACGCCAAGATAAACTCATCCATGGACAGGTGATGAGGCAATTCTTGTTCAATGTGTTTGATAAAGTTTGGATTTATTTGAAGCATAATGTAAAAATGTTCATTATCTCAGTGCACTAATGGGCGTATTCTAGCATGGCTTAAGCGTCAACGGCGATGTCAAAGCGTTCAGTTCTTCCCCTTAAATTTCCCCCAAATGAGTGAGGCAAGCCTTGTTAAACCGTGTGTGGTTAATGTTTTTTGTGGTTTCATCTATTGCCATAGTGCTTGAGCTTATTGGCGGCAATACACAAGTGTTAAGCGTGGCGGTAGACTCATTATTTGCGAGCGCGAAACTTGCCGCGGATATTTCCTTGGGCTTAATTGGCGTGCTTGCGCTGTGGATGGGCTTGATGCAAGTGGGGGAGAAAGCTGGTGTAGTGGGGCTATTTGCCAGATTGTTTGAGCCTTTATTGCACAAATTAATGCCTGAAGTGCCAAGAGGCCACAAGGCTTATGGCAGTATTTCGATGAATTTAACCGCCAATATGTTGGGGCTTGATAACGCCGCTACTCCCCTAGGGCTTAAGGCGATGGAGGATTTACAAAGCCTAAACCCAATCAAAGCCGTGGCCACTAACGCGCAAATTTTATTCTTAGTGCTCAATACCTCATCAGTCACTTTAGTGCCTGTCACTGTGTTTCTCTACCGTGCCCAGCAAGGGGCTGCAGCGCCTGCGGACATTTTTTTACCTATATTGCTGGCCACCTGCGCCTCGACCTTAGTGGGGTTGACTGTGGTGTCCATAGTGCAGCGCTTGTCCATATTAAATACTGTGGTGCTGGCCTATGGCGGGGTGATATTTGCAAGCCTCGGGGCGAGTATCTTTTATCTTTTGAGTTTATCGGCAACCGCCATAGGTGAAGTCTCAAGCGTGCTGGGTAACGGCATCTTACTTGTCCTCGTGTTGAGTTTTATTTTGGTGGCAGGGTTTAAAAAAGTGGCTATTTATGATGAGTTTATCGAAGGCGCGACCCATGGGTTTAAGCAAGCGATTCAGCTTATTCCTTACTTACTTGCCATGCTGCTTGCCATAGGTTTTTTACGTGCATCGGGCGCATTGGATTATGCCCTGTCGGCCTTGGCAAGTGTGGTGCATGTTATGGGCTTTGATGGCCGCTTTATTGATGCCATGCCCACGGCATTGATGAAGCCCTTTAGCGGCTCAGGGGCCAGAGCCATGATGCTTGAGACCATGTCCCACCATGGGGTGGATTCTTTTGCTGGGCGTTTGTCGGCGATATTTCAAGGTAGCACAGAAACCACTTTCTATGTGTTGGCGGTGTATTTTGGCTCAGTGGGGATTAAAAATGGCCGCCATGCCTTAGGCTGCGGCCTAGCAGCCGATGCAGGCGGTATCATTGCTGCCATAGGCGTGTGCTACTGGTTTTATGGTTAATAGAGTTTAGTGTGTGTTTATGCTTGGATAATTCTTAGTAAAGTCAGATGACGGGCTGATAAAGCTGTCGTTTGTTTGCATGATCAATATCATCAGTAGCTTACTTGCTAACTATCAAGTATCTCTTAATGCTTCTGTTCCATCTACTGCATTTGCAAAACCTTGAGATCTTATTGTCTGATGGAGTTCACCATTTAGTTTGCTGCAGAACGTGATTTACGATGATGAAGTGACTGCTTGTGCTATCTCTTCATCCTCGGATTGTTACCTCATTGCTTGCCTAAATGTCATGTAGACTTGTTTCGAGTCACTCTCGCCGCTCTGGCTGGATCTGGGAAGCAAAACTGCGCACCTATCTGTTTCCAAGAATCATGACATTGAATGCTATGCCCTAGGGCGACTAACACTGAACAGCCGAGTATGCCCCAGCCTATGGCGTTGTCGCCCGCGCTTGCCCAGATGGCGACTAAACTCGATGCGCCAAAGGCGATGCTTATCTGTAAAAAGTTTTGCAATCCCGCCGCTTTTGAGGCGTTGGTATTAAATTGCTGCAAGGCGTTGTTGACCACTATGGGGTAAATCGCGCCATTGCTGCCAGCCAATAATGAGAAGGCGATCAGCAGGGGCAATACGCTTTGGGTTTCTAATACCACACTTGATATAAAAATGGCGGCAACGCATAAAGCGAAAAAGATCAGCAGAGCGTTTAAGCTGACTGCGGTGCCAAACTTTCTGATGAGTCGCTTGCTAGAGTAACCACCAACAATAAACATGATGGTTTGGGGGATGAAACTTAAGCCAATTTCAGTGGCGGCGTGGCCGTATTGCTCCATGGCGGCGGGCCATAGGGTGAGGTAGGCGAAGAATGCCCCAGAGCAGGCGCCAAAAATAATCACATTGCCTAGGTAGCGGGTGTTCCCCAGCAGTTCCATATAGCGGATATCTGGGGCGTTTTTGTGTGAGTGCGGCTGTTTTTTCGGCACAAAAACGTAAGTCATTACAATCAGTAATGCGGCAATAAGACATAAACTGACAAACACCGCACGCCAGCCAAAACTATTCAAGATAAACGCCCCTGCGATGGGCGCTAATGCCGGAGACAAGGCCACTAAAGGCATAATGTTAGCGAAAATACCTTGGGCTTTATCGGCTGGGTATTGCTCTATCACTATGGCTTGCCAGATCACCGCAGCGCTACAGGCACCAATGGCTTGGAAGAAACGGCCAATATTCATCATCAACATAGAATCACTGTTGGCAATCATAGCGCTGGCTAACATAAACAGGCTTAAGCCCACAAACAGCGAATGGCGTTTGCCTATGCGGTGAACTAATGGCCCATACAAGAGCTGACCCACGGCAAGACCTGCTAAAAAGGTGGTCAGTGAGATGGCTACGTCTGAGCTACTGGCATTAAATGTGCTTTCAATGGATTTGAATGAAGGCAGATACATGTCGGTAGCTACAAAACCTAGCATGCTCAGTAAGGCGAGATAAAATAGAAATAAATAGAATGTGATATTTGCTGGTTTTTTGCCAATATCTTGAATGTCGTTGCTCAAGTTGCACCTGTAATCTTTGTTGGTTCAATAGATGCCGCTAGCTTAATGCTTTGCTAAATTAGCTGGAAACGTTAATTTTTGACAATTGTCATCAAAAAAATTGATAAGAAGGGTGTGGGATACCTAGGCGAATGTTATTATTTCAGAGCTATTTGTTATTAGCGCTGTTTGTTATAAAAGCCGTTTGCCATAGATGTATTTCCCCGACGCTGAGGTTAGCCATGCTGTCACAACAGATGTTTGAATTAATTGATGTGGTTGCCCATACGGGCAGCTTTACCGCAGCCGCGAAAAAACTGCATAAGGTGCCGTCGGCGATAAGCTATTCCGTCAAGCAGATTGAAGCTGAGCTTGGGGTTGAGCTGTTTGTTCGCCACCATAGAAGCGTAAGTTTAACGCCTGCGGGTAAGCATTTCGCCACCAAAGCGCGGGTGTTTCTCAATGATCTGGAATTGATCAAACGTGACACCTTGCGGGTGGCCAATGGCTGGAAGCCCAGCTTATCCATTGCGCTGGACAACATAGTCAGAACCGACAGTGTCCATGCATTAATCGCCGATTTTTATCGCCAATTTCAAGATGTTGAGCTCATTATTCGCATTGAGGTGTTTAATGGTGTCTGGGAAGCGCTCAAGACAGGCCGCAGTGATATCGCCATTGGCGCCACCACGGCAAACCCTGTGGGCGGGACCTTTAAATTCACCAATATGGGTGACATTGATTGGCTGTTTGTGGTCAGTTTCGATCATCCATTGGCATTGATTGAGCGGCCATTAGAGGATGCTCAATTACGGGGTTTCCCCTCTATCTGCCTTGAAGACACATCACGAGAGTTGCCAAAAAGGATCACTTGGCTGCTTAATGAGCAGCGGCGATTAGTGGTGCCTGACTGGCACAGCGCCACCAACTGTTTTGTCCAAGGTTTAGGCATAGGCTATATGCCGGCCCATTTGGCGGGGCCTTTGATTGAGTCAGGAAAGTTGGTCAGTAAAGCGCTTTATAATGTTAAACCGCCGAGCCCTTGTTGCTTGGCATGGAATGATGAGCAAATGTCGCCCGCTTTGGCATGGGTATTGGCGTATCTAGGTGATGGCGAACAGCTTCACCATCAATGGTTAGCTTAAGATCAGCGCTTGTTGGCAAAGGGCCAGTTGCTCACGTATGGGATCTAAATATTGAGAGGCGGCATTGTCTGCCAAATACCAATAGCGCGGCAGTGTATCGGCACTGGCGTGACGCATTTTTGGGTGTTGCTGCAAGCTGTGATCAATAAATAAGGCTTCAGCCTTTATCAACGCCGCTTGTAGTTGCTGTTTATTAAGACTGCTTTGCCAGTGACTTATCGCAACTTGGCTAAGGTCTGCAAGTTGTTTTAAGCTTGCGTGATATTGGCGGGTATTTAACGGGGCACAGCTTGCAAGCTGATGCAGTAAAGCAAAGGCGGCGTTTTGATTGGACAGCTTTTCGCTAACCAATACACTCCCTGCTAATACATCTTGTTCAGGCAAGCATAACTCAGGCCAGTTCACTGAATGCTGAACTGAGTTTGAGGCTTGAGTGTTCATTAAGGTTTTAGCATGGCCCTTTGTCATGATCTCAAGGGCGATGCGCCGTTCTCCTAGCCAGTTGTGAACGATACAAGGTAAGTGTTCATCGATACTCATCTGTGGGGGTCTTGCAAGACTTGGCAGTAATGACATGCGGCTCACTTGCACTGGGGCATGTTGGCTTAACAATGCAAAACAGCTTAAGCCAGAGGATGGCCAGCAATTGAGCTTACATTTCAGGCTTTGGGCCATGGCATCGAGTTGTAACGTGAGCCGTTCACATTGGCTTTGCGTCAGTTGATTTGATTGCACCACAAAGGCGGCGTCAGACTGAGCATAACCGCCATTGGCGATATTGATGATGACACTGCTTGATGCTGCGTTTTTTACTGATGTTGCCTCTATTTGGCTAAGGGCTTGTGCTTGGCTAAGGTTTTCTATCTCGCTAACGGCTTCTGTACCATTAAAAATGAAGCTTAGGCCTTGGCTGAGGGGCTGCCATTTACCACCGGCGTTACCGACTATCTGTACTTGTCTGAGTTGCTCTGTGGTGAATGGGGGGATCATCAAAACGTGGCCTTAAAGTGAGTTCGATTCAGTAGATGGTAATGAGTCAATGCTTAGGCTCAGGTGTGGGAGAATTCTAACGGATTTTCAACCAGAGCAACAGTCTGACGAAAGTGGGCACTATTCTTGGGTTATTGCATAGATAATTAAGTTTGATTAAAAATAAAGCTTAACGGTCAAAAACCAATCAAATAACAATTCAATTAATCACTTAGCCATGCTTCAGCCTTGTCTAATTAACAGCTTGGCTAACTAAATGATGTCCAATTAACAACGGCGAGCGTTGTTAATTGGACTCCCCCCGTTGTGCTTAACCAAGAAATTTTACAAATATCATTTAAAAACATGAGCTTAAACCTTGGCATGGCATTTGCTTTGTAGAGAGTGAAAATTATCTATCAAGGAGTCGTTAATGGCTGAAAAATTTACAAAAAGTATGGCTCGTAATATTTATTACGGCGGCAGCTTTTTCTTCTTGTTACTGCTGTTCGGTTTGTCGGTGGATACAGTCCGTCAACTGCCAAAGCGGGAAAATAGGGAAGCGCTGACAGAGCATGTAGTCAAAGGCAAGGGCTTGTGGGAAACCAACAATTGTATCGGTTGTCACAGCTTGATGGGCGAGGGCGCTTATTATGCACCTGAGCTTGCCAATGTGTTCGATAGACGTGGTGCGGGCAATGAAGCCGCATTTAAAAGTTATCTACGTGCATGGATGAATGCCCAGCCTTTGGCTATTCCTCATCGCCGTAAGATGCCGCAATTTAACTTAACTGATGCTGAAATCGATAACTTGGCGGAGTTTCTGATCTGGACCTCCAGGATTGACGATAACAATTGGCCACCGAATATCGAAGGTTAAGGAGAGGATAAAAATATGAAGTATGAATCTCAACGAATTGCAAAACAGTATTTTATCTTTGCGATGATTTTATTCGCAGGACAAGTTATTTTTGGCTTGCTCATGGGCGTGCAATACCTAAATGGTGATGCAGGTTTCCCTTATATTCCCTTTAACGCAGCCCGTATGGTGCACACAAATTTATTGATCGTGTGGATGTTGTTTGGCTTTATGGGGGCAAGTTATTACTTGGTCCCAGAAGAGGCTGAAACCGAGCTTTATAGCCCCATTCTTGCCAAAATCACCTTCTGGGTGTTTGTGGTCGCGGGGGTTGCTACCATTCTTGGTTACTTATTAGTGCCCTATGCTGAGCTTGCTCGCATCACTAAAAACGAATTGTTTCCTACCATGGGACGTGAGTTTTTAGAGCAACCGACCATTACCAAGATAGGTATAGTGTTAGTCTGTTTGTCTTTCGTGTTTAATATTGCAATGACAATATTAAGAGGCCGTAAGACAGTGATTAATATGGTATTGATCACAGGTCTTGCAGGTCTTGCTTTCTTCTACTTGTTCTCGTTCTATAACCCTGACAGCTTAACCATGGATAAATATTTCTGGTGGTTTGTGGTGCATTTATGGGTTGAAGGCGTGTGGGAGCTGATCTTAGGCGCATTATTGGCCTTCGTGTTGATTAAAGTGACTGGGGTTGACCGGGAGCACATCGAAAAATGGCTTTATGTGATTATTGCCATGGCGCTTATCTCAGGGCTTATCGGTATGGGTCATCACTACTTCTGGGTTGGTCCACCAAGATACTGGTTATGGATGGGATCCTTTTTCTCCGCATTAGAGCCTGTGCCTTTCTTCATGATGGTGCTATTCGCCTTTAAAATGGTTAAAGAGCGTCGCCGTGAGCATGGTAACAAGATTGCTACCACTTGGGCTCAAGGCACTGCAGTCATGGCATTCCTTGGTGCGGGTGTTTGGGGCTTCTTACATACCTTAGCGCCAGTGAATTATTACACACACGGTTCACAACTTACCGCAGCTCATGGTCATTTAGCCTTCTTTGGTGCTTATGCCATGGTGGTGATGTGCATGATTTCCTACTCTATGCCGGTAATGAATGGTCGTCCTCAAGGTAACAGTGCCAAGGCACAAAAAGTTGAGCGTTGGGCATTTTGGCTAATGTGTATTGGTATGCTAGGCATTACCTTTGCGCTAACGGCTGCGGGTATTTGGCAAGTTGCATTGCAGCGCCTGCCTGATGCGGGTGAAGCCTTAAGCTTTATGGCAACCCAAGATGCTATAGCGCCTTTTTACATCGCCCGTTTGTTGTTTGCCTTAGTATTTACCGCAGGTGTTGTGATGTATTTTGCAAGCTTTGTGGTCGCCAATCGGGATGCCAAGCAAAATCCTAACGAAAACCTAGCGGCACAAACAGCGTAGCTATTAAGCGGGGCTGCTATTGTAGAGGTTAGCAATGGCAGTCCCACTTATTACGGCTATTGATGGTCATGAGTCCGAGTTTACAGCGGGCTAACCTGAGCCAACACAGTTAAGTCAGCCTTGTAAGTTTCCACCCTTCTTACTTGGCTGCACTTTTTATTAGTGATTAGTTATTGGCTAATCGATATTGGAAGCCGTACTTATTGGACCATGAGCCATAAGCCGGCAAGAACACCGAACATACCGAATTCATATTACAGCAGTTTAAGAGGTCTCAATGGAAGAAGTCGTCGGTAAAATATGGGACAAATGGTTAACATCGCAGGTGACCACAGACCATGTCGATGCCAAGGTCCATTTTAGTGATTTACAATCTCAATTGCTGGTGTATTACCGTGCCATGGGCGGCGATGGCGCTAAAAGCCTTGAAATGGCAGAAAGACGCGACTTGAATATTCGCCGCACCACAATGCAGAAAATAGCCGGTAGCCATAAACAGTTTTACTTAAGCTGGCAAGATGAGCGCAGCCTAAGACTGCCACCGTCTATCGCGTTATTTGCTGACAAAACCCTGAATCAATCCTTATATTTTTGGCTTACCGCCTTGGCCGCGCAGTTGGATAAGCAGCGCCGCAGTCGTCTGAATAATGATGAAGCTAACCACAGCCAAACTAACCGCAGCCAAGCTAACAATAGCCAAGTAGCCACAGCTGTGATGACCGATTGGTTTAATGATAACCAACAGGCAAGCTGTGAGCTTTTAAGCAAATACGCCGGTCTTAGGCGCCTTTACAGCACCTTAGCCCATGAAGTCTTACGTCTGCGTACGGCTGAAAGCTTAGCTATGGCTAATGTAAATAGGGCTAGCGCTGGACAGCCTGATACGGGCACGCCTAAAAAGACCGGCATGTTCTTTTTTAATCACGATGATGGCCTAGCGCAGGCAGAAAAAGCCGTGATGACAGTGATTAAAATCCCAGGTTCAATGAATACACTCCCCCATTGCAGTAAAGATGTGCACCCTGTGCCGCTGTGGCTTTATCCTCCCATCGAAAACTTAGGCAGTGGTGCAAATTTTGATCCTTTGGATGATAAGAGCCAGCAGTCAAAGCCTAAGCACAAGTCCGGCGAGCTGCCCACAATCGAGCCGCGAAAAAAAGCCCAATACGTGGATGATAATCGCAAAACCGATGGCTTATTAGTGTTTCAAGCCGAAGCCTTGATGACTTGGACTGAACAAATTAATTTAGACCGCTGCCAAAGTGATGAAGATGATGATGCAGACATTACTGATATCGCAGAAGATTTAGATATCATTAGCTTGTCCCGCCACAGAAAAGCCAATGCTGCCCGCATCCGTTTTGATTTAGATTTACCCGCCGCCGCCCAAGATGATTTACGTCTAGGTGAGGGGATATTATTGCCAGAGTGGGATTATAAACAGCAGCGCTTAGTGGAAAACGCCTGCGTGCTGCAAACCATGATAAGCGATGAGGTGGAGCCGATTGCTTTATCCAGCGAATACCAAAAGTTAAGCCAAGATATTCTGGCATTATTTGCCCACATTGGTTTAACACCCAGCCGCAGAAAAGCCCAGCCAAGTGGCGATGAAATTGATCTTGATGCCTGGCTTGATAATCATGCCCAGCCAGTCAAAGACAGCAGTAAACAGGCATTTTACCTTGATACCCAGCGGCAGAACAGGGACGTCAACTGTCTAATTTTGGCGGATTTATCATTATCGACCGAAGCCTATATTGACGATAACCAGCGGGTGATTGATGTTATTCGCGACAGTTTAATGGTGTTCAGTGAAGCGCTAACTCGCCTTGGGGATGAGTTTGCCTTGTATGGGTTTTCATCTGTGCGCAGCCAACATGTGCGCTTTCATATCCTTAAAAATTTTGACATGCCCCACAGCGATCACGTTCGCGGCCGCATTGCCCGCATTGAGCCTGGCTATTATACCCGCATGGGCGCGGCCATTCGCCAATCCAGCGAGTTACTGAGTCAAAGGGGCGGCGCCAATAAAGTGCTACTTATCATCACCGACGGTAAACCTAACGATTTAGACAAATACGAAGGCCGCTACGGCATTGAAGACACTCGCCAAGCCATAGTGGAGGCAAAATTGTTAGGCTTAGTGCCGTATTGCGTCACCATAGATAAAAAAGGTCATGATTATTTACCTTATCTATTTGGCAGCAACGGTTTTTCTATCGTCAGTAACGCCAGTGAATTACCCCGTGTGCTGCCGAAGATTTACTTACATTTAACGACCGCGCATTGATGTGTTTATTTCAATTAGCGTCGAGAACCCCCCGATCCTATTTAACGATTAACAACTAACAATTTTGCCTAAAAGCGAGACTGCCATGACAACAAATATCAAGATTGATGACCAAGCGGCAAATCGCTGCTACTACCAAGTGCAAGGTAGTGAGGTTGAGATTTTCAGCTTCGCCCAAGCTCATGATTTACCTGTACTTATCAAAGGCCCCACTGGCTGTGGTAAGACACGTTTTGTGGAATTTATGGCACAAAGTTTAGGCCGTGAATTAGTGACGGTATCTTGTCATGACGATTTAACCGCCGCCGATTTATTGGGGCGTCATCTAGTCAGTTCAGAAGGTACCTTCTGGCAAGACGGGCCGCTGACCCGCGCGGTGCGCCATGGAGGTATTTGCTACCTAGATGAAATTATTGAAGCCCGTAAAGACACGACCGTAGTGCTGCACTCATTATCGGATCATCGCCGAGAGCTGCACCTTGAACGCACCGGTGAAGTGATCAAAGCCCACAAAGATTTTATGCTGGTGGTGTCTTATAACCCAGGTTATCAGAATATGATGAAGGGCCTTAAACCCAGTACCCGCCAGCGCTTTGTTGCCATGTCATTTGATTACCCAACCCCTGAAAAAGAAGCGGAAATTTTAGTCCATGAAGCGGGCATAACCACAGAGCTTGCTAATACGTTAGTCAAACTTGGGGCTGATATTCGCCGTTTAAGTGATATTGATTTAAAGGCTGCGGTATCGACGCGATTACTTATTTATGCTGCCAAAATGATGTCCAGCGGTTGCCATGCACAAATGGCGTGTTTGCATTGTATTATTGAACCATTAACCGATGAAAAACAGACCATAGCCGCCCTAAGCCAACTTGTTAACGCACATTTCTAAGCTTAGTCATGACAGAGCAGGCGCTTGACGCTAAGCCAGAAGGTGAAGCCAAGCTGGCACAGGAAGATAACTCGGCACTGGAAGACAAGGTTTCATTCGAAGATAACTCGGCACTGGAAGGTAAACCACTTAACCCAGAGCCGCCAGGTTCCATGGCGGTTTGGGTGTTTATCTACGCAGAGCTTACTGAATTTGGGCTGTTTTTTATCTTATTTCTGGTGGCAAAAGCTTATTTCCCTGAAGATTTTAGCCAAGGGCCAGCAAAATTAAGTACCTTTGCAGGGCTTGCTAATACCTTAATTTTACTCACTAGCAGTCTATGTGTCGTGAATGCCATCAGGGCGATAAAGTCAGGTAAGCCTCGGGTGACTGTGAATTGGCTGCTACTCACCATTGCCGCTGGGGCATTGTATTGTGGGGTTAAATATTGGGAGTATGGCCGCAATGAAGCTCTAGGCATTAGCCCTCGGGATGACTACTTTATTGCCGCCTACTATTACATAGGTTTTAATCACTTGCTCCATGTGCTCATCGGCATGGCAAGCATAGGTTTTGTGGCAACATTAACGGCTTTGGGTTTCTATGACGGGCAAAACCATGAAGGCTTAGAGAGCGCGGCGACCTACTGGCACATGATAGATCTGGTGTGGATCATCATCTTTCCGCTGCTATACGTGTTGCATTAACTGAGAACAATAGGGTGATGATATATGGCCAGTAAAGTGATTAAGCGGCTGTTGGCGGCACCTGTCACGGTGTGGATGGTGTTAATTTTGCTGACATTAATCAGTGCCGCCTTTGCTGATTCTAGCGTTAGTCAAACGAGTGTAGGCTTAAGCAAGTTAAGCTTATTGTTAGTCGGTGTCATCGTGCTCGTAAAGGGTAATCTAGTGATTGACTATTTTATGGGGCTTAAACACACAAGGGGCTGGCCAGTACGAATAATGAAAACCTACCTTGCACTTATGTTAGCGCTGATCGCTAGTCATTTCTTTCGTTTTCTTTGATACAGGCACGGCTGTAACGGGCAATAAGTGAAGAGTCACGGCTTTAGCTGCAATGAATAAGTTTTTTAATATTTATCTCCATCTGCGCAGTGGTTACATTTATACTTACGGCCATTTTTGGCAATGAGCAGTATCAAATGTCTAAGATTTTTATTATCGGTCTCCCAAGAACCGGAACCACCAGTATCAGCGTTGCGTTATTGGAAATGGGGCTGAAAGTGGCTCATACGGCTTTTACAAAAAAAGCATTTGAAATGGCCGATGCAATCTCAGATGCGCCCTGTTTTAGTGACTATGTGCACTTAGATGCATTATTTCCAAACGCAAAATTCATTTATTTAACCAGAGATACGGCTAAATGGGTACCGTCTATGACTATGTTACTTGAAAAAATGGCACCTCATTTAGAACCAAAAACAGGCAAGTTCAACCCTATCTTAAAGCGCAGTTTTCATCACACGTTCTCGTTAACATTTCCCTTAACTGAGGATGAGCTAATTAACTGCTATTTGCGTCATGAGCAGGCTGTGTTTTCTTATTTTAAAGGCCGTAATGATTTTATATCGATTGACATCAGTGAGTCTGGCAGTTTGCTGAAAATAAAGCAGTTTCTAGGATTGAAAGCTCAAGGGGAGACAGATTTTCCTAAGTTAAATGTGGGGCGTAATGTGGCCAGCTGGCAGGAATACAAGCATCCGAACAAGATTAATTCAAATTTGGCAGGGCCTGAGCATAGAAAGTATTTCGATTACTTATTAACAGAACACTCCTAAATACTAGAAGTGTATTCATCTACCCTAAGAGGCAAATCAAGCATGAATAAGGCTACTGTACAAGCGCCAGCTTGGGCGCTTGTCTCAAGTTGGGCTTATCTCTTTAAAGAAAATCCTGTTAGTCGTAGCCATGGGAGCGCGAGTTGAGCCGTAGTTCTTAGAGGACGCCCCCAATGGATTGACTTAATAGGTTAAATGACAGCTCGGCAGGTCATTTTTCTCTAAATAATTCTGATGGTATTCTTCGGCAATATGGAATGTCTGTGCCGGTACGATTTCAGTGACTATGTGGCGCAGGCCCCATTTACCACTGCGAGCTAGTGCGAGTTTTGATGCTTCAGCCAGTTGCTTTTGCACTTTATCGTGGAAAAATATCGTGCTGCGATATTGGCTGCCAATGTCGCCGCCTTGCATGTTTAGCATAGTCGGATTGTGATTTTTCCAAAACACATCCAGCAGTGCATCGAAACTCACGACCTCAGGGTCGAACTCAACTTGTACCACTTCTGCGTGCCCTGTGGTGCCCGTTTTGACTTCTTTATAGGTAATCGCACTGTCTTTTCCACCCATGTAGCCACAGGTAGCATTCGTCACACCGTCGACTTCGCGAAAAAAATGCTCCACACCCCAAAAACAACCTGCACCGAATGTTGCTAACGCCATGACTACACCTTAGTTACTGATTTATTGAATGGATGTCATCGACGGCTATGAATGAACCCGAGAGTTCAGATTAAACTCTTTATAGAAGTCTAGACGTCCGAGAGTTTGATGCTTTAGGATCACATTTGCAAGAAAATTTTCTTGCAAAGTGATAAATAATGACTATTTTCGCGGTTGAAGTTACTTCTTTGTCACTTGTGTTAGAATCAGTACCCTTATGTAATCCAATCCTTTTTTGCCTGTTTAAGGAGCATACCGTGCAACACGAGCTTATGGAAACCCACGACTTTTTGGCTTTTACTCTGGCCCATCCCGATGGCATTGCTCAACGCTTTAGTTTTGAATTGGGGCAGCACACCCAGGTTGAAGTTTGGGATACCGGCGTTATCGCTTTTATGCCAAAAGAAAAGTCAGCAACCGCCAAACAGGTAATTCTATCTTGTGCTGTCCATGGCAATGAAACTGCGCCAATTGAAATCTGTAATCGCCTGATCAGCGAATTATTAACGCAAAAAGTACAGGCCAAACAGCGCACCTTATTCTTGATTGGCAATCCGCCTGCTATCCATAATCAAACCCGTTTTATTGAAGAAAACATGAACCGCCTTTTTAGCGGCGCACATTCTAAAGGTGAGGGGTTAATTCACCCAGAGCGCGTTAGAGCTAAAGCCTTAGAAGACTATGTGGCCGAGTTCTACCAAGGGGCACCAGCAGAGGAGCAGCGCATTCATTATGATTTACACACTGCAATTCGCCCCTCTAAGCACGAAAAGTTCGCCATTTATCCTTACAGGCCCGGGCGCGCTTACAGTGGCGAGCAGATCATGTTTTTAGCAGCATGTGGCGTTGATACCATCTTATTCCATCATGAACCGACCACCACCTTCAGCTATTACTCATCCCAGCAATTTAATGCCGATGCGTTCACGGTAGAGCTAGGTAAGGTAATGCCATTTGGCGAAAACGACATGAGCCGTTTTGCGCAAACTCAAACTATGTTAACTAAGCTTGTTAGCGGTGAAAACCTAGGCTTAACTGCGTTTTCAGCCGATAAGGTGAACTTGTATAAAGTCTGCCGCTCTATTAATAAGCGTTATGATGATTTCGCCTTTAGTTTCGCCGATAAAGTTGAAAACTTCAGTGCCTTTAATCAAGGTGAGGTACTTGCCACTGAAGGCGGCGAGCAAGTCTTGGTGGAACAACCTCAGGAAGCTATCGTATTCCCGAATGCCAAAGTGCCCGTGGGTCAGCGTACTGTATTGTGTTTAGTCCCAGCGCCCAATGAAGATATTCGCTAAGCGTAAAGCAAATTATACAAGTAGCGAACAGGCAATTTTACCTAGGAGCATGAACAAGAGTTGATAGGTAGTTTACGTTAACGTAATGTTCATTGGCATATCAATAATAAATGGGTCAGTCTAGATACTGGCCACAAACAACAAGAGCACAATATGAGCAAAGCACCGCTGAACAACGAGACAGTGCACAGTGTCAGCTTCCTAGACAAAGCGTCATTGCACATTCCAATCTTGCGCATTTTACAAGCCGATGGCACCACCTATGAAAAAGCGGTGTTGCCAGTGATAGATCAAGCTCTAGCGACAAAAATCCACGATACCTGTGTGTTTACCCGTGTTTTAGATGAGCGCATGTTGGGTGCACAGCGTCAGGGGCGGATAAGCTTCTACATGACCTGTACCGGTGAAGAGGCTGCGGTTATTGGTAGCGCCGCCGCCTTAGATGATGAAGATGTTATCTTAGCTCAGTACCGTGAACATGCAGCATTACGTTATCGCGGCTTCACCACTGAACAGTTTATGAATCAGATGTTCAGCAACGAAAAAGATTTAGGTAAAGGCCGCCAGATGCCCATTCATTACGGCAGTAAGGCGCTTCATTACCAAACGGTTTCATCGCCACTGGCAACCCAAATCCCTCAAGCAACGGGTGTGGGTTACAGCCTTAAGTTACAGAAAAAACACAATGTGGCTATCTGTTACTTTGGGGAAGGCGCCGCCTCAGAAGGGGATTTTCACGCCGGAATGAACATGGCGGCAGTGCTTAAATCCCCGACTATTTTCTTTTGTCGTAACAATGGTTACGCCATTTCAACCCCAACTGAAGAGCAATACGCAGGTAATGGTATCGCCAGTCGCGGTGTGGGTTATGGCATGCATACTATTCGTGTTGACGGCAATGATATGTTAGCCGTATTGGCTGCGACGCAGCAAGCTAGAGCTTTTGCACTCGCCAATAATGCGCCGGTATTAATTGAAGCCATGACTTATCGCTTAGGTGCACATTCATCATCAGACGATCCATCGGGTTACCGCTCGAAAGACGAAGAAGCTAAGTGGAAACAACACGATCCCGTGCAGCGCTTTAAGCTGTGGATGATAAACAAGGGCTGGCTTAAAGAAGCTGACGACCTTAAAAAATATGAACAGTACCGTGAAGAAGTGTTAGCGGCGGTTAAGGTTGCTGAAAAAATTCCAGTGCCTCATCTAGATGAAATTATTGAAGACGTGTTTGATAAGCCAACACCTATGCTGAAAAAGCAACTTGCTGAACTTAAACAACATATCGCTAAGTATCCAACGTCTTACCCTAAAAGTGCTGGGAGATTATAAATCGTGCCTGAAATGAACATGTTACACGCCATCAATGAGGCGTTATCCATTGCCATGCAGACCAATGAGCGCACGGTAATTTTCGGTGAAGATGTGGGCCACTTCGGTGGCGTTTTTAGGGCAACTTCTGGCTTACAAGAAAAATTTGGCCGCGACCGTTGTTTTAACACGCCGTTAACTGAGCAAGGTATTGCAGGTTTTGCTAACGGTTTAGCCTCAAACGGCATGAATGCTGTCGCTGAAATCCAGTTTGCCGATTATATTTTTCCGGCCTTCGATCAAATTGTGAACGAATCTGCGAAATTTAGGTATCGCAGCGGTAATGAATTCGATGTGGGCGGTTTAACCTTTAGAACCCCCTATGGCGGCGGCATTGCCGGTGGTCATTATCACTCTCAATCTCCTGAAGCCTATTTTACTCAGACGCCTGGCCTTAAAGTGGTGGTGCCGCGTAATCCTGAGCAAGCTAAAGGTTTGCTATTGGCTGCTATTCGCGATCCCAACCCAGTGATTTTCTTTGAGCCTAAGCGTCTTTATCGTGCCTCTGTGGGCGAAGTGCCAGCGGGTGATTATGAAATTGAGCTAGGCAAAGCCGAAGTGGTTAAACAAGGTAAAGACATTACCTTAGTGGCCTGGGGCGCACAGATGGAAATTGTTGAGAAAGCCGCGGCGCGCGCTGAAGCTGAAGGCATTTCCTGTGAAATTATTGACCTTCGCACCTTAGCCCCGTGGGATGAAGACACCATAGCGACATCGGTGAAGAAGACCGGCCGCTTGCTGATTAATCATGAAGCGCCGTTAACCGGCGGTTTTGCTGGTGAAATAGCGGCTACTATTCAACAATCCTGTTTTTTACATTTAGAATCACCCATTAGCCGAGTGTGCGGCCTAGATACGCCATACCCACTTATTCACGAGAAAGAATACATGCCAGATGAGCTAAAGACCTTTGAAGCCATCAAGGCCTCAATGGCATTTTAGGAGTTAGGTATGATTAAAGATTTTATATTGCCCGATATTGGCGAAGGCGTGGTTGAGTGTGAGCTGGTCGATTGGTTAGTACAGGTTGGCGATGTAGTGGTTGAAGACCAACCCATTGCCGATGTAATGACAGACAAAGCCTTAGTGCAAATTCCTGCCCCATACCCTGGGGTTATCACTAAGCTGTATTACGCCAAAGGCGAAATCGCCATAGTGCATGCTCCCTTGTATGCGGTTGAAATGGCCGCTGATGATAGCCAAACTGACTCCTCACCGGCGACTCAGGCTCAAGCCAATGCAGCCGTTGAAGCCAGCAGTACACAAAGCAGTGCTGCCGCACCAAGCATGGCAACACAGCCTGTCACAGGCGTGGAAGTAGAAGACTTTTTACTGCCAGATATCGGTGAAGGTATCGTTGAATGTGAGCTGGTTGACTGGCTCGTTAACGAAGGCGATATGGTGGTTGAAGACCAACCCATCGCCGATGTGATGACGGATAAAGCCCTAGTGCAAATTCCGGCTATGAAAGCTGGCCGAATCGTTAAGCAGTATTACCGCAAAGGTCAGTTGGCCAAGGTGCATTCACCGCTATTTGCGATTGAAGTGCAAACTAGCACAGCAGTAGCTGCTACTAGTACTAGCCTTGATACTGTGGCTCACATGAGCGCGGCATCTAACAGCGCGGTGGCTGACGTTCAAGTTATTCAAGGTAAAGCCTTGGCAAGCCCTGCGGTAAGACGCATGGCAAGAGCGTTAGATATCAACATAGCCTTAGTGCCTGGCAGCGGTAAAAATGGTCGAGTTTATAAAGAAGATATTGAACGTTATCAGCATGTTGAGCAGTCTGAGTCTATAGCACCAACCCAGGCTGTGTGTCCCAAGGCACAAGCTTTGGCGTCATCCAGTGTTCAGCGCCAGGGGATTACAGCAGACGCAACAGACAGAGTTGAGCCCATTAAAGGGGTTAAGGCCGTTATGGCCAAGTTAATGCAAGAATCAGTCTCAACCATACCGCATTTTACCTATTGTGAAGAGTTTGACCTAACGGCATTAGTGGCGCTGCGTGAAAGCATGAAACAGCGTTACTCCAATGATGAAGTTAAGCTCACCATGATGCCTTTCTTTATGAAAGCCATGTCGCTTGCTATCACCGAGTTCCCTATTTTAAATAGCCAAGTGAATGCAGATTGTACTGAGCTTACGTATAAAGCGCGTCATAACATAGGCATGGCAGTTGACTCGAAAATGGGTTTATTGGTGCCTAACGTTAAAGATGTGCAAAATAAGAGTATCTTGCAGATAGCCGCTGAAATCACCCGCTTAACTGCTGCTGCTCGCAGCGGGCGAGTGAGCCCTGCGGATCTTAAAGAAGGCACTATCTCTATTTCTAATATTGGCGCACTTGGCGGCACAGTCGCTACGCCTATCATCAGCAAACCTGAAGTGGCCATTGTTGCTCTAGGCAAGTTGCAGGTATTGCCACGTTTTAATGAGAAAGGTGAAGTTGAAGCGCGCAAAATAATGCAAGTCAGTTGGTCTGGGGATCACAGAGTCATAGATGGTGGCACTATCGCCCGTTTCTGTAATCTGTGGAAACATTACCTAGAGCAACCTGAGCACATGTTGTTGACTATGCGTTAGGTATTAAGGCTAAAAAATGTAAAAGGGCGCACGTTGCGTCCTTTTGTTTTTTGCTGTGATTTCGTATAATCCTCCGAATAGAGTGATACCACTGGAAGTACTATGAGTCTTGCTGCACCTAAGATAGAAACCATTGAATATCCATTTCCTGCTAAGCCTGCGCTGTTGTCTGAAGCAGAAAAAAATGCTTATAAAGCTAGCATCAAACAGTTGCTAATAGAGAAAAATGCCGTATTAGTGGCGCACTATTATACTGACCCTGAAATTCAAGCGCTTGCTGAAGAAACTGGCGGCTGCGTCTCTGATTCTTTAGAAATGGCTCGCTTTGGCCGTGATCACCCCGCTAAGACCTTAATTGTGGCTGGGGTTAAGTTTATGGGGGAAACGGCTAAGATTTTAAGCCCAGAAAAAACCATTCTAATGCCAACACTTGAAGCGACTTGCTCATTAGATTTAGGTTGCCCGATTGAAGAGTTCAGCGCATTTTGTGATGCTCACCCTGATCATACTGTGGTGGTATATGCCAATACCTCTGCAGCGGTAAAAGCCCGTGCTGATTGGGTGGTAACCTCAAGTATTGCCCTTGAAATTGTTGAGCATTTAGATAGCCAAGATAAAAAAATTATTTGGGCACCAGACCGCCACTTAGGCTCATACATTAATACTCAGACTGGCGCAGATATGCTGCTGTGGCAGGGCGAGTGTATAGTCCATGATGAGTTTCAAGCTAAGGCATTGCGTGAGCTTAAGAAAATTCACCCTAATGCTGCCATATTAGTGCATCCAGAATCCCCAGCAAGTGTGGTGGAACTAGCCGATGCCGTCGGTTCAACCAGCCAATTAATCAAAGCGGCGCAGACCATGGAAAACGATACTTTTATCGTTGCCACCGACCGCGGTATTTTTTATAAAATGCAGCAAGCGGCGCCAGGGAAAACCTTAATTGAAGCACCAACTGGCGGTAATGGTGCCACTTGTAAGAGCTGCGCTCATTGCCCTTGGATGGCGATGAACGGCTTACAAGCGATTGCTGCATCACTTACTGATGTGGATAAATCTAAGCATGAAATTTTCGTGGATGATGAGTTAAGAATAAAAGCCCTTATCCCATTAACGCGTATGCTGGATTTTGCTAAAGACTTGAACATGAAAGTGAAGGGCAACGCTTAATCAACAATATAAACAATCGCGATTATTGAACCAGACTAAACCTCGCCCATGCGAGGTTTTTTTATTGCTTGGTTCATCTATTTGAATACTCAACAAAAAGCCTCGCAATGGCGAGGCTTTAATGTACAACGAGGTGCAATAACCGCTTACTTAGCGTTCATCAATGCCACTGCGTTGTCTAGCATGCGGTTACTGAAACCCCATTCGTTGTCATACCATGACATGACTTTCACTAAACGGCCGTTAACACGTGTTTGTGTTGCGTCAAAATTTGAAGAAAACGCATTGTGATTGAAGTCGATAGATACTAACGGCTCTTCGTTAATGGCTAATACTTCTGCCATTGCACCTTGCTTAGAAGCACGAGTCACAATTTCATTAATTTCTTCAACCGTAGTATCACGAGATGCTAGGAAGGTTAAATCCACTAAAGATACGTTAACGGTGGGTACGCGTACCGCTAAACCGTCAAATTTACCTTGAAGCTCTGGTACCACTAAACCTACAGCAGCAGCTGCACCGGTTTGAGTTGGGATCATTGACATGGCCGCAGCACGGGCGCGACGTAAGTCAGTGTGGTACACATCAGATAAACGTTGATCATTAGTATAAGCGTGAATAGTGGTCATTAAACCAGATTCAATACCAATTGCATCATTTAACGGCTTAGCAATAGGGGCTAAACAGTTAGTGGTACATGACGCATTTGAAATCACTGTCATGTCTGAGGTTAATACTTCTTGGTTAACACCGTATACCACAGTGGCGTCAACGTTTTTACCTGGCGCAGAAATAATAACTTTCTTCGCACCAGCATCTAAGTGTGGTTGAACCGCAGCTTTAGATGTGAATATACCAGTACATTCAAATACAACATCAACCTTTAACTCTGCCCAGGGTAACTTTGATGGGTCACGTTCTTGGAAGGTTAAAATCTTATCGCCATTAACATAGATGGCCTCTTCATCGTGATCCACTTTGGCATTAAAGCGACCATGTACAGAATCGTACTTGGTTAAGTGGGCGTTGATTGAAGCATCACCTAAATCGTTAAGTGCAACGATTTCAATTGGGTAATTCTTTTCACTTTCATAAAGTGCGCGTAAAACATTTCGACCGATACGGCCATAGCCGTTGATAGCAACGCGGATAGTCATCTGGTATCCCTCAGGTAATTGTAATTTGGTGACGGAAAACTTTGTCTGGTTGTAAAATTACCAAATTGGCAGCAGCAGTCAAGGTTTATCGTCATTGCATGGCTGTTTTGGCCAATTATTTCGTATTATTTTTACATAAGTCGCATTTTAGCTATTTTTAAGGCAACTAAGTTGCAATTTAGGTATTCGTTTACTTCAGGCTTAATATCGCGGTTAAAAGAGACCATACCGTTAAAAAAGAGCCGCCAGCTGACTCTGAGTAATATGGCCACTCATGATCGATGTCGCGATAGTTTTAGCTTGGGCATTAAACGTTTCCGCCAATAGCTTGTCTTGGTTTAGTAAGGCCAGTAATTGCTCATCAGAAGCACTTTTTTCTGTGATGGTTAAATTTATCTTGGTGAGTAAATAGACTTTGGCAAAGTGTTGCTGTTGCTGATGGACATTAGCAAGGCCTAATAACCAATCAGGGTTAAATTCATCGGAAAGGCTCATGGATATATCTGTATCGTCAGGATCGATAGGATCTGGCGAGCTAATCGCGGCAAACATTTTGCGATATATGTCTTTAGAGACATTGGCATCAACTTTTAAATAGTGAACCGCTAATTGCTGCAAAATTTCAACTTCCTGTATTTGATCTCGCTTAAAGGCGGCATTAATTAATTCAAAAGCCGCATGTTCATTAAAGCGGATCCAGCGATAGAAGGCGAGATAGACATCTGGGTTATCTTTGATGTGTTCTTGTAATTGGGCTAAATTTTGTGTGCTCACCGCAAAGGCTTTGCGTCTATCTAAGGTGCGATGAGTATTGATTATATGCTGCACACCAGAGGCAAGTTCGATGCACTTACTGTATTTCTCTAGCATGATTAATTGCTGATATAACTGTTTGCCTGTGTGCTGCTCAGTCTTTTTAAGGGCATAGCGATGCCGAATAAGGTCAGCTTTTTCAAATTTACACCAACTGTCTCGATGTAAATCTTCACAAAGTTCGGGATTATTTTTACAGATCACATCGGTATTTCGGTCATTTTCACAGCCAAATAAGCCGAAAATAGCTATCCCTAAACAAAATGATGTAAACATTACTAAATTCTTGTTCAAAAAGGACTCCATTTACTGAATTTATCTAATAAAATTACATATTTACCAGCCCTAAACTCTCTGGCTTAACTGTTCGCTTTTCATTACAATGTCGCTGACCAAAAGCAGGTAAACCCTGCACACCGATTCCAATTATTGGTCTTTTCTTTTTGTTACTCAAACATTTTAGTCAGAATTACTAAAAAGTGAGATAAAGGATTTGTTAATGAGCGCTGATAAACACCTACAAAGTTGGCAAGAACGTTTCGAAATGGCAGAGGCTATGCAGCCACTACTTGGAAAACTGTATCGCAATCAAGGCGTTGAAGTCGTAGTTTACGGCAAGCCGCTGCTAAATGCATCTACCATAGAAATTATTAAATCACATCGCTTAGTCCGTCGTCATGTGGGCGAAAAACTAAGATTACGTGAAAGTTTCCCCTTTGTTGTTGCCTTAAGCAAGCTTGCAGTTAAGCATTGCAAAGTAGACATAGGTAAATTGGCCGTCAACTACTGGCGTGATAATACAGATGAATCTGGAATCGAAGCTTACATGGCGCAAGAATTAGCCGCGGGTATCGATTATGGTGACGACACGCCAGCTCGTGATGTGGTGTTATACGGTTTTGGCCGTATTGGTCGACTTTTAGCCCGTTTATTAATTGAAAAAACAGGCAAGAGCAACAAGTTACGCCTACGAGCCATTGTATTACGTGGTGGTAAAAAAGGTGATTTAGAAAAGCGTGCCAGTTTGCTGCGCCGTGACTCAGTACACGGTCCATTTAATGGCTCTGTGGAGGTTGATGAAGACAACAATGCCATTATTGCTAACGGTACTTATATCCAGATTATTTATGCTAACTCACCTGATCAAGTTGATTACACTCAGTACGGTATCAAGGATGCATTAATCGTTGATAATACGGGTATTTGGAAAGATGAAGATGGTTTAGGTTTGCACCTTAAGAGCCCAGGGGCCAGCAAAGTATTGCTGACGGCTCCCGCTAAAGGGGCAATCAAAAACATCGTTTACGGTGTCAATGAAAATGATATTTTAGCCGAAGACATTATTGTATCCGCAGCCAGCTGTACCACCAATGCGATTACGCCAGTGTTGAAAGCGGTAAATGATAAGTACGGTATTGAGAATGGTCATGTTGAAACGATCCACTCTTATACTAACGATCAAAACTTGATTGATAACTATCACAGTGCCGATAGACGTGGTCGTAGTGCACCGCTTAACATGGTGATCACTGAAACCGGTGCTGCCAAAGCGGTGGCCAAAGCCTTGCCAGTATTAGCGGGTAAATTGACCGGTAACGCCATTAGGGTGCCAACGCCCAATGTGTCTATGGCTATCATCAGCGTGAACTTAACGACTGAAACAAATCGCGATGAGCTTAATGAATATTTAAAAGACATGGCTTTGTTGTCGGAATTGCAAAATCAAATCGATTTCACCGAATCAACAGAAATCGTGTCCAGTGATTTAGTGGGCTCACGTTATGCCGGCGTGATTGATTCCCAAGCGACGATTGCAGAAGATAAGCGCGCTATCCTTTACGTTTGGTACGATAACGAATTTGGCTATAGCTGCCAAGTTGTGGGCGTGATGCAAAAAATGCTCGGTTTAACGACTTTATCTTTGCCTAAGAGATAATTTAGCCAAGCAGCCAAATTAAAAGAGCAGCTTAAGTTGCTCTTTTTTTTGTCGATTTGATCGCTTTATCAGCAGTTATAGCCAGGGTGATAAAAAACTCCTTAACCAGCATTGACAGCAGAGCCTAAAACGGTAGAATGCCAATCCGAAGTCAAGGAACAGCGAGTCTGCTAGCTTAGTTGGTAAAAGCTAGTCGATGCGACATTGGCTCAGTTGATATAGGCGACATTAGCTCAGTTGGTAGAGCGATACCTTGCCAAGCGAGATGTAATACAGCGTCATCGGTTTGAACCGTTTTTATTAGCGGTGGTCTCACCAAAGATTTATGTTAGAAAGTAGGCGACATTAGCTCAGTTGGTAGAGCGATACCTTGCCAAGGTATAGGTCATCGGTTCGAACCCGATATGTCGCTCCAATTTATCTTTATTGATATTTTGAAAGCATGGCGCGATGGCAGAATGGCTATGCTGCGGATTGCAAATCCGTCGATCTCGGTTCGACTCCGGGTCGCGCCTCCACAATTTTGTTGACTTGTTTGAGTGATTAATAGGTTAACGACACTTTTGCCCGAGTGGTGGAATCGGTAGACACAAGGGATTTAAAATCCCTCGCTGAATAAGCGTGCCAGTTCAAGTCTGGCCTCGGGTACCATTATTAACTCTAGCAATAGAGAATGGTACATTTAAGCCTCAACGAGAGTTGGGGCTTTTTTGTACATGGATTGTACTTATCCCCGTACACCATGGATGGTGTAGGAGGGGGGGGGTATCTGTAATCTATCGTAAAAGATCAAAAATCCCTCGCACTCTTTGTACCCCTTATTTAAAAGAAAACAAGCCGTACCAATGATGTTGTTTTTAAATACACTATCTTGGCTTAAAAATCATACATGGAGGTTTCTATGAAGACTTGGTCACAATCGATTATTTTACTGTTCGCTCTATCTTTGTTTTCAGTTAGCATATTGGCTAATGATCAATTACTTAATAATGCATGGCGGAGTCAGCAGAGCAATATACAAGTCCAAGGGGCGGGGAGTGTTATCCAGTTACTCGCTGATGACAATCAGGGCAATCGACATCAAAAATTTGTTATAAAATTAGCCACAGGGCAAACCCTACTGGTTGCACATAATATTGATTTAGCGGCAAAGATCCACAATCTTAGTGTTAATGATCCGATTGAGTTTTACGGTGAATATGAGTGGAATGCTAAAGGCGGCGTTATTCATTGGACCCACAGAGATCCTAATAATCATCATGCTCATGGATGGTTAAAACACAAGGGAGTGTTGTATCAATAAGCTGAAATTAACGCCTTGTCCTGATTGAGCGCCAGATTTGGCGCTCAATCAGGACGAATTAGGCGTTGAGCTGCAATAAATCCCATTTATTGCCGTAGAGATCTTCAAACACCACCACAGTGCCGTAGGGTTCTACTCTTGGCTCTTCATTGAATTTTACCCCATTGGTTTTCATTAATTGGTAATCGCGCCAAAAATCATTGCTGTGTAAGAATAAAAAGACTCGCCCGCCCGTTTGATTGCCAATCGCTTGTTTCTGCTCATCATTGCTTGCTTGCGCTAAGAGTAAGTTGGTGCCTTTAGAGTTCGCCTGCGGATCAGTGGGTGGTGAGATCAGCACCCAGCGCTTACCGCCGCCTAAGTCAGTATCTTCCACCACAGTAAATTGCAATTTTTGAGTATAAAAAGCGATAGCATCATCGTAATTTTTAACCACTAATGCGATGCTGCCAATATGTTGCTGAACTGGAATGGACATAATGTTCTCAAGCATAAAAATAATTTGCCGTGTCAGGGGAAAGCACACAAGGCGTAATTATGGTTTTTGTAACGTTTAGCAGATTGTGCCGACACTAAATGGTACTCAGCAGTTGGCACTCTTTTAAGCGGTCCATAAATTGTAGCTTGTCAGTTAGAAAATGCTTGTGTAAACAATTTGTTATTGATATTTTGTTGTTGATAAATTGTTGGATTTAATATTTTGAACTATATAAGGGAATACATAGTGTTTAAGAAAACGTTTTTTATTATCTTGGCAGTCTTTAATTTACAAGGGTGTGTAACCACAGAGCAGGTTGCAGATGTCGGTGCATACAGCACAAATAAGGCTAAGTTAGGTTTGGTTGTACTGTCAACGACTGTAAATACAAGAGAGATACCACAAATAAGCAGTGTCACGTTAGAAAGGGTTAACCCAGAAAATAAAAATAAAAGCGAAAGACATTACCTTATAAATCAAATGTCGGGGAAATCAACCGTCACTTCATTATTTTTCGGTGGTTTACCTAGTGGGGAGTATAAAATTATACAAGTGAGTGCACCCGCGTTCGGTGGTTCAAAGTTTCTTGATATTAGTGACTCTAAACTTACTGGAAATTTCAACATAGTGCCAGGCACTGTTGTTGATCTAGGTAGGCTCATATTAACCGCAGTAAATACAAAAGCTGCTGTTGGACGCAGTAAATTAATAGTCAACAATTCAAACCTAATTGATAGGTTCTTTAAACATGAGCCAGAATTAATTAATCCAAATAAAGTTACTGGTTGGATTGAACCTCATAAAACAATCGATGAAGTGGAGCAACTTGCGCTTGACTATCCTCAAGGGATTTCTAGTTTTGCTGAAACTCAAGATGGTCAAGTGATTGCAGGTACCAACCTAGGGACAACACTGGTGCGTTCTGTAGGTGGAAAATGGCAAGTGCTATCACGTAATGAAAATCTACACCAGATCTCCGCCTTAGTCAGTTATGATATTGATGATAGCATTGCCATCGTAGCTGATGAATATGGGGCCTTGTATCGTATCACTAAAAATGGAGACATTGTTACGCTTGCCAAAGGCAACTTACCCGATGGGAGAATTGTGTTCATTAATTCATCAGAGCAGTATGACCATTGGTTTGTTGGGCTTGAGCGTGACGGTTTATCTGAGCTTTATAGTGCGAATAGTTTAGAAAGTGGTTTGTGGAATTTAGAGAGAAAAGTTGAAATAGGCATGAATGTATGGAGTGGAATGCAAGGTGCATGGTATTGGAATCGACCCGATGGTATCGGCTTTGCGTCATCGAAAGAAGACACAGTGAGTTGCTTTGATTACAACAAAAAAGAATGGATGAGTCACTTAACCCCAAGTAAGCGAACCATTATTTCTGTATCCACTGCTGAAGGCAATGATTCAATTGGCGTGTTGACATCACCAGGGGGAGGGGTCGCTGGTATTTTTGCCAAAACACATATAAGCGATGATTGTGGAAAATCATGGCTTGAGATTGACTCTCCTTATACAGTGAAATTTTCAGCCCCCTTGGTCGTTAAAGATAAATTTATATTAGAAACGGGTGGTGTATTTAGTGATGAAGGCATTTACGCATCAAAAGATAATGGTAAAAGTTGGTTTAAAATCACAAGTGAAAAATATTTAACAGAAAGATTATGGATGTCAAAAAGCAATGGTCTTTTTTCCGTCACGAATGGAGCCTATGGCTTTGAGACGTTAGAGAACTCAAAAGATTTAGGCTCAACCTGGGAACTAGAGTTTTCGAGCTTTATTATTTTTAATAAATAATGTCATAACGAATTATTACCAAAAAGTTTAAGCCTGTTCTATTTCAGTGTAAAAAAGGTCGCAGCGCGACCTTTTTATTTTTGATGTTATAGCTTGATGTGACTTTAAAGGGCGAATTCATGTTGTATTGTAAAAAATTAGTTTTTGTTGTTCTTTTTGTGTCGGGGTGTGCGAACCCAACCATGCAAGATAAGTTATCATTATTTAAAGCTAACGCTTTTAAAAGCCCATCACGTTGCGACTCTGAATTCACTAAGGCGCAGAATGCTAGATATAAAATCAGTGCACCTTTTCAAGTCCAATATCCGATAAGTGCATTGCGAGATAAAAAGGAAGGTTTTGTTAACATGGAGTTTGATTTGAGCCAAGATGGTATTCCAATAAATATTAATATCATTGAGTCTTATCCTGAGCGTATGTTTAATAGAGAGTCTGAAAGAAACCTATCTCGAGCAAGATATGAGTTAAAGTCAGCAGGTATATCAACAAATAACACCTGCTTGTCTGTTCAACTTAATTATTTTCTACAGGATAAAACTTAATTTTACTCTTCAACACATCAATTTTATAGGGGATGATAGTCGTGATGGGATAACACTACCAACCATGACACCCATTGTTAAATTTTCATTTTTGAGTCACCAGGTCTGACTGATACCTCGGAATTTTAGAGGCGAGCCATGGTGATTTGCGAGACGACCGTCCATCCCATGGACGGGATGTTCGAGCCCTCAAGGATGCTTTTGATTTAAATCAAGAGCGCGGCGTGTCGTGGATACTTTTTATTAAAGAAAAGGGCCTTGGCAAGCCTGAACTGTGGATGTGTAGACGACTGAATTGTGCTCATCAGCCAATAAAAAGGTCGCCTAAGCGACCTTTGTTTTCATTAACTGACTAGGTGGACTGCAGCGAATGCCGAGTTACTTCACGCGCATGCCGGGTTTGGCACCTTGGTGAGGCTCTAAAATCCATAACTCGTCACCACCTGGGCCTGCGGCTAATACCATGCCTTCTGACATGCCAAAGCGCATCTTGCGTGGTGCAAGGTTGGCAACCATCACAGTGAGTTTGCCTTCAAGATCTTCTGGTGCATAAGCAGACTTGATACCAGCGAACACTTGCTTGGTGACGCCGCCTAAATCTAATTGCAGTTTTAGCAACTTGTCAGCATCGGCGACGTGCTCGGCTTTGGCAATCAGCGCAATGCGCAAATCAAGCTTAGCGAAATCTTCAAAGCTGATTTCATCACTGATAGGGTCGTCAGTTAACGGGCTGTCAGTTAATGGTGCATCGCTGCTCACTTTCTTAGGCGCACTTTTATCGGCACTCTTATCTACTTTCTTGTCAGCCTTTTTGTCGGCTTTAGGCGCTTCAGTGGGCTGTAAGTTGTCTTTAGAGGCATCCACCATGGCGGCAACCTTGTCTAAATCGACGCGCTGCATCATGGCCTTAAACGGCGCGATTTCATGCGCTGTCATGTCTTTAGCTAAATTAGCCCAAGTGAGCTCAAGTTGCATAAAGGCTTCAACATCTTGACTTAAACGTGGCAACACAGGCTTTAGGTAAGTGGTCAAAATACGGAATAAATTCAACGCAATAGAGCAGACTTCATGGGCTTGTGCTTGCTTGTCATCTTCTTTAACTAGCTGCCACGGAGCTTGTTCTGCCACAAAGCCGTTAGCGATATCGGCCATGGTCATGATTTCACGCATGGCTTTACCGTATTCACGGGCTTCATAAAATTCAGCAATCACCTCTTGCTTAGCAATAAAGCTTTCAGCCAGGCTGTTATCTTTAACGGCGGCTAACTTGCCATCGAAACGCTTGCTGATAAAGCCTGCGGTGCGTGAGGCTAAGTTCACTAGCTTGCCGACTAAGTCAGAGTTTACGCGCTGGGCGAAGTCTTCAAGGTTCAAATCTAAGTCATCGATGCGGCTACTGAGCTTAGCGGCGTAGTAGTAGCGCAAGTATTCTGGGTCTAAATGGTCTAAATAGGTGCGTGCCTTAATAAAGGTGCCCTTAGATTTAGACATTTTCGCGCCATTAACTGTTACATAACCGTGGGCGTAAACGCTGGTAGGTTTACGCAGGCCTGCGCCTTCTAGCATGGCAGGCCAAAACAGGCTGTGGAAGTAGACTATGTCTTTACCGATGAAGTGATACACCTCGGCGCTGGAGTCTTTGGCCCAAAAATCATCAAAATTGATGTCGGTGCGCTTAGCGCAGAAATTCTTGAACGAGCCCATGTAGCCGATAGGTGCATCCAGCCATACATAGAAGTATTTGCCCGGTGCATCTGGGATTTCAAAACCAAAGTAGGGCGCATCGCGGGAGATATCCCACTGCTGCAAGCCTTGCTCGAACCATTCGTTAAGTTTGTTGGCCATTTCCGACTGCAAAGAGCCTGAGTGGATCCACTCTTTTAGCATGCCCTCAAAAGCAGGCAAGTCGAAAAAGAAGTGCTCAGTGTCTTTCATCACTGGGGTGGCGCCCGACACGGCAGAACGTGGATTGATTAGATCTGTGGTGCTGTAGGTTGCGCCGCAGCTGTCGCAGTTGTCGCCGTATTGATCGTCAGATTTACATTTTGGGCAGGTGCCCTTAACGAAACGGTCAGGCAGGAACATGGATTTTTCTGGGTCATAGAGCTGAGAAATCGTCTTAGTCTTAATGTGGCCCGCATCACGCAACTTAATGTAGATGTCACTGGCAAGCTCGCGGTTTTCGTCGCTGTGGGTGCTGTGAAAATTATCAAACGCCACGTTGAAGTCAGCAAAATCTTGTTCATGCTCTTTTTGCACTTGGGCGATCATCGCCTCTGGTGCTATGCCTAATTGCTGTGCTTTAAGCATGATAGGGGTGCCGTGGGCATCGTCGGCGCAAATGTAGTGACACTCATGGCCACGCATTTTTTGAAAACGAGACCAGATATCCGTTTGGATATATTCCAACATATGCCCTAGGTGAATAGGACCATTAGCATAGGGAAGGGCACTGGTGACCAGTATTTTACGTTGTGATTGTGTCATTTTGTCTCAACATCTCGTTGCCGCTTGAATATGGCCAAGATACTAACCGATAACCATCAGATTTTCATCAAAACATGCATGAAAAGGGCTAATTTAACGCTAAAACTTTGGGATTTTCTGATACACTTGGCCAAATTTTTTAGAGAGGATGTCGCTTTTGTCTACTGCGCGTACAAATTACCAAGTATCTGATGCACTTTTAGCCTCTGTATTGGCCATCCTCTCCCGCTATCGCGACCCTTATTTACAGCAAGACTTAGTCTCAGCCTTTTGTGTTCATTCGCTATCCTTAACGGGCAACACCCTAGCCATTGGGCTAGTGTTTCCCTATCCTTGCGTCGATAGCTACCCCGAACTTAATACCAAGCTCACAGAGATGCTGATAACGCTGCCAGAGATTACTGACATCAAGCTTGAGTGCCGTCTGGATGTGCCAGCCAATAATCTAAGCGGGGCGCAGGCAAATCCAGCGTTAAAAAATATTAAGCATGTGATTGCCGTGGCGTCAGGCAAGGGCGGTGTGGGTAAGTCTACTACGGCGATAAACTTAGCCATTGCCCTGAGGTTACAAGGCGCTAAAGTGGGGATTTTGGATGCGGACATTTATGGCCCGTCTATCCCAATGATGCTTGGGCTCAGCGATTTTACCCCAAGCACAAATGACGGCAAAATGATGCAGCCTGCCAAGGCCCATGGCTTGGTGGCGCAATCCATTGGCTTTATTCTTAAAGACGAGCAAGCCGCCATGTGGCGCGGCCCCATGGCAGCGGGCGCATTAACTCAGTTATTATCCGAAACCGACTGGCCCGAATTAGATTATCTGGTGGTGGATATGCCGCCAGGCACTGGGGATATTCAGCTTACCTTAGCGCAAAAGGCCCAAGTGTCAGGCGCGGTTATCGTCACCACGCCCCAAGATATCGCCTTAGCGGATGCCAAGAAAGGCATCAGTTTATTCAATAAGGTGAACGTCCCAGTATTAGGCATAGTGGAAAACATGAGTTTTCATCTGTGCCAAGCATGTGGCCATAAAGCCCATCCTTTTGGCAGCGACGGCGGCAGTAAGATTGCCCAGCGTTACCAAGTCCCCCTATTAGGTTCATTGCCGCTCGATATCGGCATTGGCCAATCCATGGACAGCGGCAATCCTTGCATTGCCCTTGAGCCTGACACCCAAGTGTCGGCTATCTATAAGGATATTGCGGCAAAAGTTGGCGCTGCACTTGCGTTAGCACAAAGACAAACATCAGTATCAATTAGCATATCAGACGACGAGTAAGGTTTAGAATGAATTCTCAGCAATGTGTCATCATTGGGATTGCCGGTGCGTCGGCTTCGGGTAAGAGTTTAATCGCGAAGACGATTTTTGACGAACTGCGCCGGGATCTGGGCACAGATCAAATAGGCGTGATCAATGAAGATGCCTACTATAAAGATCAGAGTCATATGTCCATGGAGGAAAGGGTCCAGACCAATTATGATCACCCTAAGGCATTAGACCACCAGTTATTATGTAGCCACCTTAAGCAGTTAAAAGCGGGCCAAGCCGCTGATATCCCTTGCTACAGTTATACTGAGCATACTCGTATTAGCGACACTATCCACATGACGCCTAAAAAAGTGATCATCTTGGAAGGTATTCTGCTGTTAACTGATCCTAAGCTGCGCGATCTGATGGATGCGTCTGTATTCATGGATACGCCACTGGACATCTGTTTCCTGCGCCGCTTGACTCGTGACGTTGCCGAGCGTGACCGTACTATGGAGTCAGTGATTTCTCAGTACAAAAAAACCGTAAGACCTATGTTCTTGCAGTTTATTGAGCCGTCAAAGCAATATGCGGATATTATCGTGCCAAGGGGTGGAAAGAATCGTATCGCCACCGATATTTTAAAGACACGTATTCAGCATTTGTTGGCTAAGTAATAACGCGTATACCGTTTGTGGCTGTTGCTAACATCAGGTTAGCAACAGCCACACAGCCTAAGTAAAGCCCAGGTAAACACCAATCCAAACCTAAGCAATAGCAAATTCAGGGAGTGATTAAGATGCGCTTAACTGACAGTGAACGTGAGCCATGCTTTGATAAGCAGACTCAGCGCTATGCCGCTCAAACCGATAACACTCAGCGATATAAAACTCAATCTTATAAAAATCAGACTCATCAAGGTTTACCTCAAGCGACTTTGCTACACCAAGCTCCATCGCCCCTCGTAGAATATACAGGCGCTAACCCTGCTCAGCTTCAGCGCTTTGCTTACACGCGGCATTATCAGAGTCAGGTTCACTAATGTTACCTCTGTGGACCAATCAGCCCACTGTGGCAGGCATTCATCCGTTAGATCGCGGCCTTGCCTATGGTGACGGAGTGTTTGCCACCATGCGCAGTAACGGGCAGATTTTATTTTTAACCCAGCATTTGGCCCGTATTGAGCAGTCTTGCGCCCGCTTAGGATTTAGCTGGCAAGCGTCCGGCGAGCTTAAGGATAAATTGACTGAGCTTGCAAAAGCTTATCCCATGCATTGCATTAAATTAATAGTCAGCCGCGGTGTGGGTGGTCGAGGCTATCAATCGCCTCAAGCTGCAACTGCGACTGAAATCGTGTCTGTCAGTGAGCTACCTAGCCATTACGGCGCTTGGCAGCAACAGGGAATAACCCTCGCCTTGAGCGAGGTGCGCTTAGGTCAACAGCCTAGGCTTGCAGGCATTAAGCACTTGAATCGCTTGGAGCAAGTGCTGATTAAAAGCCAAGCCTTACCCAATGGCATGGAGGATTGGCTAGTGCTCGACAGTGAAGCTTGGGTGATTGAATCATCAATGGCTAATCTGTTTGGTGTTAAAGACGGAATTATTTATACTCCAGCCTTGCATCAAGCTGGGGTGTCTGGTGTTACTCGAGAAATTATCATCCAGACCTTGTTAACACAGGGATATACTGTGGTGGTGTGCGGCGTTAAACAAGATTTCCTTAGTGACTGCGAGCATGTGTTTCTTAGCAACAGTTTATTCGGAGTGGTCGATGTTAAGGGGATTGATAACCAAGCGTACACACCTTGGCCCCAATCGACTCAATTAAGGCATTCATTAGGGTTATCTCTTTAGCAAATCTATGAAAAAAATTACCTTAGCTAAATTACAACATTTTTTAGGCGCAACCCGCCGCGCTGCCCTTGAGTGGCGTGCTCAGCTATATCGCAATGTGCTGAAATGGCGCTCTTCTGGCTCGACAATCACTAGCACGGCACAGGCAGCCGACAAACAGACCCGTACTAAAGCGGGCAAGCTAAAAGCACTCAAGATACAAACCTTAAAGCCTGCAAGTCTTACAGCGACAGAGCTTAAATCCTCTGCACTTAAATCAACAGGGCTTGAAGCTAAGTCATTAACTAACAAACAACTCAACACTAAACCGCTTAAACCTAAGCCTCCCAAGCAAGCGGGGACTAAATCGAGCGGGGCTAAAGTTAATGCCGCAAAGTTTAGTTGGCCTAAGCATCCAGTAAAATCTCTGCAGCAGATGTGTTCAACAGCGCAGCTCACATTAGCGCAGTTTACAGGGCATGTGAAACGCTGCAATTTATTCTATAAATGGGCCTTAAGTGTGTGCTTAAGTTTGATCCTACTAACAGGCTCTGTGTCGGTGGCGATTAACAGCTTAACCGCTTACCCAGAGCAAGCCCTTAAGCTTGACAAGCCCACTCAAGTTACCATTGCAGCTGGCATGTCAGTCACCAAGCTAGTGCAGCAACTAGAGCAACAAGGATTGCTCACGGATAGTTGGAAAATCAAATATTTGGTTAAATTAAAACCAGAGCTTGCACAAATACGCACTGGTTTGTACGAGTTATTTCCAAGTGACACCTTGGGCAGTTTTTTACAACGGGTACTCGAGGGTAAAGTTGTGACTTTCTCTGTGACTTTAGTGGAAGGGAAATCCATTAAAGAATGGCAATCAAGCCTAGATGAACAGCCGAGGTTGAGCCTTTCTGAAGCGCCATTTTTAACTGTACTTAAGGCGCACGGCGATGACAGTGGTCTGCCTGAGGGGAAGTTTTATCCAGAAACCTATTATTACCATGCGGATGAATCTGTGGTTGATGTGTTAAATCGCAGCTATGTGATGATGCAATCAGCGCTTAATGCGGCTTGGGAAGGGCGCAGTGATGATGTGCAGGTAAAGAGTGCTTATGAATTGCTGATCCTGGCGTCCATTATAGAAAAAGAAACCGGTCAAGCCAGTGAGCGGCCATTGATTTCAGCTGTGTTTAATAATCGCTTGAAATTAGGCATGCGCCTGCAAACCGACCCCACGGTGATTTACGGCATGGGCGAACGCTTTAAGGGCAATATTACTCGCAAAGATTTACAAGAAGCGACAGCCTTTAATACCTATAAAATAAAGGGGTTGCCGCCAACACCAATCGCAGCGCCAAGCCAGGCTGCACTGGAAGCTGCCGCCAATCCGGCGGCAGTGGACTACTTGTATTTTGTGTCCCGCAATGATGGCAGCCATGTGTTTTCAAAAACACTAAAAGCCCATAACGCGGCGGTTAACCAATACCAGAGAAGAAAGAAAAAATGACAGTCCAACAGCGTCAAAAATTAGGAAAATTTGTTGTTATTGAAGGCCTTGAAGGTGCGGGTAAATCCAGTGCCGTAGCCTTAGTTAAGGCGCTCCTTGCTGGTCACACAGGCCATGAGCCTGTGTGCACCCGCGAGCCTGGCGGTACACCACTGGCTGAGCGCATTCGTGATTTAGTTAAAATCGCGGATCCCCAAGATCCTCTCTGCGATGAAGCCGAATGCCTGCTGATTTATGCAGCCCGTACACAACTTATTGCTAACGTGATAAAACCTGCACTACAACGCGGCGAATGGGTATTGGGGGACAGGCACAATCTGTCATCCCTTGCCTATCAGGGTGGCGGACGTGGCTTAATGCCCTTAGTTAACACCTTAAGTGAGGCATGTTTACAAGGTTTTAAACCAGATTTGACCTTGTATTTAGATATCGAACCAAGCCTTGGCTTAACAAGGGCGGCTAATCGCGGCGCCTTAGACAGAATTGAGCAACAAGCGCTAGGTTTTTTTGAGCGTGCCCGTGAGACCTATTTACAATTGGCCAGCCAAGACAACAGCATATTAGTGATAGATGCAAGCCAAAGCCTTGAAGCCGTCCATGGTGATATTAAGCAAGTATTAGCCAGCCAGTTAGCGTAAATCAACTTAAGGCTAATCTGACGAGGAAAACTTGCTCATTACCCAAAAACAGAGGCCACCCATGAGCACAGATTATGATATTTCAGCACTTCCATGGTTGCATGCAAGCCATGAACTCTTGCTTAACCAAGTGCGGCAAGGCAGCTTAAGTCACGGCCATTTATTGGACGTGCACACTCAATTGGGCGGCGATGTACTGGCTGATTCCATGGCAAAGCTAATCTTATGTCAGGCCTTAACGCCTGTGGGTGCTTGCGGTCAATGCAAGGCATGTTTATTAGTCAGTGCTGGTACCCATCCGGATTTACATAGCGTGGCGCCGGACGGCAACCAGATCAAAGTCGATCAAATTCGCAGCCTTTGCAACAGTTTGACCTCGACAGCCCAGCAGGGCGGCAAACGTGTGGCAATTATTTATCAAAGTGAGCGCTTGAATACGGCTTCAGCCAATGCGTTACTGAAAACCTTAGAGGAGCCAGGGAAAGAGACCTTTGTTATTTTGCAAACAGATAGGCCAGCGGCACTATTGGCAACAGTCAAAAGCCGTTGCCAGACATTGACCCTAACGCCACCCAGTAATGCAGAGGTAACTGCTTGGCTTAAGGCGCAGCAATTACTGCCAACCGCTCTTGATGGCGCCAAACCTCATGATGTGACTTGGTGTTTAAGTGTCGTCGGCGGGCCTATTCAGTTGGCTGCAAGCCTACAAAGTGACAAGTATCAAACCTTGCTCAATTACCGCAAGGAATGGGCCTTAAGTTTACGTTCGGGCCACCTTTGTGGCAGTTTATTGCACTTAAAAGACAGCCAGCTTATTGATGCGTTACAAGTGCTTTATTTGTACTTACGTCACTTTGTGTTAAAAAGTAATGACATCAATGCGTTTACTAAGGCGCAAGTCATCACATTGGCTGCTAGAATCATGGATATGTGCCATAAGTTAACCACTATGGCAGCGGTCAATGCTCAGGGATTATGCATGGATTATGTCTTAGCATTCAAGCAATTAACTCATACTCACAGGTAGTCATATGTCATGGTAAATCTTGTTGTTAATTTTGATAGTTTGCACCAGCTTTATCGTGCTTATATGCCGTTTATCAAACCAGCGGGGCTATTTGTCGCCACTTCTGAGAGCCATTACTTAGGCGAGAGCTTAACCATTTCATATCGGTTACCTGATGCGACTCAGATGCATGAATTTACCGGCACAGTGGTGTGGATTAATCCATTAGGTGCATCTGGTGGCCGCCCCGCAGGCGTTGGGCTTAAAATTAAAACGGATCCTGAGAGTCATAAAAATCACATAGAAAAACTGCTTTCCAGGGAATTAGCCTCGGCAGATTTGACCTGTACCATGTAGCTAGGTATCCTTGGCTGCCTTTTTTTGAGTAGACCTATTTTCACCATGCTTATTGATTCCCACTGCCATTTAGACCGCTTAAAAGCGGCCCCAGATCAAGCCAGCCTCAAGTTGATTGTTGATTCAGCTAAAGCCCAAGGGGTCGATTACCTGTTGTGCGTTAACGTGCGCCAGCAAGGTTTTGAAGCCATGCGGGATAAGGTCAGCATCTTTGACAATGTGTTTCTCTCCTCTGGTGTGCATCCCTTAGATGTGCAAGAAGGGCTAGACATCGCCAAGATTGCAGAATATGCCAACGATGTGAGAGTCGTCGCCATTGGGGAGACTGGGCTAGATTACTTTTACGCCGATGAAACCAAAATATTGCAGCAGCAATGTTTTGAGCAGCAAATAGCCTTAGCAACTCAAGTTAACAAACCCCTTATTGTCCATACCCGCGATGCCAGAGAAGACACCATAGCCATGCTGAAAGCGGGCAATGCTGACAGGGTGGGTGGCGTGTTGCATTGCTTTACCGAAAACTGGGAAATGGCCAAAGCCGCCATAGACTTAGGTTTTTACATTTCGGTTTCAGGCATAGTCACATTCAAAAATGCCGGCGAACTACGCAGCGTTATTCGTAAAGTGCCTAAAGACAGGTTATTAGTGGAAACCGACTCACCTTACTTGGCACCTGTACCTCACAGAGGTCAAGAAAACCAACCGGCTTATGTATATGATGTGGCAAAATTTGTTGCAGAACTCAGGGGCGAGCAGTTTGAAGAGTTAGCCCAGTACACTACAGAAAACTTCTTTAATTTATTTAAAGGTGCTGCAAAGCTTACTGGCCGCTAAGTCCACGCTTGGTAATTAATATAAAGCCCAGTGAGCTAATTCAGTTGTGTGAGATGTGCTTTTTTTTGTTGTTCTTATTTGAGCTGTTTATGATAAGTAAAGGTTCTATAGTAAAAGCAATCTGAAAGATTAACTTCCCTTAAGGCGATAAAATAAAACAGGCTATAGCCAAAGCTATAGCCTGTTACGTCAACATCTTTATAGTATAGATATTAGAAGTTAACTTTCATACCAACAAAGGCACGACGACCAACAAGATCATATAACGCATCACTTGTGTACCCTGGTGGTAAGGTATCAAATAAATTACGTATACCACCATTCACAAACACATTGTCACTTACGCGATATGATGCAGTAATGTCGTGAGTTGTCAGTGATGGAACCCAACCAGGCTCTAAATCTTCTGGTGAACCACCGTTTGGTGATACATCGTAAGTTACGACGCGATCAATATAACGTGTGCCCCAGCTAAGTGTTAGATCATCGATACGATAATCAACAGAGAATCGTAGTTGAAGCTCTGGATCCCCTAGCTCTCCTTTCTCGTCGTTAATTTCATCTGGACGGTCTTGGAATTCAAAACGTTCAAGTTCTAATAACTGATTACCTAAAAGATTGAAGCCTAATTCACCAGGAAGATCAAAGCTAGACATATCCATTTTATAGCTAGCCTGGAACTCTAAGCCTCGAGTATAAATAGCTGAAGCATTCAAGTAGCCTGAACGGACTAAGATAATATCTTTAGTGATAGGGTCACGATCGACATCTGCACAATAAGCTGCATCAGGACTACCCGTTGCATCAACACAGTTATCAACTATATTTTGTTCTTTCACGTACAGAATCGCATCTTCGATATCGATATCATAGTAGTCAACGGTGAAAGATAAGTTATCAACAAACGTTGGTACCCAAACAAGGCCTAATGTCATTGATGATGATGTTTCTGACTTAAGATCTGGATTACCGCCAGATATAGAATCAACAGAAACGTTATCATTAGCTTGGAAACCTACTGGAATGCCTAATGCCGCACAGTTCGCCACGCGGTCAGGATCATCGTTAATTCTATCGGCATCACAAGGATCTCGTACATCAGCAAAACCTGGAGATTGTGGATCAAATGCTTCACCAATGTTAGGTGCGCGTACGGCTTCACCGATTGTGCCACGCAGGCTTAATTCTTCAATTGGTGAGTAGAACATGCCTACCTTCCAAGATTCAGATTCACCAGCGTGAGAATAATCCGCTGTACGGAACGCAGCATCTAGAGTGAGCTCATGTATTAATGTCATGTCTTTAATTAAAGGCACGTTCATTTCAATAAAGTACTCGGTTACATCGTATTCGCCGTATGAGTCTGGCGATGCAGCATTTGTTAAAAATCCTGCTTTAGTAAATTCATCAGTGATTGTTTCAGATGTTTCTTCACGGTACTCAAAACCGACAACAACATCGATTGCGCCGCCCTGAAGCTCAAAGAACTCAGAGGAGTCAGTAGCTAATGTACCGCCAATCACTTGTTGGGTAATAACATCTTCACGTGTCACATCAGCTGAAACCCAGTCTCTTGCAGCTTCTGATGAATTTCCCATACCAAATGGGTTATAAGCAACACAATCTGAAGGGTTTACAGAGGCTTTGCTTTTATAACCCGTTGGCTGTGCACTGGCAACTTGGCTGCGACATGCAGCAAGGCCTGTAGCAGGATCAATCACTGAGTCTAATGCATCGAGAAAGTTATTAGGGATTAAGTCATTTAAGGTTTTACGTTTGTTGTCAGTTTGACCATAAACATAAAAAGTCTCATAGTTGAACATGGTTTCACTTAATGTAAAACCACCTTTAACGCCGCCTACATATCTGAACGTTTCACGCACGTTATCTGCTGAGCGGTTACCAAGTTCATCGAAGAATTTAGCTAATGTAAATGAATTTTGGCCTGCATCTAACATGGTTTGTTTTAAACCAGCGTCAAGGAAGGCATTCTCTTGAACATTGACACTTATACCGCCAAAACGGAAAGAAGGCTGAAATTGCTGTTTAATATCAGAACGTACATATTTAACATCACTGAAGAAGTTAATGTTATCGTTGATATCGTAATTAAACGTAGAGCCTATATTGATTTTTTCCACACCAGGAATATAGTTTTCATAATCCTCGCCATTGAAACAATATTGACAGCCATCAGGGAAATTACCAAACGCGAAGCTATTTGATAAATCACGCTCCGTTTGTAATAAAGGCTTACCAGCGTCATCAAATACCCAACGACCAGCTGCGCCACCAAAAGCATTGGCAACACCATTAGCATGGATCATTTCAGAAGAAACATTCGGTCTTCTTAATTGATCAGGAATACCATCTTCTTCACCTTTGCTTAGAGGATTGATAACAGTTCCCCAACCGTCAAATTGACGAATGGCCTCTGACATAACTTCTTTTGTTCTGTCATAACCAGCGAAGAAAGTAACGTTACCACGACCACTAGAAAGGTCTGCACCCGCTAAAATATCAAATGAATGATCTTTAGTGCCAACACCCTCTAACGAATCAGATGCAGTAGCATTAAACTCAAACCCTTCATAATTATCTTTTAAGACAATATTGATAACACCAGATACAGCATCAGAACCATAAATAGCAGACGCGCCACCAGTAACTATATCTACGCGTTCGATTAGGCTTGAAGGAATTGTTGATAAATCTACTTGAGCAGAGCCTGCAGAACCAGCAACATGGCGTTTGCCATTAATAAGAACTAGTGTTCTATTGGCACCTAAACGACGCAAATCGGCAGAACTAACACCTGCTTCTGAGTTGCTATTGTTGTTACCAATAATTGTGTTTGTAGCACCAATTGAAGGCAGTTCAGAAAGAACACTGGCCAAATCAGAGTTACCAAACTTAGCAAGCTCTTCAGAAGAAAGACTTACAATAGGAGCTGGTTGAGTTAATTCAGCTTTTGCAATACGTGAGCCTGTTACAGCTATTTTTTCAATCTTTTCTTCTTCGTTATTTTCTTCTGCAGCATAAGCAGGTAACGCCAAAGTTGCTACAGCACCCATGGCAACAGCCAAGCGTATAGAACGTGATAATTTTGAGTTTACAAACATGAATTTCTCCCTAAGTTATTCATATTATTATTGAATTATTCACTGTTTTTTATGGTGTAAATTTTTTATATATAAAGGTTATATAAAACAGTGAATTTCATTTTTGATTTAAACATTAAAAAACCATCGTTGCAACAATTAACAAACAAAATCGATGTGTTATACAATTAGTTTGTACGATAAATATTACGTGGATACTAAATATGTTAAATCTAGGTTGGTTTTTGAACAAGGCAAGCCGCCAAAGGATAAAATAATGAGCCGTGATGGGATTTTTGGAAGTATATCTAACAAAACGACTATGGCGTCAACAGCTTATTTTCACCTGTATTCTTATCCCACATGACGCCATCTCTTAGCATCGAATTGAGGATGACGACCATCTTTCGCACGCATGCAATAATAGCCACTTTCTTGGGCTTTCCTAGTCCAAGTAGTCGCTGATATGTGGCTTTAAACACTGGGTTACACTGCATAGCCGACATCATTGCCATATAGAGTACAGTGCGTACTTGTGCTCGTCCGCCTTGGATGACCCGCTTGCCTTTGTAGGCGCCACTTTCTTTGGTCATGGGGGCAACCCCGATGAGGGAAGCTGCTTGTTTATTGGTGATATAGCCTAGCTCTGGCACATTACTGATAATTGATGCGGCTGCTATTTTTCCTATCCCTGGCATGCTCTGCAATATGATGTTTTTGCTTTGATACTCGGTACATTCTTCAATTAATTTTTGTATTTTCAACTCGATTTTTGTTATCTGGTTCTTTAGCGCTGTAAGAATGGGTTTAATGGTAGAAAGGAGTGTTTGAGATAAGATTTGATGGCGATTTTTTTCCATGGTTTGCATGGTTTGCATGGTTTGCATGGTGAGAAGTTGATTCCTTCGAGTAACTAAATCACTCATTAATCTTATTTTTTCAGGTTTTAACTCCGTCAGTTTAGGCTTGATGGCTTCGGCATAGTGAGCGATAAGTTCGGCATCTAATCGGTCATTTTTGGCGCGTCGACCAATAGCGCCTGCAAATCGTTTAACGTGCATAGGGTTAGCGATAACAAAGGGGAGCTTTGCTTCTGAGCAGGCTAGAATGAATGGCATTTCCAGTCGACCAGTCGCTTCAACAACAATGCACTGAGGCTTGTGAATTTTTATCTTATTGATGGCATCTCTAATCCCTTTTTCGTCATTAGCAACAGTGAAAAAGATATCAAGGGGGCGGATAAAGATATCAAGTTGTGATTTACCAATATCAACTCCGACATTGATGTTTTGCATGTGATGGCTATTCATAATAAGCGTTCTCTTTATTGCGAAATACGGGTTCTAGACCCAGTCGACTATTCGAGTTTAATGCTTGGAGTTCTACATGATGCTCACGTTTGTTATCGGTCTCTCAATAGAGGAGCCATAAGGATATCGAGCTATCATATAGAAGGCTTAAGTTGCGACAAAAGCTTGGGACTCACTTTACCCAAATTACTTAGTTATTATCCATACAATAAGGATAGGCCGCGCGAAGCCGCGTCCTTATCCCAAGTGTTGAACAAGCCCGAACACGTGTGATGTTACTCTTTATTATGTAAATAACAGTTCGAGAATACGATCTGTTTGGTGTGATGTTACATCGTCTACTTTTCGGTAATCAGCAGCTCCCCTTAGCGCCTTTGGTGATTATTTATATGATTTGATTTAAATCTATTAATTTCAGTGCTTTAAGTAAAATCTCATCAGTATCAGTTAAGCCACTCTCCTCATTAACATGTTCAGAGCTAGGTTAAGGGCATAAAGTTTGTCGTTCGCTTTACTACGCCCATAAAACGCATGGGCTGTTGGCAACAAGGACATCGGCGGGTCGCTAATCTGCGTTTTACCTCGGCTATGATTGGGCTTTCTGTTACTTGAAACTGCGCACCTGCAACCGCGAGCATCAGCTGTATCTGTAACCTAAGTTTTTTGGCGTTGCCTCTGAGCAAACCATAGTCCCTGACTCGGCGTAATCCCTTGGGTAAAACATGCTGCAGCACTAACCACAGAAATTGAACCGTGGGTAGCGTTCGCACTTCTGTGCTTTGGGTTTGACTGTCCTCATACTCAAAACAGACCTGTCCATCAATATCACTAACAATGTTTTCGTCAGGCAGTACGCCGCGATACAGATAGCGTGACAAATATTGTAGTGCAGGCAAGCCTTTACCCACATGGCGGCAGTCAACTACCCATTTTTTGGGGAGTGAAGCGGGCAGTATGATAGCGGGATGTTGTGCCAGATTTTCAAGCAAACGTGCGCGCCAAACTTTGGCTAAGTTGAAGGCATTAAACAGGTATTTCCCTTTATTCTTTTGCCAGTGTTTTTTGTGCTTGTTGAAGCTTCCAGCGGGAAGGATGAAGTGGATATGTGGGTGCAAGTCACGCCGTCGGCTGTGAGTATGCAGCACGCCGGTAAAACCGATGTCACCAGCGAGTTTCTTCGAGTTTTTAGCAAAGTCTTTCAGTACACTGGCCGTCACAGTGAACATGGCTTGATAAAGCCGCTCAGGTTGATATTTAGCAACCACTCGCACCTCAAACGGCAGGGTAAAGGTCACCATAAAGTAGTCGACGGGCAGTAACTTAGCCTGTTGTTTAGCCAGCCAATCTTGGGTGGTGTGGTGCTGACACTGTGGACAACTGCGATGACCGCATGACAGCGGAAAGTCGGCCGAATGAGTGCAACCCTGACACGCCCAGTGGCTGGTGCTTTGGCTATTGCTGCGGCAACTTAGCATGGCATGAATGGCTTGGCGCATGGTTGTGGTGATACGCCCTTGATAGCGTTCATTAAACTCATCAAGATGGTCGCGTAAAATATCGATGAACCTCATAAGTCACACTCCCATTTCAACACCAGATTATTCGTCAGTTGGTTAATCGATTCGACGGTGTTCTTGCGAGTGATGGTGGTGAGCCGGGTGTAACGGGCGGTGGTGTTGAGGCTATTGTGGCCGAGTAACTGCTGCACTGAGCGTAAATCTAACCCTTGCTCAAGCAGATGAGTGGCATAGCT
>NZ_JACJDV010000024.1 GCF_014163735.1 Shewanella sp. SR44-3
CCACCACCACCACCACCACCACCACCGGCGACTATAGGAATGTCAGGCAAGGTCATCGATGGTTACGTTAAAGGTGCAACAGTATGGCTTGATATTAATGGCAACAGTGTTTTTGACACTGACAGTGAACCTTCGGTAATCTCTGGCGATGCGGGTGAGTATGCCTTTGAGTTCACTGAAGAGCAGGCTGAGTGCGTTGCTTATTCGACTCTTTATGTGGATGTGCCGGTTGGTGCTATAGATGAGGACTCTGGCGCGGTGACTGAGCCCTATCAGATGGCCTTGCCGCCTTCGATTACGCCGCTGACAGATGATGAAATTCGTCATGTTTCACCATTAACCTCAGTATTGTGGGAGCAAATTGCCGTTAGCTTAAATACTGGGACTCAGAAAAACTTAAGCTGTGAAAGTTTAAAGGAGAATGTGCAACTTAGAGGCGAACTTCAAACTGAAATACGCTCGGTTATGTCGAGCTTAGTCGCTCATTATAATTTGTCTGAAGCACAGATTTTCGCCGATTTCATAGCAGACGATAATAGCCAAGCTTATGATATCGCTCAGGCTATCGTTATTGGATTAAAAGCAGCTTTTAGCCACAGGGCTGAATTGAAAACGCAATATCCTGATGCACGTGAGATCCGCGTAGTTATCTACCAAGATAATGACAAGGATCATGAGTATCAGTTCGATAAGGCTTGGTATCGTGACACTGTGGTTTTCACCATTGATGGCTATTTAATTAAGGGAGTGAAACTTAAGCAAGACTTAAATGAAGTTGATATCGTGCTTACAGACCTAGTCGCCCTTGATAAACCTTGGGGTGATCAATCCCTAACCGGCAAGCTTAGAGTCCGCAAAGATGCGTATTACAAGGTAAACGGCACTTATAGCTGCACTGGTTTTGAACAGGTTAATTTCAAGAAAGATGCTATTGAGTATAAGTTGAGTAATTCACCTGACAGTACCTATGCAGACACCCTGGCTGAGTGTGAAACGAGCTTCGAGACGCCTTTTACCCGTGAGCATCTCATCTATTTCAACGAGGGTGATAAAAGTTATTTTGCAGAGTTTCATTTCCGCGAAGGACAACCTGAATTTAAGTCATTAGCTGATTGGGTCAACTTGAAAGATAAAGCTGAACAGTTAAATGCAGCTGAGCTTATCGAACACTTGTCTTTACTGCCTAAAGGTTGGGACGAAGAAGTGTTAATCGACACCACGCTGTGGCGTAAACGTCAATACGATAACACAGTGCGAATTGATAAAGACAGCAAGGGAAAATGGACTAAAGCGACGCGTCAAGATGATGGCACCACAGTGTATGAGTGCAGCACAGACGGCGTCACATGGGCTAGCTGTAATACTTAATATCAAATGATTCAATAGAAATTGAAAAATAGCGATTAATCTTAAGGCCTTATCATATTATTGATAAGGCCTTTTTATTGCTTACAACTGGCTGAATACCTGAGTTAATTATCAGGATAATAGAGTGGATCCCCGAGTCATTGCTTAGCTAATTTTTGCTTCAGCAAGGCAAGGCGTTAACACTTTGAGAAACAGTAATACATCTTGATGGCTAATGTCTTTATGAGTCACAAAACGCAGTGTACGTCCTGTACTGACCCTAATATTACGCTTAAGCAGCGCTTGAGCTAGGTATTTTGGCTCGTAGTTTTTATCCAGCGTGGCAAATACCATGTTGGTTTGCACTTTAGTTAAATCGACAGTAAATTCGGGCATACCTGTAAGCCCTTGTGCCAAAAATAATGCGTTGGCATGATCCTCACTTAAGCGCTCAACCTGCTCAGTTAAGGCAAGCTTAGCCGCTGCGGCTAAAATCCCCACTTGGCGCATACCGCCGCCGAGCATTTTTCGCCAGCGTGTAGCTTTGGCAATTAAACGCTCATCCCCAAGCAGCAAGGAACCTACAGGTGCACTCAATCCTTTTGATAAGCAAATAGAAACTGAATCAAAATACTGGGTTATTTCAGATATTTTTATACCCTGAGCCACTGCGGCATTGGCCACTCTGGCGCCATCTAAATGAATTTTGAGGCCGTTGTCGAACGCAAGTTTTTGAGCTTGTGCCAAATAGGCTTGGGGCAGCACCTTGCCGCCTATGGTATTTTCCAAACTAAGTAAACGGGTACGGGCAAAGTGGACGTCATCGGGTTTTATGGCATTGAGAATATCTTCAAGGGCGATGCTACCATCACTCTGATTGCTTAATGGCTGAGGTTGAATACTACCAAGCACTGCAGCCCCGCCACCTTCAAACTTATAGTTATGAGCTTGCTGACCACAGATATATTCGTCGCCGCGATCACAATGAGCCATTAAAGCCAAAAGATTCGCTTGGGTGCCCGAACTCACAAACAGGGCGCCGTCAAAACCAAACATGTCGGCGGCCATCTCTTGCAAGTCATTAACTGTCGGGTCGTCACCGTAAACATCGTCACCGACTTCTGCGCTAGCCATGGCGGCGCGCATCGCCTGGGTGGGCAGAGTCACGGTATCGCTTCTAAAATCAATCATAAAAATCCTGTTCAAAAAAATGACTGATAAGCACAAGGCTTATCAGTCATAAAATACTATTCGCGTTGAAAATACCACAACACCGCGGTGCTTAACTCACTATCGCGTCGAAACTTGCTTAAGTACCGCTAAAGCTTTGTTGTAATCAGGGTGCTGACTCACATCAGCAACCAACTGCTGATACCGTAAAATGCCTTTGCTATCTATGATAAAGATGGCTCTAGCAAGCAAGCCCCTATCCTTAATGATAAGTCCATACTGCTCACCAAAGTTACGCCACACTGAATCTGACAATACCTTTAATTTATCAACATTTTCCAGCTGACAAAAACGCTTTTGTGCAAACGGCAAGTCCATGCTTAATGTTAGCATAACTACCTCATCAGAGAACTGACTGACTTCAGTATTAAAACGCTTGGTTTGCAGAGCACATACACCGGTATCTAAGCTAGGCACGGCGCTGATGAGCACAGTTTTACCGGCAAAGTCAGCTAAACTCACTGCGGCAAAATGAGCATCGACCACCTTAAACTCAGGCGCAGGCTGATTAAGGCTTGGCATAGTGCCAAGTAATGGCGCAGCCTTACCGCCTAAGATCACGCTTTGCTCAGTAGCATTGACTGTGCTACTAAGCATGATGCTTAGCACCAGCGCTAATTTAAAAAACTGAGTGATTTTAGCCACATATTGCCCCTTACTTTGATTTAATATCATACTTTCACCGGCAGATCTTTAACGTGTACATCCATTTGCGGAAATGGAATTTCAATCTTAGCCTCATCTAAGGCCAGTTTAACCTGCTCTAATAATTCAAAACGCACCGGCCAGTAATCGCCAGTCATAACCCAAGGGCGAACCACAAAGTTAATTGAACAATTGGCAAGCTCAGACAATGCTATGGTGTAGCCAGGCTCGGCAAGTACCTTGTCGTGAGCCGCTAATACCTTATCAATCACTTGCTTAGTTAATGCGATATCTGCGCTGTAAGATACGCCTATCACTAAATCAATGCGGCGCTTTTCCATGGCGGAATAGTTGACAATAGTGCCATTCATCATGGCGGAGTTTGGTGCAATGATGAGCTTGTTATCGCCCGTTTTAAGTTTGGTTGAAAAAATCGTTATTTCATCGACCACACCAGCGATACCCGCAGCTTCAACATAATCACCCACCCTGCACGGACGAAATATCACCATTAACACCCCAGAGGCAAAGTTTGATAACGACCCCTGAAGCGCTAAACCAACCGCTAAACCTGCAGCACCGATAACCGCAACCAATGATGCGGTTTGCACTCCGATTTGGCCTAAGGTCGCAACCACAGCGAACACAAACACTAAGGCCCATGCGAGGTTAGCCACAAAAGAGACAACGGTCTGATCAACCTTACGTTTAGTTAATACCTTGCTGGTGACATTTTTCGCAACACCTGCAAGATATTTACCTATGATGAAAATGACTATCGCCAGCAAGGCCTTTAGACCATACGTGACGATAAGCTCAGGTGCCTGTTCTATTAAGCCTTGTAAATTATCCATTTAACACTCCACTAAAGGTTTAGTTATTTGCAGTTATTGTAATCTCAACTCGTCGATTGGCCTGACGACCATTAGCTGTTGTATTGTCATCGGCAGGCACTGACGAAGCCATGCCGTAATAATCAATGTCGCTTGCCATTAAGCCATATTCGCTCACAAGTATTTGAGCCACATTCTTAGCACGTTTTAATGATAATTCTTGATTAAAAGCTTCGCTGCCAATGATATCTGTGTGTCCAACCAAGGTTAATTGCCCATGATGTTGCTGAGCCATAATGGCAACTTTTTGCAGCAAAGGTTTTTGCGTCTGTAGCACTTGGGATTTGGCAAATTCAAAATACACAGGGGTAATATCTATGCTATCGCATTCATTCAAATTAAATTCAGAGGTCTCATCGAGAAAACAAGCTGTCGTAATTGCTTCCGTCTGCGGAATATCAACGGATTCAATTTTAGGTGTTTCAATTTGCTGAGCCAAAAACGCTTCTTGATGGCAGCCATTGGCTTGTACTATGACGTCTTTAGGACTGTTGGCACAGGCGTCTTTCTTATCAGGTACGCCATCTTTGTCAGTATCAATCCAAGCAAATGCTGTGGCACTTACACATATCAGCCAGAGGCCTAAAACTAAACGCGACATATTCATTTCCCTTTCATTTCCCTAACTATGGTTGTGAACTGGTAACGCTAACAGGAGCTGGGCCATTACAGACATACATGCTTGCATCTAATAATTAGTGTAAAGATACAAGCCCTTGTTCCTGAATGCGAACAAAAAATCACTCATCAGCACTAATCGTCTAGCATTTATGCGCTCTTTTGGCGCTAACATTGACTTCCAGTGGCTTTAAAGGGTATATAAGGTGAGAATTTTGCTGTTTGAGTTTACTCGAACATCAGCATAAATCGAGTTTATATTATAAAAAAAACACTCAGCGCAATTTAGCCAAAGTTTGCATCGTGTCATGATGAGTTTTAATACCTCTTTTACCGATGCAAACCCGCTAGCTTGCCACAACTTTTCTGTAGTGCGTTTGCGCCGCAGCCAATTCAAAAAAATTAAGGTGGAAGACTTAATGAACGACGCTAAATCACAAGGAAACCTGCTAGGGCATCCTAAGGGATTATTCCTGTTGTTTACAACAGAACTTTGGGAGCGTTTTAGCTACTATGCTATGCGCGCTATCTTGGTATTGTATCTAGTCGATAAGGTACAGACTGAGGGTGGTCACGGTCTAGGATGGTCACAGGCCGATGCTTTATCGCTATACGGTACTTTCACAGCCTTAGTTTATTTGACCCCGCTTATTGGTGGTTGGCTTGCTGATGCATTCTTAGGCCAACGTAAAGCGATTTATATTGGCGGCGCCTTAATGGCCATTGGCCAATTTACCTTAGCCTTACCTCATTCCTGGGTACCAGGCTCTGAAATTTTATTTTTTTACCTAGGTCTAGGTACATTAATTTTAGGCAACGGTTTATTTAAACCCAACATTTCTACCATGGTTGGTGATTTGTACCAAGAAGGCGATCATCGCCGTGATGGTGCTTTCACCATTTTCTACATGGGGATCAACGTGGGTGCAGCCCTTTCTGGTATCGTGGTTGGCTCAGTCGTTGCTGCTTATGATGGCAACTGGCAGATGGGCTTCCTGTGTGCTGGTATCGGTATGGTGCTATCGTTAATCATCCAATACATGTACGCCCAAAAATTACTCGGTGATATTGGTACTGTTCCAGCGGCTAAATTAGAGCGTGAGAAAAATGAAGCCAAAGGTGAAGTACGTAAAGAGCCATTAACCAAAGTAGAGCGTGACCGCATTAAGGTCATCATGGTTATGGGCTTATTTACTATCATCTTCTGGGCGGGCTTTGAGCAAGCCGGTGGTTTGATGAACCTATTCACCAACAACTTTACCGACCGTATGATAGGCAGTTGGGAAGTTCCAACGACTTGGTTCCAATCTTTAAATGCGGTCTTTATCGTGGTCTTTGCACCTGTTATCGCCTCTATTTGGATACGTTTGGGTAAGAATGAGCCAAACTCACCGGTTAAGTTTGCTTTAGGCCTAGTCTTCCTTGCTGTTGGTTTCCTATTTATGATGGGCGCAGTAATGGAAATGGGCGGTGACGCCAGCGTTAAATCAAGCATGTGGTGGTTAGTTGGAGCTTACTTCTTCCATACCATGGGCGAGCTATGTTTATCTCCTATTGGTCTGTCTATGGTGACTAAACTGGCTCCACTGCGCATAGCTTCATTAATGATGGGTGCTTGGTTCCTATTTATCGCTATCGCCAATAAAGTCGGCGGCCTAGTTGGCTCACTGATTGGTCACGGCGGCGCGGTTGAAGAGCAGTTAGAAAATGCCATGTCAATCTTCGCAGGCATTGCCATTACTGCAGTGGTTTCAAGTGTTATTTTATACTTCATGGCTGATAAGCTAGTGGATTGGATGCACGGTGCTGAAAGCAAAAATCACACTGAGGAACAAGCCTTAGAAGAAGAGATTGCTGTTACGGCCGAACATGAGGCCATTAAACGTTAATCTTTTAGCCTCTTGCTAAAGCCCCCGTTTATAGAAAAATGCCGTTCACTTAAGTGAACGGCATTTTTCATTTTTGCATCACGTCATTCTTAGTTTATGGCGTCTGAGGGGGTTACTTCGCGGTTGTCTAAGACGATTAATTGAAATGCGGATAAAAGCTCCTATAGTAATTTCCATAAAAAATCCGATAATTGTTATCGGATTTTTTGAAGATTTAGAAGATCGCAATATCAATCAGTTAAGTTTTTCACTTAACGCTTCTACATTAGGCGAAAGAATCCCTTAAGGCTACCGTTAAATTAAACACTAAATGTTCAGGTGTTGAATCTTTACTGTCAGCACAGAAATAACCTTCACGTTCGAACTGGTAGGCTTGCTCCGATTTAGCCTGCTTAAGATTGGCTTCTGCATAACCATTAAGCACCACTAACGAATCAGGGTTTAACACTTCATCTACGGTTTCAAATGCAGCTGGGTTTGCTTCAGTAAATAATCTGTCATACAAACGAAACTCAGCGGCTAATGCAGTGCTAGATTCAACCCAATGGATAACCCCTTTAACTTTACGGCCATCGGCTGGGTTTTTACCTAAAGTATCGGCATCATAGCTACAGTAAACTGTAGTGATGTTACCTTCAGCATCTTTATCGCAGCGCTCGGCTTTAATGACATAAGCATTACGAAGACGTACTTCTTTACCCATGACTAAACGCTTAAACTGCTTATTGGCTTCTTCTTTAAAATCTTCAGCATCAATAAAGAGTTCACGACCAAAAGCCAATTGGCGAGTCCCCATTGCTTCTTTATTAGGATGTACCGCTGCATTGATGATCTCAGGTATGGCATTGGGATAGTTCTCAATGATGACCTTAATCGGCCTGAGCACCGCCATAGCGCGAGGCGCATATTCATTTAATTCTTCACGAATACAAGCATCTAACATGCCAACTTCAACCATGTTATCTTGCTTAGTCACACCTATTCGTAGGCAAAACTCGCGAATAGAGGCAGCGGTATAACCTCGGCGGCGCAGACCTGCGATGGTTGGCATCCGTGGGTCGTCCCAACCTGTCACTAACTTACGTGTCACTAAGTCGTTAAGCTTGCGCTTAGACATCAAAGTATATTCAAGGTTTAAACGTGAAAACTCATACTGGCGAGTTCGGTTAGGTGCTTGGAAATCACTTAGATTATCCAATACCCAATCGTACAGTCTGCGGTTATCTTGAAACTCTAAAGTACAAATAGAATGGGTGATATTTTCAATGGCATCGGAAATACAGTGAGTAAAGTCGTACATAGGGTAAATGCACCACTTATCACCAGTCTGATGATGGTGAGCGAAACGAATACGATAAATAACCGGATCACGCATACACATGAAAGGTGAAGCCATGTCGATTTTGGCGCGCAGTGCACACTCACCTTCTTTAAACTCACCCAAACGCATTTTTTCAAATAAGGCTAAATTTTCCGCAGCGGATGTGTCACGGTATGGACTATTCTTACCAGGCTCTTTAAGAGTGCCACGGTATTCACGGGTCTGCTCACCGTTTAAGAAGCACACATAAGCTAGGCCTTTTTCAATTAATTCGACTGCATAGGCATGCAATTGATCAAAATAGTTTGATGAATAGCGAACGTCACCGCTCCATTGGAAACCAAGCCAAGACACATCCTGCTGAATAGAATTAACATAATCTATGTCTTCTTTCTCAGGATTAGTATCATCAAAACGTAAATTACATTGGCCTTGGTAATCTTTGGCAATGCCGAAGTTCAAACAAATAGACTTGGCATGACCTATGTGTAAATAACCATTAGGCTCTGGCGGGAAACGAGTCTGAACTTGAGTGTGTTTACCACTTTCTAGATCTTCGTCAATGATATTACGAATGAAGTTACTAGGACGTACTTCGCTGTCCACATGGCTCATGGAATTCCTCTTAGCTTAAGATGGCAAAATTTTTAAGAGACAGATGATCCTACAGATCATCTAGAGTTACAACTGATCAGATTGAAAAGTTACACTAAACACTAAAATAAACCCAGCAAATGCTGGGTTTATTAGGATAGACAAGTCGATAAACTTACTCGGTAACCACCCGAATACCGGGGATTATCTGTTGTGCTTTTTTCCCTTGGCGTTTAAGCCAGAAATAAAACACCAATAATGCCAACGTAAAGAAACTAATCCACGCTGTAGATTGCAACGGATGCTCAGTGAATGTAGCGCCTTGGTAGACGACAGTCGCAGTGCCATAAGCCAATGCAAAGGTCCATAATGCCGCAAACCTAGCCCACTTGACGCCAAATTCATTCACTAAGGCCCCCATAGCGGCCACACAAGGCGTATAAAGCAAGATAAATAGCAAATATGAGAAGGCGGCAAGCTGACCACTAAAGCCTGCTTGCAGTGCACTGAATGTAGACTTATCAACGCCCTGCTCTTCTGCTGCGACGTCAATGCTTTCGACGTTACCCACTGACATAGATAATGGATCATCCGGTGCAATACCAAATAGGTTCACTGGAATCGTCGCTAATGCTTCTTCAAAGCTCTCACTTAAAGGAGTCAGCTCAGCATCTGCTGCGCCCACGGGACTGTATAAACTGTTTAACGTGCCGACCACAGCTTCTTTGGCAAAGATACCAGTGATAATCCCAACTGTTGCAGGCCAATTATCTTGCTCAATTCCCATAGGTGCAAACAGTGGTGTCACTTTTTGGCTTGCCACACTCAATAATGAGGCTTGGCTATCTTCATGACCAAAACTACCATCAAGGCCAATGGCATTAATAAAGTTAAGGAAGGTCACTACCAGTACAATTGTCTTACCCGCTCCGAGAATAAAGCTCTTAGTCCGTTTCGCCGTGCGAGACAATACCGCTTTTATCTTAGGAAGCTCATAGCTTGGAAGCTCCATGACCACTGCGCTGCTGGTGCCAGGCAACACAGTACTGCGAAGTAGCAAACCTGTACCAATAGCAGCAAAAATACCTATGATATACAGTAAAAATACCAGGTTCTGACCTGATTCAGGAAAGAAAGCTGCAGCAAATAAGGCATATACAGGTAAACGGGCACCGCATGACATAAATGGCGCCATCATACCGGTAACAATTCGCTCCCGCTCACTGCCTAAAGTACGTGTTGCCATAATGGCGGGGACTGAACAGCCAAAACCCACTATCATAGGCACAAATGCTTTACCTGGTAAGCCAATGCGGCGCATCAAGCCATCGACAACAAATGCCGCTCTTGAAAGATAACCTGAAGCCTCGAGCACAGACAAAGCCAAGAATAGCGCGGCAATAACTGGAATAAAAGTGGCCACAGTTTGCACGCCTTGACCTAAGCCGCCAGCTAAAATCGTCACTAGCCAATCAGGGGATCCCATACTGCTAAGCAGTGCGCCAAAGTGATCAACAAAAATTGCGCCGGCGCTAATATCAAAGAAATCGATAAAGGCACTGCCCACATTGATGCTGAACATAAACATCAAATACATAACAAACAGGAATACAGGGATACCTAAAATAGGGTGCAAAGCAAGATTATCCAGCTTATCGCTAAGTCTAAGTCTTGTGCCGCGCTTAACAGCTTGCGAAAATACTTTTTCGACAAAATCAAAACGTGTAGTGGCCAACATGATTTCTAGATCGCTTTCATGCGCACTGGCTTTAGATGAGCACTGATACTTAGTTGATTTCTGCTCGCTTTCATTATCACGGCTATTGCTTCCCTGGCCACTTGCCAATATCCCTAGGGCGCGACCACGATGTAAGCGACTATCTTTAGCTTGTAGTTGGGCGACCTCTAATTCTATGCTTGCATCGTAATTAAGCTTAAGCGGAGTCACAACGTCTGTGCTTGTTAATAACTGCAATACTTGATCTTGTACTTGGCGAACGTCTTCTTTTTCACGAGAACACACTGCTATCACTGGACAGCCAAGTAGCGCGGCCATCGCTTGGATATCAATCTCAATGCCGAGTTTGTTAGCCGCATCAATTTTATTCAACACTAGCACCATAGGCAGGCCAAGTTCACGCAGTTGAATAGTCAAATAAAGGTGACGTTCAATATTGGTAGCATCAACGAGATTAATGATCCCATCGATGTGCTCATTAGAGAGAAACTGCTGGGCAATTTGTTCATCTAACGAACAATCACAACTATTACCAGCTGGAAGTAGATCGTAAATGCCAGGCAAGTCGGTAAGTAAAACCTGATTGTCCTCTAAAACAAAGATGCCGGTCTTTTTCTCAACCGTAACACCAGCCCAATTGCCCACTTGTTGGTTTGAACCGGTAAGTGCATTGAAAAGAGTTGATTTACCTGCGTTCGGGTTACCCACAGTAACGCAATGAAATTGCTTAGTCATGAGTTACAACTACCTCGATAATATCTGCCAGTTCTTGACGCATACACAGCTTAGTGCCACGTAAGTCTAGTTCGACGCCTGTGCCCATTGGCGCACGGCGGACCATAGAAAATTTGGTATTAGGGGTTATCCCCATAGAAAGTAATTTTCGCTTCACGGTTTGTGGCAGGGTTAACTGGCCAATCTGAGCTATGATTGCTCGATCGCCTGGGTTAAGTTCACTGAGTTTCATCAAACTGTTACCTTGCATGCAGTGTATAAAAGACGGTGTGATTCTAGCTGAGCTTAAATTCGATGAATACTGGCTAGATCAAATTATTAACTGGGAACGATAATAATTTTCAATTGTGTTGCCCATTATGTGATAAATGTCGAAAATAATATAGACCTAAAGCTGATTTTCACTGACAAAGCCCAACTAAAGCCTATCCATTCTATAAGAGCACTATACTGAAGACGCCATATACTCAGTCATGCTGGGTATTTTCATCGCTCAACTCGCTCTGAAACTAATAATCCAAACAGATAATCGTCTGACCATGACTCGCCAATCTTATTATTCTCTCGCAATCGCCCTTCCTGCTTAAAACCACATTTCATCATGACCTTAGCAGAGCCAAGATTGCGTACATCACAAAGGCCGATGAACTTATGTATGCTGTATGCATGAGCTCCCCAATCAATAACACCCTGAAGGGCTTCTGTGGCATAACCTTTACCTTGATGTTCAGCAGATAACAAATAACCAACTTCAGCCCGCCTAAGCGTCAAGTTTGCACAATTAAAACCACTGAAGCCAACAAACTCACCAGTAGCCAGCTCTTCAATCACTAAGGTTAACCAATCTCCAGATTCGAATTCCCATGGCTCAAGTTTCTGTTCAAATTTAATTCTGATTTGTTCAAGAGTTTCGACTTGGCGCACAAACGCATTAATGTCCTTATTTTGATTAATCATAAGAAAATTAGCCCAATCAGATGGGAGTAAACTTCTTAACATCAATCGTTCTGAGTACAACTCAATCATTAGGCTTCCTTATACTTAAAAAAATGGCAGCCGAAGCTGCCATAAATATTAATTTTGTTAACGGTTAACCTCTTTGAGTCACTTCCAACAAGTGGTAGCCAAACTGAGTTTTAACAGGGCCTTGAACTTCATTTAGCGGCGCGCTAAAAACAACGGCATCAAATTCTTGAACCATCATGCCAGGGCTAAAAGCACCTAAATCACCACCTTGTGCACCTGATGGACAGCTTGAGTGAGCCTTTGCTATATCAGCAAAGTCTGCACCAGCTAAAATTTGTTGTTTTAAATCTTCACACTCAACTTGAGTGCTCACTAATAAATGACGCGCTGTGGCTTGAACCATGATTAACTCCTAACAATGTTGTCGATTAAATTATCGATTAAAAAAGATGTTCATTTCTTATTACTAAGACGTAAGCATTCGCTTACTGGGCAGTCTTTGCCAATTCTGCATTCACCCAGCGGTCGACCTTCTGTTCCATCACAGCCATGGGTAATGAGCCCGTCGTCAAAATTTGATCATGAAATGCTCTAATATCAAATTTATCACCAAGCTTGGCTTCAGCTTCTGCTCTTAGTTTAAGTATGGTGAGCTGACCGACTTTGTAAGATAACGCTTGTCCTGGAATAGCCATATAACGTTCAACTTCAGCAATAATGTCAGTTTCTGCCATTGGTGAGTTATCTTTCATATATTGTATCGCCTGCTCGCGGCTCCAGCCTTTAGCATGAAGCCCCGTATCCACCACTAGACGCATGGCGCGCAGCATCTCATCAGAAAGCTTACCAAAGTATTGATAAGGGTCGCTAAACAGTCCCATTTCCATACCTAGGTATTCTGCATAAAGCGCCCAACCCTCTTCAAAGGCCGTATAACCTTGAAAACGCTGAAACTCTGGAACAGATTCAAGCTCTTGCTTTATGGCGATCTGAAAATGGTGCCCTGGAGCAGCTTCATGCAATGACAAGGTTGTCATGCCCCACTTAGGCTGCGCCTTCAAATTATAAGTGTTGATGTAAAACACCCCAGGACGAGAGCCATCCACAGCTGGAGACTCATAAGAGGCACCTGCTGCTGATTTTTCACGGAAACTCTCAACAGGTTTAACAACATAATCCGCTTTTGGCATCACATTAAAATATGCAGGTAACACGGCATTAATTTTATCTTTAAGGCCCATATAACCATCAACCAAGCCCTGTCTGTCGCTAAAAAAGAACTCATCTTCGCTAGACAATGAATCAAAAAAGGCACTTAAATCACCTTTAAAGCCGACTTGTTCACGAACCTTATCCATTTCAGCTAAAATTCGAGCAACTTCACTCAGGCCAATCTGATGAATTTCTTCAACAGGCATGGATGTTGTAGTGTGCTTATTGGCTAAATGTTGGTACCAGGCTTTGCCATTAGGCAATCCCCACCACCCATCACTAGCGCGAGCATTAACAAGATAAGTCCCCTTAAAGTAATCCCTAAGTCCTGTCAGTGCGGGTAATAATTTATCGTTAATGATTGCCTGATACTCAGTCGTCAGTTTGGCTTTATCTTCAGCAGAAAAATCTGCCGGCAATTGATTAATGGGGGCATAGAATAGACTTTGAGTTGCATCAGAGACTAACTGAGCGTCTAACTGAGGAATGATCCTATCAACTAACACTCTAGGCAACACGACTTTACTGGCTATCGCTTCATCCATGCGCTGCTGGGCTAAATCAATCCAGTTAATAAAACCGCTTAGGCGCGACAGCCAATTTTGATAATCTTCAACAGTGGTAAATGGCTGCGCACTTTCACCGCTTCCCAGCTGGATCATTGTGATGACAGTACTGTAAAACTGGTTGATAGGAATAAAGCGCTCAGGATAGGTTTCATCAACCAAGGCCATTTTCCTATCGTAAATAAACATACTATGACTGAGCTTAAGATCTTCTGCTAATGCTGCGGTATCAATCTCTGACGCTTTAGCTAAATAGCGTGTATTGAGCTCATGGCGCGCCTTAAGGTATGTTTCAGTTAAGTCCCCGCCAAATTCATTGTTATAATCATTAACCCCAACAAAGGTTGCGTACAAGGGTTCAAGTGCAAGCAGTTCTTTAAAGAAACTGTCTGCCAAGGCTTGATATTGAACTGAACTTGACGCTTTATCCTGAGTAGCCTCAACACTTGAGTTTAACTGATTTTCTGGTGCCTTAGAGCAAGCTTGAAGATTAAACAAGGTTGCAATAGCCAAAGCAATAACGGCTTTTTTCATTATTATTATCTTCCTTTCTAAAATCGTTTCTATACTTAGATCTGAACGTCAATGGGAGTATCGCTATGATCTATTCGTTTCGTAACTCAGGCTTTAGAGATCCTGAGACAGGTGTTTACAACCAAACTTATTTTATGGAGGTCTTTAATCGAGAATGGCATCGGCATCAAAGGGATAATCAAACACTGGCATTACTCTTTTTATGCCCCAATATCCATGAAACAGTAAAACAAGATCATTTACTCGAATTATTTACTCATCAAATCCAACAAGCATTATTAAGGACAACAGATCTATTGGCAAGACTAGACACAACTCATTTTGCCTTAGGATTGTTTAATGTCGACAGTGAAGGGACTCAAGTCGTACTAGATCGGATCAGTAAACAAGTGGATGAGTTTATGCTTAAACATGGCAGAGAGCACAATTTCACTTTAGATTACAAGTTAGCAGCGGGTGTTTGCACCCCAAGCCAAGATAGAAAGATTGAAACTCTCTTCAAGGACGTCGAACAATTATCACTGGATTTAGAGAGTAATCAAGACTGCCGACATGCACTATTGCAGCTTCATTAATTTGTGCGATTCTCAATATAACATTTAACTCCAAGCAAGTGGCAATTCATGATCAATAATTCACCTATTTGCACAAATCAAAACTTACAAACAGCAATCTAAATCAAAAACTCATAAAAAAAGCCCCTTTTCAGGGGCTTTAATATTTACAACCTATAACTTAACTCAAGATTACAAAGATATGTTATATATCCGAGCTTTTTCTTTGATGTAAGAAATATAACTGTTTGCACTTCGGGCTGTTTTCTTATCTTTAGCAGCAAGAACCGCTCTCTGATAGGCCGATTTGTATTTCTTTTGACTTAAATACGCCAACGCCAATTCAAATTGAGCTTCACCAGGATATTTAATACCCGCATCCAGTGCCTTTTTCAAAGCAGGAATAGCCGCAGAATAGTTCTCATCTAAGGACAGTAAACGACCTTGTTTAAGATATAATTCGCCATCTTTAGCTAAAGCAGCTGCTTTGCCGTAGTAATGAGCCGCTTCTTTAAACTCTTTCGCATTCTGGTAAAAACCAGCTAGAGTCGAAAGTGTCTTCTCAGATTCAGCAATCAAACCTGATTTCATGTGCTTTTCATAAATAACAGCAGCTTTATAAGGTGATCCTTTTTGCGCTAGTAACTGCGCTAAACGCGTGATGTTACTGTCGGTTTCAAGGAAGCCATTCTTATAAGACAAGTCATAAGTTGCTAAGGCTTTATCATAGTTTTCAGTCATCAAATAAAACTGAGCTAACTGAACCCATAAACGCTTATCATCTTGGAATAAAGGCACCATTACCTCAAGAACCTTGACCGCATCTTTATACTTCTTTTGATTGAAGTAAGCGGTTAGTTTCATTTGATATAGACTTTTATCAGGCTCGGTCGATAAAGATAAACCTTTGTCGGCAACCTGAAGCACCTTATTCCAGTCTTTAAGCTCAGTATAAGCAATACCGATACGACGATAAGTTTGAGCATCAGCCTTACAAGTAAATTCCATCCACTTATAGTAGTAAGGAATAGCCTGTTTAAATTGCTTCTCTTGCAGCAGTAAATCAGCATAAAGGCGCATCGTCCCCGCATGATCTACTCCGCCTAAAATATCAGCATCCACAGCCGTCTTTAAATACTTAACGGCGGTTTTCATCTGACCTTTTTCGGCGTAAAAGTTACCAAGCATGCGGTCGACATAAGCTTTGTCAAAACCGCCTCTTGGATTCACTTCAAGCAAAATAGCAATGGCAGTATCAAGCTCGCCATTTGTATAAGCCTCAAAAGACTTTTGCACTTTTTTGCCGACACTTTCACCGACAGCTTTAGACTGACGCTTATCAATTTCACATTTTTCAGCCGCTACAACATTCCCAGCAAGAAAACTGCCGCCACAAAGAGAAAGTAATAGCACGCTAGCGATTTGATTAACTTTACGCATTATCTACCTCCATCTTTGCCTAAGCTGAAATCAAGTTGTACAGTCATACCTGGTTGCTTAATGGCTTTACCATCAACAATTTTAGGCTTGTACTTCCACTTTCTTAACGCACGAATAGCATCGCGGTCAAATACTCGCTTGGGCTCAGCTTTGATAACAGAAACATCTTCAACACCGCCAAGTTCGTTAATTGTAAAGCTAAGCTGTACAAAACCTTCTTTGCCATCTCGTTGGGCTGAAATAGGATATTGAGGCTCGATACGCACGATAGGTGTAGCATCACCATCTCGTGTCATCATATTGCCTAGTTTAAACCCAGTACTCACACCACCAGACTGTAAACCCCCCATATTAAACGACATATTAGTGTCTATATTAGATGATGTATCAGGCGGAGTCGTCTCCGGCTTTGGTGGCTGCTCCGGTGGTGGGGGTGGCTTAGGTGTCACCCTTGGTTTCTTCTGTGCTTTCGAATCCTGTTTATCCATGGTGATTTCGATAACAGGGGTCTCTGTAGAATCGGCGTTGCGTGTGGCACCGCCGCCTACTAAGAACGCCATAAAAGCGAACAGACCAAAAGTCACAGCAGCACCAATTAAGATTGATACTAGTGCTCTTAGCATATTATTCGTTCCCCGCCGACACAGAAATTTTGTCAATACCCGCAGCTTTTACTTCATCAAGTACTTTAACAACTAAGCCATGTTGCGCTTCTTTGTCTGCTTGAATAAGTACCGCAGCTTCTGGTGCTTCAGCTAACATACGTTCGACGTTTGCTGTTACACGCTCGATATCAACTTGACGATTTTCCATCATAATGACACCAGTTTTACTGACGCCGATGAAAATGTTAGCCGAAGGTTTAGACGTAGCCTGTGACGCTTTTGGCTTGTTATAGTCTAAGCCAGATGGCTTAACAAACGATGTGGTTACAATAAAGAAGATCAGCATGATAAACACGATGTCTAGCATCGGGGTCATATCAATTTGTGCTTCCTCATCCATACTGGAATGCTTCTTACGTGCCATGTTCAATCTCTCTCTAGTGGTGAGGCATGCTGTCTTTAAGCTTTTCTAAACTGATTTTCATTTTTGCATCAAGACGAGTGCTAAAGAACACTCCTGATAATGCCGCAACCATTCCTGCCATTGTTGGCATGGTCGCCATTGAAATACCAGCCGCCATCAAACGAGCATTACTCGTCCCTTGAACTGCCATCACGTCGAATACTGAAATCATACCTGTTACTGTACCCAACAAACCTATCATAGGGCAAATAGCAACCAAAGTTTTGACTAGCAACATACGTGCAGTTAAATCTTGCTTCGCCTGGGACACCCAAGCTTCACGGATACGATGTGCGTGCCAAGACGTTGTTTCATCTCTTGACTCCCACGCTGATACTATTGCTTTATGCTGCGCTGGAGATATCCAATTGAGATACCAATAACGCTCGAGCATTAACACCCACATAAGAAATAGCACAGCCGCTACCAACCAGAGGACATCACCTCCGGAGGCCATGAAGCCCCTGACGGAATCCCAAATATCCATCAGGATTAGCATCATTAGTTAGCCCTCTTCTCTGCATGCTCAGCGATAATGCCAGCACTTTGCTCTTCGAGAACTTGAACAATTGACTTGCTACGAGCAACAACAACTGCGTGTAATAACATTAATGGTAATGCTGCGATCAGACCTTGTACCGTAGTAACAAGCGCCATGGAGATACCGCCAGCCATTAACTTAGGATCGCCAGTACCGAATAACTGGATAGATTGGAATGTGGCAATCATACCAGTAACTGTACCTAAAAGACCCATCATAGGCGCGATAGCTGCTAATACCTTGATGATAGAAATACGTGCTTCTAATGCTGGTGTTTCTTTTAAGATAGCTTCATCAAGTTTTAACTCTAATGTTTCAACATCTACATCTTTGTTATTTTGATAAACTTTAAGAATACGACCTAAGGCATTGTTGCCTGGGTTATCAATATTTTTACGCTGACTGTTAACCTTGCCACCTATGATGGTAAGAGTGACAAGGCGCTCTACGGCAATTAACGCACCTAAAGCTAGCAAGGCAATAATAATGTAACCAATTGGGCCACCCGCTTCGATACGATCTTCAATGCTAGCTTTGTTAGTGAAGATGTTCAATAACACGCCGCGCGCAGGGTCAACATAGAAAGGCGCAATACCCGTTGAAGTCTCTTCCCATGAGCCTACTGCACTCACTTGATAGCCTTCAGGCTGCTGTGATAGCTGTTGAATTAGGTTCAATTCTGGTTTGTAAACAACATACTTACCATTAGCGGTTAGGTTGAACGGGCCTACGCGGTGAATCGTTGTTTCAACAACGTTACCATCGATATCCGTTACTGAACCGGCAAATTTAACAACTTTTGCAGACTCAACCATTTCGAAAAGCTGAGCTTCCCAAAACTTCTCTAACTCTTCAATTTTTGGTAACTGCTTACGTGCACCAAGGTCGGCAATAAAAGCGTCACGGCCAGGGAATTGGGCGCTAGTGTTAGATGCTGCAAGTTTACCAGCGAAATCACCTGCTTCACCTTTAACAACACCAAACATTTCACCCAAGTCACCTTGAGCAGTTTTTAAGTCTTCTTCCAACTGAGCTAATTTACGCTCATTGTCTAAGAAGGCTTGATTTAAATCTTTACCGCGTTGTCTTTCAGCAGCCAAAGCATTTTTTTCACGCTTTAACAATGCCGCTTTATCACCGCGTTCATTTTGGAATTCTCTTTCACGCTTAGCGTTAGTTTTACCATCGCTTGCACGGTCAATTTGAACTTGCTTAAGTAATTGATCAATGCTCTTTGGCGCATCTGCAGCAGATACCATGGCTGTTAAAGAGAAACTGGCAGCTAGCACAGCTGTAGTAATTAACTTCTTCATTATTGTGCAGTCTCCGCAGCTGGAAGTGGTAATGCGAACAAATCTAGAGCGCCTTGCTTACGAGCAATACGGATACCCTTAGTTAGATCACGTAGATAGCTGTCTTCTAGCTCATTCCATGTTTTAGATTCAGCATCAAACATCCATGCTGTCTTTTGATCTAAGCTTTGTGCATACAATGCGATACGACCTAAATGGAAGAAATCAACAAGTACTTCTTTACCGTTCAACTCCAACTTACCCGTTTCAACAGCAACGAAATTGCCATATTCACGTTCGATGCTATATGCATCTAAAATCAAACGATATTTTTCAGCTAATGTGACTTCAGCTGTATTTAATACTGTCTTTAGGTTTTCAACACGGTCAGTACGCACTTGAGTGTTAAATGGTAAATCCAATTTAACAAACTGCTCTAATGCATCAACCATTTTAAACATCAATGGCACTACGCCTTGACGTAACTTGTCAACACCGTTGATATCACCTTGAATAAGTTGCATTGAGTTCTCTTGGTCAGCGACCAGACCAGCAACGTAATCATTATAAGATTTTAGTGACTCACGCTCATCAGCAACATTGCCATATTCAAACTGCATGTCTTGAGCTTGATCGTAATATTTGTCAACTTTCTGCTGCGACGCCGCTGCTTCAGCATGAATTCTGCTATCAGCCTTTTGCACGTCGGTAAGAGGATCTGCAACTACCAAGTTGCTGCCAGCTAAAGCCAGCGCGCCAACCAGTGCAGTAGCGATTTTAGTTCTATTGCTTACCTTGGACATAGTTCCCAACCAATTTGATGTGAATTAAAAAGCTTAACCAATACAAAATATTGATAATCATATAGATGAAACGTCAATATACTGACTTGGCATGTCTTTATCTTGTGATTGTTTGTTTTCTTCCCTTTTTCTGTACCTATATAGGCACAGACCCGCTGGCATCATTCCACAAAATGTTGACCTGTGTCAACATTTCAAACATAGGAAATCACTGGAAAGATGAGTAATAATTGATGCTAAGATGAAGCAGATAAAATTAACCAATACAAAGATGAGTTTTTTGGCTAATATTGAGTAAATGCAAGACCGAACTAGTTAAAATACCACCAACTATTAAAGAAGCCCGAATTCAGATAATAACTGCGACACTCTTAATTGAGGCGTAGAAGAAGCCAACAGCTGAAAGTGGTAGGCTTTATCTCGCCAAAGAAAAAAGAGTATCACTATGAGTTATCAGCAGTTGAATGAGAGAAGAAGATACCAGATTTCAGTCCTTTTTAGACCAGAGTGTTTCGATAGCTTTGATTGTAAAAGCTATCAATTGTCATCGTGCGACTGTCTATCGAGAACTAAAACGTTGTCATGCCCTGCAGGGTTATTGTCCTAGGGCAACCGTATGAATGTTCATTATTTAGTCGGCGCACATAATCCAGCGATTAACACCTTCTCCAGAAATTCTGGATTCATTAAACAACGCTTTCGTTTACCAACAATGCTGAGCTTTATCGGCTCTTTTTGCAGCATGTTTAGCGATATGTGCCTTAAGTAAGCGAGATTTTCAGCGCCGTTATTTTTGTAGATCTGGCATGCATCTTCGTTCATGCTGACATCCATGATCCAGTGCATTGACTCGATCCCCCAATGTTCGCGAGTCGCACTTAAGGCTTGCTCTGCTGATAACACTTTCGAACTGATATAGTAACGATATTCAAGGCTCGCCGCCTTACCTTTAACAGCCCTAAAGCTTTCAACCATAACGATGGATTTCAGTGCTCCCCAATGTGTGAAATCACCGTCAAGTGCAGCAGAACTCAGCACATAGCAGGCTCGATTTTCTATACGACCATGGCTTTTTTCTATATTGACATGGTCATCACTTAAGCCAGCTGAACGATGCGGACTAAACGCTTTATTTATTGCTTTAGCTAAGTTGCCTTGATTGTTTTTTACCGCTAGTAGGTAGTCACCACCTTTGTCGATAATCGTTGTAGCAATAGCCGTTTGACAGCCCATAGCATCGATTGTCACTAGCGCTCCGCGCAGGTCTAGCATTTTTAATAGGGTTGGAATGGCTGTGATTTCATTACTTTTTTGCTCTGCTTTTAATTGACCCTGTACTGGCTTATTCACTGAAGCATAGGCACTTATCATGTGGATAGTGCTGCTTCGATCATCACGATTATATGAACCACGTAGCGCCTTTCCATCAATCGCAATGACTTCTCCATTAGTCAGCTGGTGAACTGACTTCATCCATGCAAGAAAACAGGCATTAAAGCTATCAGGATCAATCATAGAAACTATCCTGGCAATGGTATCGTCAGCAGGGATCCCATCGATGAACATTTTTTGTTTTTTGAACCAAGCATTAGAACCAGCAATAACAGCGCACAGTGAACCGAACAGTATATCGAACAGAGGATAGGTGACTTTTGCACTTTGGCGGTGGTCGTCAATAGCACTAAAATGTTGCTTGAATGATTCGATATACATAACCTGACTCCTGAAAAAGGAGTATAAGATCACAAGCACGTGATCAGGTCAATACTCTTCTTAAATCGCTCAAATAACGTTCACGATCTGGCCCTGGTTATTGTCCTGACAGCTCTCAAGCCAGTGCGTGTAAGATGCGGCGTCATTCAGCCAAATATACGTTCCCCGATTCAAGATTAAACGTCAAGGCGGCAAGCTATATCGCCACCTACGGCAAGGTCATAAGCGCTATCGCAGAGGTAAAAAAGAGAAAGCGCCGGCGATTAAAAATGGCACCTCTATCGACTCTAGACCTGCCATTGTTGATACTCGCGAACGTTTTGGTGATTGGGAAATCGATACCGTATTAGGCAAGCATGGGACAGGTTCAATAGTGACAATTTTAGAGCGAAAGACACGTTTTTATTTAATAAAGAAAGTGGCCTCAAAATCTGCTGAAGATGTGACTAAAGCGACTATCGAATTATTGATGCCTTATAAGCAATATGTGCACACTATAACTGCCGATAATGGTCGTGAATTCGCTCATCATGAAGTCATAGCCAAGGCGCTAGATACCTCGTTTTACTTTGCTCATCCGTATAGTTCTTGGGAGCGGGGCGCCAATGAAAATGCCAACGGTTTATTAAGGCAATATGTAAAAAAAGGGACTAACTTAAGGACTGTAAGCGACGACATCATCTTATTTGCCCAGAACAGGATTAATTACAGACCTAAGAAATGTTTGAAGTTTAAGCAGCCAGCTGTTGTGCTTAAACAATTAGCCGCTTAATTTGGTGAGTGCCGCACTTCGAAGTTAAATTCGTGTAGCCATTTTCAAAAAGATAAAGGGCCATAACTACTTATCAAAAATATTAAATTTTATGAGTTTTTAGTTATGGCTAAATCTAGCCAAAATTAATTACTTTCTGCCATACCTGACTTAACACTACGAATGAACTTTTGACCTTCTGCTTCTTCTCTTTCACGCTGTGCTAGAGTTGTGCAATTTTTTCTCTTCATGTGTGTACCTGTTGACTTTGTCATTTGGCACTTCAAGCCAAGCTCTTCCGCTTTTGATTGTGTAGATACATTCCCCTCACTCACACTTGCCGTTGTGTTTTCAGTACTTGAACAACCAAAAAATAGACCGCATACGCTAACAAGAAAAACAGTGTTTAAACTTAATAATTTCATAATACAAGCATCCTTTTTAGTATCATAAAAACCTAACAAAAAAGTATAAAGTTCATTTAGCTTTTATAATCAGAAATTTTAATCTTTATTTAAATAAATAGTAATAAAAAGCCCTAAACTTACGCTTAGGGCTTAACTTTATATATTCCTACTAAATAGCGAGTAGAAATACTTATTTCGATTAGAACTTCATGCTTGCTCTAACGAAGAAGTAACGCCCCATTACATCATAAGTATAAGGGTCTGTATTAGAGTCATTACTACCCGTGTAATATGGTGGTTTTTCATCTAACACGTTATTTATACCAGCAGACAATGAAATATTATTGGTCAAGTCATAATAGCCAGATAAATCGTGATAAACAATACTATCAACTGTTGGTGTATTACAAGAAGATGGATCAGCTGTACACTTACCTAAGAACGAAGTCATACCGTCGATATAACGCAATTCATAAGTTAAGCCCCAATCATCAGCTGATGCATTTAAGCTAAAGTTTGACTTAAGCTCTGCATAAGCACCTGCACCTGCTGTAATAAAACCTTTATAATCAATAATATTGCCGTCTTGGTCTGATTCATCAAACTTAGTTAGAATCGAAGTATCTAATCCTGCACGCCAATCTAAACCTAAGCCTTCAAAAGTATAAGCTATATTGACATCATAACCTGATGTTGCTTGCCCACCAATATTTTGTAAGCCATTATCAAAAGTAATTCTACCAGTACCATCAATTGCAATATTTGCAGCTTGACATAAAGCTGTGCCAGTATTGATATTTTGACCATTAGAACCTAAACACTGAGTAGCAACGTATGATGCATCTACACTATTAATTGCATTCTCAATATCAATATCGTAATAATCGACAGTTAAAGATAAACCTTCAACAAAGCTAGGCTCTAGTACGACACCTACTGTCAGAATATCTGCTTCTTCAGGTGTTAATGCAGGATTACCACCTTCAGTAACCTCCGCTTGATCTTGACTTGATGCTGGATGCTGAACTTGTTCAAATGATGGAGATCTACCACCAAATAAATCATCTACTGTTGGAGCACGGAACGCAGTTGAACGACCAGCACGGAACATAATCTCATCATTCATACGCCATGTTAGACCTAATTTCCAAGTACTATCATCACCAAATGTACTGTAATCGAAATAGCGCATCGCAGCACTTAAATCAACTTGTTCAGCAAATGGTAAATCACTTAGTAATGGAACGCCTAACTCTAGGAATGCTTCATTTACAGTAAACGAACCAGCTGTAGGGTCTTCACGAGGGTCATTAGCTAAGCCTTGTGCCGTTAGTGAATCAGGCGTGAAATGAGCAGCCTCTTCACGATGTTCTACACCTGCAGCAAAGCCTAAGTAACCGGCTGGCAACTCCATAACTTCGCCAGATAAAGATGCAGCGAAGATATCCATCTCACTGCCACCACTCTTAACTTCGGTGTAAACATATGGGGCAATACTTTCATCAACCCAAGAAGATTGAAGGAAAGGATCAAATTTCCCTGCCATTACAGCACTATTGATCGAACCTAGGTTATGTAAATTAGCTAAAGTTTCAACTGAGTCGTTTTTACCTTTATTATAAGAGACATCCCATGAGTAGCCATTATCAAACTCACCTTCCAATCCGACGACTAAACGAACTGTATCTACAACCTGACTAAAGTCACGAGTACCAGTTTCAGCCATACGGCGTCCATATTCCAGTTTCTCACCAACCTGAGCAAATGGCATTAACTCATCAGTCATCCAACCTGCAACGCCATTAACACCACCACCACTGATAGGGTTATATACCCATGATGAGCTATTCCAAACTGGCTGAGGAGCCATTTGCTGTGAAGACCAACGCTTAGTGTACATAGCTTCACTAAAGAAGCGCATTGAATCATTTAATTCATAAGAGCCAGCAAAAGTTAAATTCAAACGCTCCATCGGCGTTGAAAGATAGCTGTCTTTTGAATAATTAAATCTGTCATTATTATCACCGCTATCAACAAAATCACGGTATGGGCCACCACGACCACTTAAGTCGGCTTCTGTTTTTGTCTTATCAAAATATTCAAACTTTGGTATTGCAACACCTTTAGAGTCTAGCTTACCACTGTCGACGTAGTGTCCATAATATCCTGAATTACCAATAGCATAGGCATCTTCAGGTCCAGTAGGTGTAATGCCATGGTTCTTATTACCCCAAACATGACCACCTTCTGAGTATGAGCTACCTGCACAGTAAAGGCTTCTGCTGCCATTATCTCCAGTTTCAGCTATGGGGCAGTTAGAAAAACTACGATCAGACTGGCGAGCCTCACCGCGATTAGTGTATTGAAGGTTGGCAACAATATTACCACGGTCTGAATTAGCACCTAAGGTAATGTCTAAGCTAGTTTCATCGCCATCGCCTTCTCCAGACACACCAGTCTGAACGTTAACAGCTAAACCTTCAAAATCACGTTTAAGAATAACGTTGACCACACCTGCAATAGCGTCAGTTCCATAGATTGCTGAAGCACCGTCTTTTAATACTTCGATGCGCTGGATCATAGAAACTGGGATAGTGTTTAAATCAACTGATGCAGCAGCACCTGTGCCGGATGCGATCATTCTACGGCCATTAACAAGAACTAGAGTTCTATCAGAGCCTAAACCGCGAAGGTTCACACGAGCATTACCACCAGAGCCATTATTAATACCCGGGTTAGTCATTGCACCACCCGCAGCAGTCATGCTCTGCAAAATACCATCGATTGATGTCGCGCCAGAGGCTAAAATAGCTTGAGCATCAATAGTTGATACTGGGCTAGCGGTTTCCATATCTGCACGTTTAATACGTGAACCTGTTACTTCAATGCGTTCAACTTTAGCGCCATCTTCAGCGGCAAAAGCGGTTGGTGCGGTGAAAGCTGCAGCTGTTGCACCACCTATCAATGCGAAACGCACTGACTTAGCCAGTAAATTCTTATTCATTGTATGTCTCCCTGGATATTTGGTCTTTCTTATAATTCCAACCTTTATATGGTTGGTTTGGTGCTGACTTAGGAACAATAGTTACAAGTCAAACATCAGGATAACGCAATAAAAACACATTTCAAACACTTTATCAACATAGTCCATGCTTTTATTGATTAATTGAACACTCGAGTGGACAAAAAAGCGCCTTTGTACACTAACTGAAATCTAATCTGTTCATTTAAAATTACAGTTAGATCGTAAAGCATACAAATCAAAAAAATGGTTAACAAAAGGTGACATTTAATGCGTTGATGTAAATTGACACATGTATCCCTTCATGATAATACTCACTTTAAAGAAGCTGTAATTGATTTGAGAGCAGCTCAGTGAAACTGCGATGCAATAAACCTAAGATAGGTTCGGCAATGGGTCTAATTTGTTTTTCTATATAGTAGTCGTAATCATAATCAAGCTTTGGGCTCTGTATCGCGCGCGCGCCCTGTTTTGTTATCACATATTCAACCGTTGCGCCTTTAAGTCCAAAGGATATATCACCACTAGCTTCACATCGCAGTGCGGCGGCTTTGACATGGGGAGAAGATTTAGCTGTGTATTCTGAGATATCACGCTTTAGACGCTTTCGAAAGACCAGCTCTGAGTTACGTTCTCCCTTCTTTAATGCTTTTAGCTCTTGCTCGATAAAATTGACCGGATCCTCCCCTGCAAATAGCTTTTCATAAAGGTGGTACTGAATACGCCTAGCTATCGGGCTCCAATCGCTTCTTACTTGTTCCATGCCTTTAAACACTAAACTCATTTGACCTTGGGGGTCGATTTTAGCGCCAACGTAACGTTTCTTACTGCCCTCTTCAGATCCCCTTAGGGTTGGCATAACAAATTGGCTGTAATGAGTTTCAAACTCAAGCTCTAGAAAGCTTTCGATATTAAATTCCTGTTCACATTTCTGTTGCCATTTTTCAGTGATATTTTGGGCTATGTTGAGCCCTAACGCGTTAATGTTCCCGACCTTATGGTTTTCACCTAGCCAGACAAAGGTTGAGTCCGTGTCGCCATAGATGACTTGATAGCCCAACTCTTCAATCCAGCGCCGCGTTTGCTTCATGATTTCATGGCCGCGCATGGTAATTGAGCTTGCAAGTTTAGCGTCGTGAAATACGCAGCCCTTCGAGCCTAATACGCCATAGAGTGAATTCATGATGATTTTAATGGCATGGGATAACGGATTGTTGCTGTTACGTTTTGCCATCTCTCGCTGGCCCGATAATGATGCTATGAGTGTCGGCAATATAGGTGATTCACGGCTAAATCTGGCGCCTAAAAAACCTGCGACTGTGTGTTCAGGCAGCTCTTGCATCCCTGTGATAAGCCCTTTGGGGTCAATCAAAAAGGTGCGAATAATAGAAGGGTAAAGGCTTTTAAAATCCAGCACTAATACATCTTTATAAAATCCTGGTACTGAATCCATCACATAGCCGCCGGGACTTTCAATCCCCTGACTAGCAGCAACGCTTGGCGCCACAAAGCCGTGACGATGAAGATGAGGTAAATAAAGATGATTAAAGGCAGCAATGGAGGCGCCGACTCGGCCAAACTCCAGCCCTGTTAACTTAGCCCGCTCTAGTGCGAAGGCCAGCAGCTCTGTTTTAGCAAAAATATCCCACACCAAGCGGCAATCGGTAATATTGTATTGGGCCAATGCCTGTTTATTGTTTTGAAATAATTCGCTTATCTCCCCCGCTCGGTTTTCCACATGATCTATCGCCTTGCCTTCTTTAAGCAGCGCTTGGGAGACAAACTCTAGCGAATAACGATCAAATTGATAGAAAGCCGCTTTTAACCAATCTATGCCGTCCAGCACCACTCGTCCAGGTAGTGATAAGGTCTCTGGCCTAAATTTATCGGCAACTTTCCAGCTTAAGGCTTGGCCATTACGGCCAAATGAGGCGCTAATGCCCAGTGCTAAACAGCGGCGATATAAAAGCGCCAAATCAAAAGTCACCACAGCCCAGCCGATGATCACATCGGGGTCGTACTCATCAAACCAAGCGATAAGCCTTATAATAAGGGCGCGCTCATTACTGACCCATTCAATCCATGGACTGGCATCAGCTTGCGCCTCACCAATCATGATCACCTTCTGGTAATGCGACCCACTGTTGTCGTTGCCAACATTCTTATGGTCACCCTCTTTGTCACCGTATAAGCCGACTGAATACAGTTCCCCTGACATGGCGCACTCAAAATCCAGTGAAACCACGGTTAAATCCACTTCGATGTCAGTTTTTCGTGCCCGAGATAACGAAAGCAGCGGCAGTTGCTGGGGTTGGTGGCGCGTTTCTGGTGCTGGTGAACCATGGGCTGAAGATTCCGATGAAGTTAAGCTTTTAGATGAAGGTTCATTCTGCCACTGACCTAGAAATTCCGCGTCTAATGCAATAAAACGTTCAATTAAAAAACGTTGCTCCGTTTTAATATCACTTTCAAAAAGCGCAATACCTCTGTCCTGTGCAATTCGAATAACCAACCTAAGCTGTTTGACCGTTTTTAAATAAATACAAGCAAGCGGCTCATGATGAAAGCTTTTCAGTTCAATATTAACCAAGCGATACTGACCATAGAGCTGACCTGCTAATAACTGACTTAAACCTTGTGCATCTGCTTGCCGACAAAAGCAAATCACTTCAGCATTGTCCCGTTCAATGAGCACTGGACCTTGTAAGGTTTTAATAAAATATTGCAATACAGTGCGACCTTCACGATACAAGGTATGGCGAGTCAGGATACGGCCTTTAATACTGGTGAGTTTCTCGGGTGACATAGCCATCTTATTTAGCGTTATTTTTTAGGGTTATTGAGTCACTATGAAGCAAGGTTTTTGACGGAAAAAACCGCGAGAGAGCATCTTTTGCATGCCCTCTAACAATGCCTAAACTCAGGTTCTGAAGTTTTATTGTGCTTATTATTGTTCTTAGACGGTCAATTCACTGTTATTATGTACAGCATAAGTCAGTTAATAAAGAATTAATACTTAAGCATGCTATCGGATAAGATAAAGACCCAGATCCGCACCATTTATAAAGGCATAGCCACGGCGATGCCTCAATTTCGCTCACGGCGCGAGCAAAACTTCATGGTGGCCGAGATCTCTAAAACCTTAGCCGGTGAATACGACAAAGACAGGCGCATCATAGTGGTTGAAGCTGGCACAGGTATTGGTAAGTCGTTATCTTATCTATTGGGTAGCATACCGCTAGCCGTCGGTAACAAGAAGAAAGTCTGTATTGCCACTGCCACAGTCGCACTGCAAGAGCAACTGCTGCATAAAGACTTGCCGTTCTTTTTAGCCAATTCTGGTCTCGATTTTAAATTTGGCTTAGTTAAAGGTCGCCAGCGCTACGTGTGTTTGGCTAAGCTCGAGGCCATGCTTGGCAGCCAAGACAGCGCGCAAATGGCCATGTGGCAAACCAAACCAGACAAAAGCCAAGTGGAAGCCTTAGGGCAATTGCATGAGGATTACCACAAAAAACGCTGGAATGGTGAGCTCGACACCCTTAAAACCCCTATTCCCGATTTTTTATGGCAGCAAATCTGTTGTGATAAACACAGTTGCCACCGCCAAGTGGCGAGTCACCATAACTGTCCCTTTCATAAGGCAAGGGAAGATGTAGAAACTTGGGACGTGCTTATCGTCAACCACAGCCTATTGTTTGCGGACTTAGAATTAGGCGGCGGTGTTATCTTGCCTGATCCCGAAGACATGTTTTATGTTATTGACGAAGCCCATCATTTGCCCATAGTCGCCAGAGACTTTTCCAGCGCACAAGCCACCCTAAGGGGCGCTAGCGATTGGTTAGAGAAAGCCGCTAAAACCTGCAGCAAATTACAAAACCAACTCAAAACCACTCACATTATCGCACCAGTACAAGCGATGCTGGATCATATCTCCGAGTTAACGTCTTTGCTCAATCAAGTGGCACATTTTTGCGATACTCAGCCGCAGCAATTTGCCAACCCAGAAGTGAGAATGCGTTTCGAGCACGGAAAATTGCCTCAAGCCTTACTTATTCAAGCAGAAAACTTAGCCACTGCATCAAATCAAGGACTAAAGCAATTCACAAAAATTCAATCTGTACTCAGTGAAGCCATTAAAGACGGTGAGGTGCCCAAACATCAAGCTGAAGCCTTGTTGTCAGAAACAGGTTTTATTTTGCAACGTTTAGATAACCTGCAAAAGCTGTGGAAAATGATGGCAAAAGAAGACAGCAACAAAGGCGCGCCTATGGCCAGGTGGGCCGAGCTCATCACTGGTAAACAACAAGACTACTTATTTTGCGCTTCGCCCATTGAAGTCGGGTTTATGCTGGAGTCCATGCTATGGCAAAAGGCCGCTGGGGTAGTACTCTGCAGCGCGACGCTGCGAGCGCTAAACAACTTTAGTCATTTTGCCCATCAAGTGGGGTTAAGCATTAATGATGGCAGCCGTTTTTTAGCACTACAATCACCTTTTGATTATGAAAATAACGCCACCTTATTTATCCCTAAGATGCGTAACGAACCCACTGATGATGATTTCACTCAAGAGTTAGCCGAGCAGATAATTGCATTACTTGAAGGCGAAATGGCAAGTTTGGTGTTATTTGCCTCTTATTGGCAAATGGAAAAAGTTGCTGAAATTGTTGAGAAAAAACTCACTAAAGATGAGCTATTTATCCAAGGAACAGCCCCAAGACAACAGCTCCTTGAGCAGCATAAAGCTCGCTGCGATCAACACCTTGCCAGTGTCATCTTTGGCACCGGCAGTTTCTCAGAAGGTTTGGATTTGCCCGGCGATTACTTAACAAATTTAATCATCACTAAATTGCCTTTTGCTGTGCCCACATCGCCCGTGGAGCAAGCTCACGCCGAATACATCAAAATGAAGGGCGGTAATCCCTTCATGCAACTCACCATCCCTGACGCTTCACGAAAATTGATCCAAAGTTGTGGTAGATTACTGCGAAAAGAGCAAGACTATGGCCGAGTCACTATTTTAGATCGGCGCCTAGTGACCAAACGTTACGGTAAATCACTGATAGATGCGCTGCCTCCTTTTCGCCGAGTTATTGAATAATCGAGTAAAAAATACGTGGAATTGTTATTAGAACCTAGCCATTGGGCCATGTTGGCATTAGTTGGCCTTGTAGCAGGATTTATTGATGCTATCGTTGGCGGCGGCGGATTATTATCCATCCCAGCCTTATTAACCATAGGTATGCCGCCGCATATTGCCCTTGGTACCAATAAACTGGCGGCCTGTTTTGGCTCGTTCACTGCTAGCCTCACCTATTATAAGCAGCAGCTGTTTGAGCCTTCTTTCTGGTATCACAGTTTAGGGGCAACCTTTATTGGTGCCATCATAGGCACCATTGCGGTCTTCTTGGTCGAGCCTGAATGGTTAGAAAAAATCTTACCCATACTTATCATAGGCATAGCCTTGTATACCTTATTCAGCCCAAAACTGATGGATGAAAATCATAATGCGCCAACCACTCCAAGCTCTGCGACAAAGCAGTGGACGCAAGGAGTCAGTTTGGGCGCCTACGACGGCTTTGCGGGCCCTGGCATTGGTGCATTTTGGACCTTAACCTCAATCAAGTTGCACAAATTACCCTTGCTTAATAGCTGCGGTTTAGCCCGTGCCATGACATCGATCAGCAACGCAACCGCCTTAGTTTTATTTGCAGCTCTTGGGCAAGTGCATTGGTTAGTAGGCCTATGGATAGGGGTTTGCATGATGGTAGGCGCTTACATTGGTGCACATTCTGCGATCCGTTTTGGCGTGCCTTTTATTAAGCCTTTGTTTATTATCATAGTGCTGGCCATGGCCGCGAACCTTACCTGGACGGCATGGCAATGAATAACAACCAAGTTGTCGCAAACTTAAGGGCTAAACTTGCCCAACTCGAGCAAGAAGTACTCCAGCATGATGCCAATATACCCGTCTCTCAAGGTAAGCTTTTGCAAGATGTGGAGCGCTTCAATAATCAGCTTTTTATTCAACAGGGCGCCAAATTATCTCCCTGTATTGAGCAATTAAAGAAAAGCATTAATCAACTGGAAAAACAGCTTTCACTTAAGCTTGATGCCCAGCTTATCACCCTAAGTTGTGAGCGTGTTCAAGACAGATTTACCGCCCTTAAACGTGCACTCAACACCACAAACATTAATATCAAAAGTGCTGAGCAACAAAAAAACAGCAAACGGGCTTTTTTTGCTAAACGCCAACAGTCGACCCATGCCAGCAGCGGCTTTGGCTGGATAGCTGGTAACGTGATGCAAAATAGTCATGAGCTGTATGCTGAACTCAATAAGCATTTAAATTGGGCCGATAAGATCACTCAAAAAATTGCTCAAATGGAACTTAATCTGGCATCCTGTCATCCAAATGATAAGATTGCATTGCAAAATGAGATCCTTGCGACCCATAAACGGCTGGGGAAATGCCGTCAAGCCATGAGCTACATCGAAGAACGTATTCAATTATTAGAACGCCCACATTACAGTGATAAACGTTAAGGAGTAACAATGAAACTTTTTCAAACCGCAGGTGCTTTGCTGATCTTAGCCTCTTCATCGGCAGTGTTCGCCGCCAATCTCACTATCCCTATGTCTTTTGAATATTTAGCATTAGACGGCAAAAATATAGCAACCAACAAGTTTACTCATCAGGAAGATTTACCACTAACAGCAGGCAGCCATAAGATTGCGCTTCGTTACCATGACTTAGTTAAAGATGATTTTAGCGACAGCCAGACCTTTGTTAAATCCTCACCTATTATTCTCACTCTAGTGGCAGAAGAGGGAAAGCAGTACCTATTGTCCCCAGTAAAAAGCGCCATTAAAGACCCTAAAAATTTCGCCAAAGAGCCCAAATTAATTATCAGTAGCGATGATAATCAAGCGGTAGATTTCTCCATTACTCAAACTCAAATTGAAGAGAAATCATTCTTTGGTCAACTGTTTACAAATAAATCAGAGCCCGTGATAGCAAGCGCCACCCAAGCAGCTGAAATGACTATTAAGCCTGAAGCTATAGTGCCAGCGACTACGCCCACCGTTACCGATATAGCGCCTACAGCGATAGCACCAAAAGCCGACTATTCTCTTGTGTCTGCCGCAGCATTAACAGCCCCTGCGACTGTTACTCCAAATGAGCATGCGCAAAAAATGCTTCAACATTGGTGGTTACAGGCAGACGAAGCCACCCAAAAAGAATTTATGAGCTGGGCTATCAAGCAGCTTTAAATTGCACCATAGCACTGAAGTCCAAAAAGCCCTTAGAGACAGTATTTCTATAGGGCTTTACTAAAAGCCATTCTTTTTTAAGCCATTATTAGAAAGTTAGACTAGAATTAATGCCGATAATAATAACAATCGCACCTAAACATTCTGCCTCCCGTCGGCGAGACCCCATCTTTGGTCTATGGATGTCGTTGCGATAATCAAATTCTTTGATTACATTTAACAAAACCTTTCTCTTTGGAGCTCAAGATGCAACTAGAAATTCGAAATTATTATGAAGTTCTATTAATGGAAATATTAAAAGATGAAGGCTTGATGGATGAATTACCAGAAGAGTTCTTAGCAGATTTATGTTGCGTCACCCTCAATCAACTTCCAGTACGCTATGTCAGGCACTTAGTCGATACCTATTTCTTTGAGGATTACAGCGAATTGCAGAACATGAAGCGAGAGATCCAAGATTCATTAGAGAAAGCACGGGCATTTTTAAAAGCCAACACCTTAAGACGCCGCCAAGAAGAACAACAAAAAGCAGAAACACCGCTTGCCGAACCTAAAAGCGATAGTTAAAAAGGTATGGTTAGATAAGTATTACTAAGGCAAAGATATACTGAATACAAGGTGTTATCGAAGTAGTATAAGAGTGGGAGTTTGGAGGCTCCCCTAGAGCCGACACCCCGGCACACGAGTCGCTTGCTGCGGTTGCTCCCTTCCGGGCCTGGCCGAGTTCACAAGTTATCATTGCGGGGGGACCCTAGGGTCACCATAGCTTTCTTAGAAAAATGCTACTTTTTCAATAATGCTTACATTAACTTACGTAAATGTAATTAGCTAAGAACGGGGCGATTATCCCTTAAGCTGCCGCCGGGATCAAGCCTTTATCATCAAAGCATTCCATTGTTAGTGCTAACTGCTCAATCATTATTCACCTCAGCCCCACAATGGCTATTTGATAATAATTTAATCTCAACGGTCAATTTAACTTGCAAACACCTAGCTTTAACATTAAGTTAACAAAGTGAATTGACTTGTGATTTTAGGGCAAAAGGATGTTGCCCTCATTTTCAGCGCTATTTTCATTCTAGCCAGCCTGCACCACCATTAACACTTGATGCTAAATCTAGCTTGCAGTAAAGTTAGCAACCTTATTATTGCCATAAGCATACTTTTGACACTAAGCTGTCTATTTTCGGCAATTCTTTCATCATGATGGCACAGTGAATGACCTCGATAACTCCCCGTAAAGCACAAGCGTCAGCAGACAGTATGTTACGTATTTTTACCGTACCAGAAGACGCCGAGTCCACATTAAGTATCATAGAGCAAAAGTTATCTGAAGATCTTGCAGGCTTTCTCGGTAACAGCATAGCCGCATTAGAAAAACCATTAAGCGAAATTGAAACCGACTTTCAAGCCTTTAAAATCCCAGCAGCACCAAGGTTTGTCTCTGATTATACAGATGAAATAATGCAAAACCTCGTCGCGCACTCTGTCCATACTGCGGCGCCCAGCTTTATTGGCCACATGACGTCAGCCCTACCCTATTTTGTGCTGCCATTGTCAAAGATGATGGTCGGCCTCAACCAGAATTTGGTTAAAATCGAAACCTCCAAAGCTTTTACGCCGCTAGAGCGCCAAGTGTTAGGCATGATGCATCATCTTGTTTTTGCTCAAGACTCAAACTTTTATGAGCAGTGGATGCACAGTGCTAACCATTCACTGGGCGCTTTTTGCTCCGGCGGCACAGTCGCTAACATTACTGCCCTATGGATAGCCCGTAATCGTTTGCTTAAGCCTGAAGGTGAATTTAGAGGCGTCAATCAAGAGGGCATGCTTAAAGCCCTGCGCCACTATGGGTTTGATGACATCGCTATTTTAGTTTCAGAGCGTGGCCACTACTCCCTTGGAAAGGCGGTGGATTTACTGGGTATTGGTCGAGACAATATCATCAGCATAGCCACCACAGCAGACAACAAAGTCGACGTTGATGCCATGCGTCTCGCGGCAAAAACGCTCGCCAGTAAGAATGTTAAAGTCATGGCAATTGTTGGCGTGGCAGGTACCACGGAAACCGGTAACATTGACCCATTAACAGAGCTTTCGGCATTAGCTCAAGAGCTAGGTTGTCATTTCCACGTAGATGCAGCTTGGGGCGGCGCGAGTTTATTGTCTAACAAGTATCGCCACCTTCTTAAGGGCATTGAGCTTGCAGACTCAGTCACCATAGATGCTCACAAACAGATGTATGTGCCCATGGGCGCAGGTATGGTGCTATTTAAAGACCCAGAGCTTGCCAATGCCATCGTCCACCATGCTGAGTATATCCTGCGGGTGGGCTCAAAAGATTTAGGCAGCCAGACCTTAGAAGGCTCACGCCCTGGAATGGCGATGCTAGTGCATGCTTGCTTGCAGATAATCGGCCTTGAAGGCTATGAGATTTTAATCAACAACAGTCTAGAGAAAGCCCGTTTTTTCAGTGAACTGATTAAAACGTCCGCAGATTTTGAGCTCATCACCGAGCCAGAGCTGTGCCTGTTAACATATCGTTATGTGCCTAACGCAGTGCAATTGGCGATGAACGCTGCTTGTAAACAACAAAATTGGCCCGCATTGGCTCAATATAATGAATTACTCGATGGTTTAACTCAGTTTATTCAAAAACATCAGCGTGAACAGGGTAAATCTTTTGTGTCACGTACTCGCATCCAACCGGCGCGCTATAATAGGCAGCACACCACAGTATTTAGAGTGGTGTTAGCTAACCCGCTTACTGGATTTGATATCTTGCATAAGGTGTTAGAGGAGCAGCAAGAAATTGCCGCTTTAGATAACGAATTTTTACCGCAGTTATTAGCATTAGCCAAAGCGCAAATGTAAAGGTTAAACGCTGAAAGATGCTGTCTATAGGATGGTTAACTGATCATTAGACATCAATTCAGCCTCTAAACAACAATCAAGCTACACGCAAACCCTTGCCAGCACAGAATCTAAATTCGATGAGGTATGCTTCTGCTCGGCAGCTTTGTCTGCAATGGCCTTAAGATTCACGCTGACCTCTTGGCTCAGATCAGAAATCGCCATCGCTTGGCTATTAATGCTGCGAGTCGCGGATTGTTGCTCTTGAATACTGCTGGTAATATTCCCAGCCAGCTGCTCAAGCTGAGTAAACGTGGCACCAATGTCATTAAATGCACGGCTCACTCGCTCACATTGCTGCAAACTTTGCTGACTTATGCGTAGGCTGTCGCCAATTCCAGTAACAGCGTTAGTCGTCTTACTCTGTAACTGCTCAACAATGCGCTGAATTTCGATAGTTGAATCTTGAGTGCGGGAAGCCAGCGCTCTGACTTCATCAGCAACCACAGCAAAACCTCGGCCTTGCTCACCAGCACGGGCGGCTTCAATAGCCGCATTGAGTGCTAAAAGATTAGTCTGCTCGGCAATCCCTTTAATCACAGCTAACACATTGCCAATCTGCTGGCTGTCGGTATTAAGTAAATCCAAAGATGCCGCCATTTGCTCTATGCCACTGGCAAATACCGCCATTCCTCTTTGATTTTCTTGTGCATCAGCAGTACCTAACTGCAGCAATTCATTCACTTTATGTGACGTGGACTTAAGCTCGCCGGCATTAGCCGATAATTGATCCGCCGTCATGGAGATTTCTTGTAGCGAATAAGTAATAGACTCATTGGCTTGATTACTTTTAATCACAGAAGATTCGGCCTGAGACATTTGGGTGGTTAATACCGTTGCCCCCAGTTTAAAGCGGCTGGCATCTTGGCGAACTTCGTCCAAAATCTGTTTAAGACCATCGATAAAGTCACTTAGTTGATTGATTATCAAACCAAGTTCATCTGGGTATTTATCTCGTAGTGGTTTTTCAGGCGCAGCTTCAGTACTCACGACTAAATCAAGATAATGCGTCAAGCGCTGTAGGCGTCCGCCAATAAAGCGCTCAAAAAGATAAAAACTCAACAGCAACTGCCCAGCAGCCATAAGGCTGAGTAAAATGAAGATGTTAAGCGTCTCCACTTGGGAAGGCTGCAGGCTCAAATAGCCAAAAGCAATTAGATAAAGTACCAGCAGCGGATAGATAAGCTTCTGTTGTAGTTGATTTTTAACTGCTGACATTCGATTTCCTATACATTGTTATTACTGTAGGACTGAACCTTGACATCTCAATTGACCATGCTTGATATGGCCAATATTTTTCTACGTGTTAAGTTGAAAACCCTTACTATAGGCTAGCGATTACGCGTATTCTTAATAATAAGCAAGGGCCTTGTTATCAGCGCAAAGCTCTAGTTTGAGTGCAAAATATTGAATTTATATTTATTGTTGCAGCGCTAGTTATTCATCTATTAACCCCAGTTAACGTTAAATAACTGAAACAGAATAAAAACTAAATAACAAAAAGTCTACAAATGCCTATCAAAATCATGTCGATAACCTACCTTTGACTTAAAGAGTGCCGTTTTTAAGTCATAAAAAAAAGGCCACTCTGATAAGTGACCTTTTTAGCCGAAGCTAAGTTAGCGATGACAGTTGTGCTAGCAGTAATACAGCTAAACTACCGCTGCAAACCAAGATTAATCGCGCTGACGGCTTGGCTTCGCTCGACTAGAGATAACTTTATGCTTTTGCACTGCACGGCGGATTTTAGAACTCTTCACTTTAGAGCGCGCCACACTGTGCTTATCTGAACCTAGCATACTGCGGGTTTCCGCTTCTAGACCCGCTAACTGACGTAAGTAGTTAACTTGATCTAATGGCAGCTCAATCCAGCCACCACGAGGTAAGGTCTTAGGTAATTCAACCATGCCATAGCGCACACGGATAAGACGACTCACTTGGATTTCTTGTGACTCCCAAAGACGTCGAACCTCACGGTTACGGCCTTCTTTAAGGGTCACATGCCACCAAGAGTTAATCCCCTCACCGCCCGCAGGCTTGATGGTATCAAACTGCGCAGGGCCATCTTCAAGCATCACGCCCGTGCGCAGTGACTGCACGTTAGCATCTGTCACTTGACCAAAGGTACGCACCGCATACTCACGCTCAACTTCGTTGGATGGGTGCATCAAACGGTTGGCAAGATCGCCATCAGAGGTGAATAACAACAAGCCTGAGGTGTTTATGTCTAAGCGGCCTACGGCAACCCAGCGAGAATCGCGGATTTTAGGTAAACGCTCGAATACCGTTGGACGACCTTCAGGATCTTTGCGGCTACAGATCTCGCCTTCTGGCTTGTGATAAGCCAAAACACGACAGATCATATCATCCGCGGTTTTAATGGAAGTGGTGCGACCGTCGATGCGAATTTTAGCGTCAACTTCAACGCGATCACCTAAGGTTGCAATTTCACCGTCTACACTAACTCGGCCTGCAGCAATCCATGCCTCCATCTCACGACGGGAGCCATGGCCTGCACGGGCCAAGACTTTCTGCAATTTTTCACTCATTAGTTCAACTCTTCTATTGGTAAAGCCTGTGTTTGATCATCACCTTGCTCACTGTCGTGGGCTTGGGCTTTCTCAAACATGGCTTGTAGTGACTCAACATCTGATAACTGCGGAAGATCCGAAAGTTTAGTTAAGCCAAAATAAGCTAAAAAATCATTGGTGGTGGCGTAAAGGGCGGGTCGCCCTGGCACATCTCTATGGCCCACGCTTTTAATCCAATGTCTATCAGCCAAATTCTTTATTATGTGGCTACTCACGGCCACACCACGGATTTGTTCTATATCGCCTCGCGTCACAGGTTGACGATAGGCGATGACGGCTAAGGTTTCCAGGGTTGCCCGCGAATATTTAGGCGCCTTTTCTTGCCATAAAGGCTGCAAATAGGGGCTAAGTAATTCTTGGGTTTGAAACCGATAACCACTGGCCACTTTTACTAGCTGTACTCCGCGCTCTTGATAATCTTGTTGTAGCTCATCAATCACTTCTTGAATACGTTTACGAGACACATCAAAATCCGCCAAGACAGTTTCTTTCAATGCTTTGATTGTCATAGGCTTTGCCAATACAAACAGGCTTGCCTCTATCAATTGCTTCAACTGTGTGGTGTTTATTTGCATCGATGTTGTCATCCACTAACTGGCTTTAACATAAATAGTTGCCAAGGGCTCGGTCTGAACAATTTCCACCAGCCACTCTTTTGCCAGTTCCATTAAGGCCAAAAAGCTGACCACCACACCAGCACGGCCTTCACTGACATCAAATAATTGCTCGAAGGGCACGAATGATTGGCCTTGCAGCAAAGCTAAAATCTGGCTCATGCGCTCTCGGGTGGAGAGTAATTCTCGCTTAACATGATGCTCTTCAAAGGCATCCACCCGCTTTAACACTTGGGCAAACGCACTGGCAATGTCTAATAAACTCACATCTGGCGGCACTAACATCGGAGTAATCCCGGGGGCTGGTGCTGCACAGGCTTGAAACACGTCTCGCTCAAGCCTTGGCAAGGCATCGATGTCCACTGCGGCCTGCTTGATAACTTCATAGGCCTTTAATTGGCGCAGCAGCATCAATCTTGGATCGTATTCTTCATCATCACTATTGACCATTTGCGGCAATAGTAAGCGAGATTTAATCTCAGCTAAGGTTGCCGCCATCACTAAGTAATCGGCGGCAAGCTCGATACGGGCCTCAGTCAGCACTTCAATATAGGCTAAGTATTGACTGGTTATCTGGGCTATGGCTAAGTCGACCACTTCGAGCTTTTGCTTACGAATTAGGTATAGCAACAGATCCAGCGGCCCTTCGAACGTCTCTAAAAAGACTTCCAGTGCCTCAGGCGGAATGAACAAGTCCGTTGGCATAGTGTCTAACACTTGGCCACGCACTAACACTAATGGCAAACTTTGTTGCGTGCCTAGCATAGGTTCAATCCTGTATTGCCTCTTTCAAGAACAAGTCGGTTCTCAATTAAACGTCGCTCTCGAGTAAAAGCGACTCTCAAGAAAAACTCATTTGACTTAACGTCAAAGTTAACCTGTCAATGCCATCAAAGACACTGTAAAAACCACTGAAAAACGCCCAAGCGCGCGAGTATACGCTATTGAGCAGGGATTAAACAACTTATCCCGCGGCTTTCAAGCTGACTATTCAAATGCGCTAGTGTCACCGGCACCATGGCGGAGCACGTCTATGGTGTCTTCCGACATGTCTATCACTGTGGTTTGTTTTTCAGGCAAATACCCGCCGTGTACGATTGCGTCGACTTGGTGCTCAAGAATGTCGCGAATGTGCTCAGGATCCGACTCAGCAAACAGCTCATCTGGCATCACTAAGCTGGTCGACATCATAGGTGCATCTAAGGCGGTGAGGAGCGCTTGGGCTATTAAGTTGTCAGGCACCCGAATGCCTATGGTTTTCTTTTTGTCACACTGTAAGCGCTTTGGCACTTCTTTAGTGGCTTTAAAAATAAAGGTATAAGGACCAGGCGTGCAGCTTTTAAGCAGTCGATACGCCTGATTATCCACCTTGGCAAAGTTAGCAAGCTCGGATAAATCACGGCACATCAAGGAGAAATTATGATCGTTTTCAATTTTACGAATACGCACCATGCGGGTCATGGCATCTTTTTCCCCTATCATACAGCCCAAGGCATAGCCTGAATCTGTAGGGTAGACGATAACACCGCCCTGTTTAAGAATCGCCACAGCTTGGTTAATCAACCTAGCCTGTGGATTTTCATCATGAATATAAAAAAATTGACTCATACTCTGTTCACCCAAGATTGTGATTGCCAGACCCAGTCAACGCCTTGGGGCTGGAATAAATTTTTGCCAAGCTCTATCCAATTGCTAGGGAAGTGAAAATCACTGCCGATAGAGCCGAGTAATTGATTCTGATGACTTAATGCGATGAGATTATTACGATCATCTAAACTTTGTTGCCCAAGCACCACTTCCATGGCATCGCCGCCCGCTTCCTTGTATTCGCGCACTAAGCGCTTAAGCCACTTTGCCGATAACTTGTAGCCGCTAGGATGAGCCAGCACCGCAAGCCCCCCCGCTTGATGGATAATCTCGATGGCGCTTGCCATATCACCCCAATTATTAGGCACATAACCTGTTTTGCCACGGGCTAAATAGCGCTTAAATACACTGGGCATATCGACCGCATGGCCGTTTTCTGCCATCCAGCGGGCATAGTGACCACGGCTTAATGCCGCATCCCCCGCTATGGCTTTGGCCCCTTCATAGGCGCCTTCTATTCCGGCTTTGGCAAGGCGCTCGCCGATTTCCATGGCGCGGGTTTCACGCAGCTCACGTTGATTGGCTAAAAAATCAGCCAACACGGAATTCCCCCTGTCCACATTGAGTCCCACAATATGGATATCAAAACTGTTCCAGCGAGTAGAAATCTCTACCCCATCAATAAGCTTAAGCGGCTGTGGCTGATTATTATTAAACTGGTGCGCTTCCTCTAAGCCTGCCACGGTATCGTGATCGGTTATGGCAAACATCTGTACCCCTTTATCTAGGGCGCGGGCGACTAACTCAGTGGGGCTGAGCTGGCCATCGGAAGCGGTAGTGTGGCTGTGAAGATCGGCCAAGAGAGTGTCTGTTATCATAGGCTTATTCTACCCGTTACTGAGCTAAAAAGCTTTTGGAACCTGCGACTTTTTGAATATTTCAATCATAAGTTAATGTGCATTTTTTGCTCGTTAACAGAAAAAATACCATTAAAGTGCCAAAATGAGTAATATTCAATTGACTTTAATGCTCAGCTAAGGTTTCCTATAGGCCTGCCTTGCTCGCAATCGAAGCAATTTTAGTAGATTAGGTTAGCAGACTAATTTAACAGACTAAGTTAACAAAATAGGTTAACAAAATAGGTTAACAGAATAAGTTAACAGATTAAGCACCTTGTAAAAATTATAGAGACCAATAGCTCAATGACACTGACGCACGCATTATTAAACATTTCTTGGTGGTGGCACTTCCCAACTTCTCGGGCGGTGTGATGCGTTGTGCTTAATTGACACAAGAATTATCCAAAAAGCCCGCACCTTGCGGGCTTTTTTGTTTTCTGTCCCAAGGCTGGCTCAATAGGCAAAATAATGGCAGTAGCGATGATAAATCTAGATAACGGGGAACAACAGACGATGACAGCACCAACTTCAATCCAGAGGGCATCGACGGCTAGCATAGCCAAGGTCAGCACTCAAAAACAGCGCCTGACTTACCATGCCGACCCCTTAAGTTTGTATCACAGCATCACCCAAGACTTGCCCCATACCTTGTTACTCGAATCGGCCGAAGTCACCAGTAAGCAAAACCTTAAAAGCATCATCATGACCCACGCAGCCATGATGATCCGCTGCGATGCATATCAAATTACCTTTAGCGCACTGACCCCCAATGGTGCTAGCCTGCTTGCACCCATTGCGGCATTTTTTAGCCATGCCAAGCCAACACAAGATGAAGAGCACTTAGTGGTGCAGCTCACTAAGAATACTGAACTGCAAGATGAAGACGCACGCCTTAAGGCCACCTCACCACTGGATGGGCTGCGCTTACTGGTTAATGCCATCAAAACCGACAAGGCGCCCGCATTTGAAGACTTATTTTTAGGCGGGGTGTTAGCTTACGATCTTATCGATACCGTAGAGCCGCTGCCACCAGTGCCAAATGCCAGTAACGATTGCCCAGATTACCTTTTTTACCTCGCCGAAACCTTAATCCTTGCGGATCACCAAACTGAGCAGTCTGAGCTTATCACTCATCTTTTTGATCCTAACCCCGTTGCAGCAGATGGTGATGCTAGTCGTGATGCAAATAATGATCCCAGCTATAAGCAGCTACTCACTGAGCGCGCGGCTATGCTGACCCAAGCCTGTCAACAGCCGCTAGCCACTCCTGCACTGAAGCCGTTAGATGCACAGGAGCGGGTTAATATCAGTGATGAACAATTCAAACAAACTGTGGTGGATTTAAAAGAGCACATAGTGGCCGGCGATATTTTTCAAGTGGTGCCATCAAGAAGTTTTAGCTTGCCTTGCCCCAATACCCTGGGCGCGTATCGTGCATTAAGACTCACCAATCCTAGCCCCTATATGTTTTATTTCAAAGGCCCAGACTTCACCTTATTTGGCGCCTCTCCCGAGTCAGCCCTTAAATATCAGGCCAGTAACAACCAAGTGGAAGTTTACCCCATAGCAGGCACCCGCAAGCGCGGTAAAAACGCCCAAGGCGAAATCGATTTTGACTTAGATAGCCGCATCGAACTTGAGCTGCGCCTCGATAAAAAAGAGCTCTCAGAGCATTTGATGTTAGTGGATTTAGCCCGCAACGACATCGCCCGCATCAGCCAAAGCGGCAGCCGAAAAGTGCCTGAATTACTTAAAGTTGACCGTTATTCCCACGTAATGCACTTAGTGAGCCGAGTCACGGGGCAGTTAAGGACAGATCTTGATGCCCTGCACGCCTATCAAGCCTGCATGAACATGGGCACCTTAGTGGGCGCGCCAAAAGTGCGTGCCTCTCAATTGGTGCGCGAGGCCGAAAAAGCCCGCCGCGGCAGTTATGGCGGCGCAGTGGGTTACTTAAATGCCCTAGGGGATATGGATACCTGTATCGTTATTCGCTCAGCCTTTGTAAAAAATGGCATGGCGCACATTCAAGCAGGCGCAGGGGTGGTATTTGATTCTGACCCTCAAGCCGAAGCCGATGAAACCCGTCAAAAAGCCCAAGCCGTGATCTCGGCGATTAAATTGGGAGGTGCACTATGAGCACCCAGCAGCAATCACAAACGCAAAAACAAGCCACCAAGTTGTATCTTTTGGATAACTTTGATTCGTTCACTTACAACTTGGTTGACCAATTTAGAAGCCTAGGTTTTGAGGTGGTGATATATCGCAACGATGTTAATCCCCAATACCTCGCCGATAAATTGTTAAATGAAGCTGGCAATGCCGCCTTAGTGTTATCGCCAGGCCCCGGCGCGCCTGTGGATGCAGGCTGCATGATGACGCTTATTGGCCTGCTTGCGGGAAAAGTCCCCATGTTAGGCATTTGTTTGGGCCACCAAGCCATGGTGGAATATTATGGCGGCAAGGTAGAGCGCGCCCCCTTTGTGGTGCACGGTAAAGCCAGCCCCACCTTTCATAGCGGCCAAGGTATCTTTGCTAACTTGCCCACCCCGCTGCCTGTGGCGCGCTATCACAGCCTAGTGGCCACCAAAGTGCCCGATTGCTTAGCGGTTATCGCCACAACCGATGAAATGCCCATGGCGATATTGCACCCTGAACACAAAGCGGTGGGGTTTCAGTTTCATCCAGAATCCATACTCACCACCTTGGGCAGCCAATTGCTGACCCAAACTCTGGACTATTTAACCCAAGCTAAGCCCGCAGCCACTAAGTCTCAAGGAGGCCAATAATGCCAAATCAAATAACCCTAAGCACACAGGACTTACTTGATACGCTTTATCAAGGCCATGCCCTCACCCGCAGCCAAAGTGAAGCCTTATTTACCAGCATAGTGGCAGGGGAGATGGATCCTGTCGCCATGGCTGGCATGTTAGTGGCCCTTAAAATGCGCGGCGAAACCACAGCAGAAATCACTGGCGCCGCCGATGCCCTACGCGCTGCCGCCAAGGCTTTTCCAAGAAGCGCAGCCTCAATTCGCACAGGCGTGCTGGATATTGTCGGCACAGGTGGCGATGGCTTTAACACCATTAATATTTCAACTACCGCAGCCTTTGTCGCCGCAGCTGCCGGGGCAAAAGTGGCCAAACACGGCAATAGAGGGGTGTCGAGCAAATCTGGCTCGTCGGATCTATTGGCCCACTGCGGCATAGGCCTAACCATGAGCCCAGAAGCCGCCAGCACCTGTTTAGATACCTTGGGGTTAAGCTTTTTGTTCGCCCCCCATTACCACGAAGGCGTGCGCCACGCCGTGCCTGTGCGCCAAGCCCTTAAAACCCGCACGATTTTTAATATCCTAGGGCCACTCATTAACCCTGCAAAGCCTGAATTTATGCTACTTGGGGTCTACTCGCCTAAGCTACTTGCTCCTATCGTTAATGTGCTTAACGCCCTTGGGGTCAAGCGCGCCATGGTGGTTTATGGCAGCGGCCTAGATGAGGTGGCGCTTCACGGTGATACCCAAGTTGCCGAGCTCAATTATGGCGATATTCGCTTCTATCATTTAACCCCAGAAGAATTAGGGGTCGAGCGCGCCGACTTAAATTTACTCACAGGCGGCGAGCCCAGTGACAATGCACAGATCACCAAGGCGATTTTGCAAGGTCAAGGCCAAGCCGCACAGCGTGATGCGGTAGCGATAAACGCGGGCTGCGCCCTGTATATTAGCGGCGTCAGTGATTCAGTGCAGGCGGGGACTAAGCTTGCTTTAGCCACACTTGAAACGGGCAAAGCGTTTGATGTACTAACCCAGCTTGCCGCAGCCAGCCAAGAAGCGGAGGGGTAATGATGACTACTCATGCCGAACAAAAAACCACTCTGATTACTGACTCAAATACTAAAGAATCTAACGTGCTGACTCGAATAGTCGATACTAAAGCCGCCCACATAGCCGCCCTAAAGCAGCGTTTCCCTGAAGCTAGCCTGCAGCCAAAAATGTCTGACAGAAGTTTGTTTGACGCCCTAAAACAGCCTAATGCCCAGTATATTTTTGAATGTAAAAAGGCCAGCCCATCAAAGGGCTTAATTCGCCCAGACTTTGATGTAGAAGCCATCGCCGATATTTATGGCAAGTATGCGGCGGGGATTTCTGTGTTAACCGACGAGGAATTTTTCCAAGGAGACATGGATTACATCCCTAAGGTGCGCGCGCGCGTCACTCAGCCGATTTTGTGCAAAGACTTTTTTGTTGACCCCTACCAAATCAAACTTGCCGCCCATCAAGGCGCAGATGCCGTGCTATTAATGCTGTCGGTGCTCGATGATGAGCAATACCAAATACTGGCGATTGAGGCACAAAAGTATCAACTCGATGCCTTAACTGAGGTGAGTAATCAAGCGGAAATGACCCGCGCCATTAACCTTAATGCCCAAATTATCGGGATTAACAATCGCAATCTGAGGGATTTATCCACAGATTTGGCCACCACCGAGCTGCTTGCGCCCCAAGTCCCCGCAGACAGAGTCGTCATCAGCGAGTCTGGCATTTATACTCACGACCAAGTGCAGCGTTTAAATCCCTTGGTGGATGGCTACTTGGTTGGCAGCTCAATAATGGCGCAAGAGGATGTAGGTTTGGCCTGCCGTCAGCTTATTTTTGGCAATAACAAAGTCTGCGGCCTCACTCGCATTGAAGATATAAAAAATGCCGCCTTAAGTGGCGCCGTTTTTGGTGGGTTAATTTTTCATCCAAGCTCAAAGCGCTATGTTGATTTAGCCAGCGCCAAAGAATTACTTAAGCAGATGAAAATGCAAAACATCAGCCTGAAAATGGTCGGGGTGTTTGTTAACGCCCACGTCGATGAAATGGTCGAAGCAGCAAAGGAGCTTAAGCTTTTCGCCCTGCAATTGCATGGCGCCGAAACCACTTCAGATCTCACTCAATTAGCCCAAGCATTAAAGGCCAAAAATATTGAATGCGAGATCTGGAAAGCCGTCTCAGTGGACAGCCAAAGCGGCGAGCTAGGGCCAAGGCCAGCTGGCGCCAGCCGTTATTTGTTCGACAGTAAAACAGCGCCTGCCACTAACATGGGCGGTGCTCAGTTTGGCGGTGCTCAGTTTGGAGGAACGGGGCAAACCTTTGATTGGCAGCAATTGCCGCTCACTGGCGATGAAAAATCTCGCGCCATGCTGGCAGGTGGACTTAATGCAGACAACGCAAGCCTTGCCAAACAGCAAGGGTTTTCTGGTTTAGATTTTAACTCAGGGCTTGAGCTAAGCCCAGGCATTAAAGACCCGAGCAAGATAGCTAAGGCCTTTGCTGCGCTAAGACAAAACTGATTGAGCTGATTGCACTAATTGAACTGTGAAACAAATTAATTTAATGATGAATAATATGAAACCTATAACCATTTTTGCACTAAGGATCTCCCATGACAGAGCTTAAGCTTGACCCTTATTTCGGTGAATATGGCGGCATGTACGTACCGCAAATTCTGGTGCCCGCCCTTAAGCAGCTAGAATCTGCCTTTGTTGATGCCCAGCAAGACCCAGCCTTTCAGGCAGAATTTACCGATCTACTGAAAAACTACGCAGGTCGCCCCACTGCGCTGACCTTAACCCGTAATTTAAGCCCTAATCCGCTAGTGAAAATTTACCTAAAGCGTGAAGACTTACTCCACGGCGGCGCCCATAAGACTAACCAAGTGTTAGGTCAGGCATTGCTCGCTAAGCGTATGGGTAAGAAAGAGATTATTGCCGAAACTGGCGCGGGACAGCACGGCGTTGCCACCGCCCTTGCCTGCGCGCTGTTGGGGCTTAAATGTAAAGTGTACATGGGCGCAAAAGATGTTGAGCGTCAATCCCCCAACGTGTTTCGCATGCGCTTAATGGGCGCAGAAGTTATTCCTGTGACCTCAGGCTCTGCCACCTTAAAAGATGCCTGTAATGAGGCCATGCGCGACTGGTCAGCAAGTTATGATAAGGCCCATTATTTATTAGGCACAGCCGCAGGCCCGCACCCTTTCCCAACAATCGTGCGGGAATTTCAGCGCATCATAGGTGAAGAAACCAAGCAGCAAATATTAGAAAAAGAAGGCCGTTTACCCGATGCGGTGATTGCCTGCGTAGGCGGCGGCTCAAACGCCATCGGCATGTTCGCCGATTTCATTGACGAGCCAAATGTTGAGCTTATCGGCGTAGAGCCTGCAGGCAAAGGCATCGACACCCCAATGCACGGCGCACCATTAAAGCACGGTAAAACCGGGATATTCTTCGGCATGAAAGCCCCTTTAATGCAAGACAGTGACGGCCAGATTGAAGAGTCATACTCAGTCTCAGCAGGTCTTGATTTCCCATCAGTTGGGCCACAACATGCGCACCTTAACGCCATCGGCCGCGCCCGTTATGAGTCAGCCACAGACGATCAAGCCTTAGCCATGTTCCAGCAGCTTGCTCGAAGCGAAGGCATCATCCCAGCGTTGGAGTCAGCCCACGCCTTAGCCTATGCGGTCAAACTTGCCAAAACTGCCATCAAGGAAACCATTCTAGTGGTTAATTTATCGGGGCGCGGCGACAAGGACATCTTCACTGTGTCTGACATTTTGGCGGCCAAAGCCCAGGAGAGCGGCAATGACTAACACAACAAATAACACTATAAATAACGGACTGACTAACGCAGTGACTCACAAAATGAGCAGCAGATATCAGCAAGCTTTTGCAGCCCTTAATGCCAAAAATCAAGGCGCGCTAGTGCCGTTTGTGACCTTGGGTGACCCAAGCTTTGAATTGTCACAAAAAATCATTAACACCTTGATTGAAAGTGGCGCCGATGCCCTAGAGCTGGGCTTTCCCTTCTCAGATCCATTAGCTGATGGCCCAGTTATTCAAGGCGCTAACTTAAGGGCGTTAGAGGCTGGCATGAAGACCAAGGATTGCTTTGAGCTTATCCGCCAAACCCGCGCCGCCCACCCAGATTTACCCATAGGTTTACTCTTATACGCCAATCTTGTGTTTGGTAACGGCATAGATAATTTCTACGCCAAGGCAAGCCAAGCCGGAGTCGATTCAGTGCTAATCGCCGATGTGCCCGTGGAAGAGGCCGCGCCCTTTATTGAGTCTGCCAAAAAGCATGGCATAGCCCCGATTTTTATCGCCCCGCCAAACGCCGATGACGACACCTTGAAAGCTGTCAGCAGTAAAGGCGAAGGCTACACCTATCTACTGTCCCGCGCGGGCGTCACAGGCACAGAATCAAAAGCGGGCGAGCCCATAGAAGCCATCTTGGCTAAGCTGAGCGAATTTAACGCCCCCCCGCCCCTGCTTGGGTTTGGTATCGCCGAACCGGCCCAAGTCGCCGCCGCCATCAAAGCCGGCGCCGCAGGTGCTATCTCAGGCTCCGCCGTGGTTAAAATTATCCAGGCCCATAAGGATGATGAAGCCAAGCTACTAACTACCTTAGGCGACTTCATCAAAGCCATGAAAGCCGCAACTTATAAGTAAGCTACTCAATATCGACAGCACAATACAAGCTTGATTGGCACATAGCTTATATAAATAAAGTAAAGCCCCGAGTGAATCATCACTCGGGGCTTTGTTTTGCTTTGTTTTGCTTTGTTTTGCTGTATGAAACTAGGGAGCGTCAATTCAAATTCAGCGTTAAAGGCTTGCCATGGCCCAATTCTTACACAAGGAGTCTCGTCGACACGCTATTAAAACCAGAGTCATCCATGTGGATTCACAAAGTCAGGCATTGAAAATTCTGCATACTGGCTTGCCATGGCCCATGTCTTACATAAAGAGTCTCTACGACACGCCGACTTCTTGTGAGATCAAGAGCCATCCCTGAGGGCTCGAACATCCCGTCCATGGGATGGACGGTCGTCTCGCAAACACTCATGGCTCACCTTTTCAGCATTTGTGTAACTTGTTGACTTAAAGAATAATATTAAAAATTTAATAATGGGTGTCATCATAAATTTCAAAAAAATTTAATAATGGGTGTCATCATAAATTTCAATGTTCTTGTTCATCAGCTCGCATTCTTAATTAGTAAAAAGGCTAGCGGCTTCCTTCAGACCAATCATCAATGATAAGCCCTTGCCATTCGCTAGTAGTTAACGTTTAATAACAGCATGTTATTTAAACGGTGATCTTCCTACAGAGGACTTTCACCTCATTAGTTCATGCTCATGCTCATGCTCATGCTGGGCGTACTCAAGGCGCTCCACAGGACAAAAAACAGTTGGCTTTTGCTCCTGCGTCGCTTATTTTAGCCAACAATTTTTTGCCTATTAGCTTGGCGCTATAAATCATGGAGAGTCAGGTGTATCTTTTTAAGTATTTTGAACCTGCAAGAACTGATGTTATTAAAAATGGGTGTATTCGTTTAACACAACCGCTAGATTTCAATGATCCTTTTGAATTTAAACCTGTTATTTCTACAGTTGCTACTCAAGAAGAGTTCAAAGATATTTTTGAGAAAACAATTCATGAAAAGATCGAAGAAGAACTATCAAAAATTCCGCTCGAACTAGCGGAGAAAATATCAAAGCAAGATCTTGAAGCAACTATTCGTCAGCTATTGAATGATAATAAGGGTAAATTGGATGCTCATTTGGCAAATACTGCTAAACAGGTTTCAAATATCTATAATGAGAAATCAAATGAGCTAATTGGTGTGCTTTGTTTAACTGAAGAAAAAGATAATTTACTTATGTGGTCTCATTATGCAGATTCACATAAAGGTTTTTGTATTAAATTTGATGCTTCTCATGAATTTTTTAATCAAAGGAGAAGTGAAAATGACGAGTTTTATCATCTCAGAGAAGTTGTATATTTAGATGAACGCCCAAATAAAACAATGAGTAATATGTCTGGTGTTGATTTGTTGCTTCTTAAATCTGATATATGGGCTTACGAAAAAGAGTGGCGGTTTTGTGGCGTGTTAAATGATTCAGATTATATAATTGATAGTGAACCTCTAAATGTACATTTGTTTAAGTTCCCAAAATCAATTATTCAAGAGATCATTTTAGGTGTAAATGCTTCAAGTCAACTTGAGCAAGAAATGAAGTTAATTATTAGTCAGACACATGAGTTATCTCATGTAAAACTGAGCAAGACAAAAATATCAGAGAAGCATTATAGTCTTGAGTTCAATGATTTATAATCGGGTAGCCGGAGGTGTCTAACCTCCAGCCCCCACACCACCCTGCATGCGGCTCCGCACACGACTGAATGGATTCAGGAGGTAGAGCAACGCAGGAGCATGTTGCCGAGGGCGGTTCATTTACTCTGGTAGTGTTCATAATTCTGTGTCATTTCAGTAAACTGTACAAAAACAGGAATGGCACATGACATGACTCAACCTTTTAACTTTGAACAAGCCCTTAAAGATCTTCAAGCGGGTAAAAACCTCACAGGCAAAGACAGTATTCTTGGCCCCTTGATTAAACAACTTACCGAAGCGGCCCTTCAAGCCGAACTCGAGCAGCACTTGGCTCATGATGAGCAACCTAACCGCAAGAAAAAAATTCAGGCCAGCCATTATAAAACAATAACATAATGCATTTTCGACATGTGCTCACAAAAAATTCAGGCCAGCCATTATAAGAACAAAAATTCAGAAACAAAAATTCAGGCCAGCCATTATAAAACAGTAACATAATGCATTTTCGACATGTGCTCAAGCGAGATTGTGAAGGTTTGTTGCTAGAAAGCCAATATCGCTGGCGTTTATGGAAGCTGGTTGGCTAAATAGGCAGATTTCGGGGTTTAAGTCAGGATAAACAGTGATTTTCAGCCACAATAGCCCAACTCATTAAAGAGTTAAGCTGATTTAGAAACATTGTTATTACAAGGGATTTTAGATTAGCCAACTTTTAAGTGCTGGCAGCAACTGGCGAAGTGTCGTCGGCGTTTTTCTAGATGCTCACAATAGCGAGTAAGTTCTTGAAGTGTGCCCACAGGACCATGAAATAGCTTGCCAAATTCAGTGGTGAGTTTGAGCCAGTTATCCTGTGGAATGTTCAATCGCGTGAGTAACTTAGCGCTGTTAGCACTGATTGAACCGCGCTTGTC
>NZ_JACJDV010000025.1:0-35034 GCF_014163735.1 Shewanella sp. SR44-3
AGCAGAAGCAAAAGCAAAAGCAGAAGCTAGCAAAGCCAAGGAAAAAGCGCCTCAAGCGCCAGCACCTAAGCCGAAAGCAGAAGTAAAAGCTGAAACGCCAGAAGCTGCAGCCGCTAGAGTTGAAGCTGAGCGTATTAAAGCAACTCAAGAAGCAGTAATGACTCAAAAGCAAAAAGAGGAAGCGGCGAAAGCTGCTGAAGAAGCTAAGAAATTAGCTGAAGTTAACTCTAAGCGCTGGGCAGATGAAGAACGTACGCGTCTTGAAGCTGAAAAGAACAGCGATCACCATGTTACTACCTCTAAAGTGGCTCGTGCTGCTGAAGATAGTTCAGATATGGACGATGAAAAGCGTGGCCGTCGTGCTCGCAATAAGCCGACCAACAAGAAGCGTGGCGGTAAAGATGCCCGTGACGGTCGTGAAAAGCACATGCGTAACCGCAGTACTGCACCTCAGTCTATGGCTCATGGCTTTAACAAGCCGGTCGCAGCGGTAAGCCGCGACGTTCGCATCGGCGAGACTGTGTCTGTTGCTGAATTGGCGCATTTAATGGCGATTAAAGCCACTGAAATCATCAAGCAGATGATGAAGATGGGTTCAATGGTTACCATTAACCAAATTCTTGATCAAGAAACTGCACAAATGGTTGCAGAAGAGATGGGTCACAAGGTTGTTCTACTTCGTGAAAACGAACTAGAAGAGCAAGTACTTGGCGACCGTGACGATAACGTTAAGTTAGAAACACGTGCACCAGTTGTGACTATCATGGGTCACGTTGATCACGGTAAGACATCATTACTCGATTATATACGTCGTGCGAAAGTTGCTGCTGGCGAAGCCGGTGGTATTACTCAGCATATCGGTGCATACCATGTTGAAACTGACAATGGCATGATCACTTTCTTAGATACACCGGGTCACGCCGCGTTTACTTCTATGCGTGCTCGTGGTGCTAAGGCGACCGATATTGTTATCTTGGTTGTTGCTGCAGATGATGGCGTAATGCCTCAGACTATCGAAGCAATTCAACATGCTAAAGCAGGTAACGTGCCGTTAATCGTTGCGATTAACAAGATGGATAAGCCAGATGCAGATCCTGAGCGTGTTAAGAGCGAATTGTCTCAGCATGGCGTAATGTCAGATGATTGGGGCGGTGACAACATGTTCGTTCACCTATCAGCTAAGACAGGTGAAGGCGTAGATGAACTATTAGAAGGCATCTTGTTGCAGTCTGAAGTTCTTGAACTTAAAGCGGTTCGTGAAGGCATGGCTGCCGGTGTGGTTATTGAATCACAACTCGATAAAGGCCGCGGTCCAGTAGCAACTGTATTGGTTCAGTCAGGTACTTTACGTCAAGGTGATATCGTTCTTTGTGGTTTAATGTACGGTAAAATCCGTGCAATGAAAGACGAGAATGGTCATCCAATCACTGAAGCTGGCCCATCTATCCCAGTTGAGATCTTAGGTCTTTCTGGCGTACCATCGGCTGGTGATGAAGCCACAGTCGTTCGTGATGAGCGTAAAGCCCGTGAAGTTGCACTTTATCGTCAAGGCAAGTTCCGTGATGTTAAGCTTGCTCGTCAGCAGAAGTCTAAGCTTGAAAACATGTTTGCGAACATGGAAGAAGGCGAAGTTCAAGAACTTAACATCGTGCTTAAAGCAGACGTTCAAGGTTCACTTGAAGCAATTTGTGATTCGTTAACGGGTCTATCTACTGCTGAAGTGAAAGTGAACATCATAGCGCGCGGTGTGGGTGCTCTAACTGAAACTGATGCAACATTGGCCGCAGCCTCTAACGCTATCATGGTTGGCTTTAACGTTCGTGCTGATGCACAAGCGCGTAAGACAATTGAAGCTGAAAGTGTTGATCTACGTTACTACAGCATCATCTATAATCTAATTGATGAAGTTCGTGCTGCAATGACCGGTATGTTGGCTCCAGAATTTAAGCAACAGATCATCGGTCTGGCTGAAGTTCGTGACGTGTTTAAGTCTCCTAAGATCGGCGCAATTGCGGGTTGTATGGTGACTGAAGGTATCGTTAAGCGCAGCGCGCCAATCCGTGTTCTACGTGACAACGTGGTTATCTATGAAGGTGAGCTTGAGTCATTACGCCGCTTCAAAGATGATGCTACAGAAGTTCGTAATGGCATGGAATGTGGTATCGGTGTGAAGAACTACAATGACGTTCGCGTAGGCGACCAGATTGAAGTCTTCGAAACCATTGAAGTCGCACGCACCTTATAATTCTAGGGTCTTGTAACATCCTAAGGGCGGCATTAGCCGCCCTTGTTGATTAACAATATGGCACAATATTATGGCAAAAGAATTTAGTCGTACTAGACGTATAGCCCAACAGCTCCAGCAGGAGTTAGCGGTTATTTTACAACGTGATATGAAAGATCCTCGGATTGGTTTTGTCACTGTCAATGATGTCGATGTTTCCCGTGATCTTAGCTATGCCAAAGTGTTTGTAACCTTCTATGAAGAAGACTTAACTTTGGTTGAGCAGAAGATTGCCGCCTTGACCGCAGCAGCACCTTATGTGCGTACCTTGGTTGCAGGACGGATGAAACTGCGCGTTATGCCTGAGCTGCGCTTTATCTATGACAGTTCGTTAGTCGAAGGTATGCGCATGTCTAACTTAGTGAGTCAGGTTATTACCAACGACAAAGCTAAGCAAAAGCAAGCGGGCCGTGAAGACGACACTTCAAGCTCTGTAGAGCAAGAAAAGGATACAGATTAATGGCACGTCGCTCCAAAGGTCGCCAAATCGACGGTATAGTCTTACTCGATAAAGACACAGGCATGAGTTCAAACTATGCACTGCAACGAGTAAAACGTTTTTTTAACGCCAATAAAGCCGGCCATACAGGGGCGCTCGATCCATTAGCGACAGGTATGTTGCCTATCTGTTTAGGCGAAGCCACCAAGTTCTCTCAGCATCTTTTAGATGCCGACAAACGTTACTTAGTGACGGCAAAACTTGGGGTGCGCACCGACACCAGCGATTCAGACGGTGAAGTGGTGCAAACCCGTGAGCTTAATTTTACTCAGGCTCAGCTTGAAACGGCGCTTGAGCATTTCCGTGGTGATACCCTGCAAGTGCCTTCAATGTTTTCAGCCCTTAAGTATCAAGGTCAGCCTTTGTACAAATATGCCCGTGAAGGCATTGAAGTCCCAAGGGAAGCGCGTCCCATTACTGTATTTGAGCTGAATTTTATTAAGCTTGAAGGCGATGAGTTAACTTTAGATATTCACTGCTCTAAAGGCACTTATATTCGCACTATTACCGATGATTTAGGCGAAATGCTAGGTTGTGGTGCTCACGTTATCATGCTGCGCCGCACCCAAGTGGCTGACTATCCTTATGATAAAATGGTAAGCCTTGCAGATCTTGAAGCCCTGGTAACTCAAGCGCAGCAGCAGGAATTAGCCGTAGGCGAGTTACTTGATCCTTTGCTATTGCCTATGGATACCGCTGTGGCTAATTTCCCTGAGATTAACTTGCCAGAATCCATGCTCTATTACGTGATGCAAGGTCAAGCTGTGCAAGCTGCGGGACTTAAAATTGACGTATTAGTGCGTATCACTATTGGTGAACAGCGTAAGTTTGTTGGCATTGGGATAATGAATGACGATGGTTTGCTTGCACCTAAGCGCTTGATTGTTATTCCAGCTGAAGAATCGCCAGAGTAAACTCAGTGAGTGGGAAAACTCCAATTAGCTTGAGCTATTAAGCCCACATTAAGTGGGCTTTTTTAATTGCACCTAACTCACTTTATGGGTAGAATAATGCGCCCTCTGGCTGAGTTAGTGATCGGCTAGAGATACATTCTATATATTTTGGAGATACACATGTCACTAAGTACTGAAGCAAAAGCAAAAATCCTAGCTGAATTTGGCCGTGGCGAAAACGACTCAGGTTCAACTGAAGTTCAGGTAGCTTTGTTAACAGCTCAAATCAACCACCTTCAAGGTCACTTCAAGACGCACATCCACGATCACCACTCACGTCGTGGTTTGTTACGTATGGTTAGCGCGCGTCGTAAGCTTACTGCTTACCTTAAGCGTACTGACAATGCACGTTACACTGCGTTGATCCAGAAGTTAGGTTTACGTCGTTAATTCGATGTTCAGCTCGATGAGTTGAAGCAAACCGTAAAAAAGGAGGCTTAGGCTTCCTTTTTTATTGGCAAATTTTTAATCACTCAATATAGCTACCGTTTGTGCGCCAACAAAAAAGCTGCCCCGAGGCAGCTTTTGTTATTTAGTCAGCAATACTATGACTAACTCTTAGCATTAATCTCTTACTGGGATACGCTCTAGTACGGCTAGCAGTAGTTGCCAATACTGGCCCACAGTGGTGATATTCACCATTTCATCTGGGCTGTGAGGATAGCGAATGGTTGGTCCAATCGAGACCATGTCCATTGCTGGGTAGGGCTCTTTAAAGAGGCCGCACTCAAGACCGGCATGGATAACCATCACAGTTGGATCCTTGTGGTAAATATCATTGTAAGTGTCACGGACAATAGCCATCACTGCTGAGCTAGTGTCTGGCTTCCAACCAGGGTAGGCGCCGCTAAACTCAACATCAGCACCAGCAAGGTTAGTTAGCGCTGTGATCATGCCTGTGACTTCGCTGCGACCAGAATCTATCAATGAGCGAATAAGACATAATATTTCAACGCTATCATCCTGAGTGCTGATAACACCGACATTCAATGAGGTTTCAGTTACGCCCTCAACTTCATCACTCATGCGAATAACCCCATTAGGGCACACATGAAGTAAATCGATCAGGGTATTTTGTGAATCTTCGCCCATGACTTTAGTGTGAGCAGGAACTTCAGCTAGGGTCAGTAGCATGTCAGGATCGGCAATGGCGAGTTCTTCACGCACTAACGCTTGGAACGCTGCAATGGCTTGGTTCAATGCGCTAAGGTTTTCAGGAGGGAGCATAAAGCTGATGCTGGCTTCCCTAGGTATCGCATTGCGCAATGAGCCACCGCTAAAGCTTACTAACTCTATGGCTAAGTCATCGGCATAATCAAACAGGAACCGTGCTAGCAGTTTATTGGCATTGCCGCGACCTAAATGTATGTTAACGCCAGAGTGTCCGCCCTTAAGGCCTGATAGGGTTAAGCTGAAGCTAGAGTTTGATTGTTCAGGAGACTGCCATGACATAGGCAGGCTTATCTGACCGTCCACGCCACCGGCGCAGCCCATGTAGATTTCACCTTCTTGTTCTGAGTCGGTATTAATTAAAATTTCAGCTTCGAGCATGCCCGCTTCAAGACCAAAGGCGCCCGTCATACCCGCTTCTTCATCTATGGTAAGCAAGACTTCAAGTGGACCATGCTTAATCGTATCTGAGCCTAAAATGGCTAATGCTGATGCCATGCCTATGCCATTGTCTGAGCCCAGCGTAGTGCCTCTGGCTTTAACCCAATCACCGTCAACATAAGCCTCGATAGGATCGGTTTCAAAATTATGCACTTTATCGGCATTCTTTTGTGGCACCATATCAAGATGGGCCTGGAGCACCACTATCTTTCGATCCTCCATTCCAGCAAAAGCCGGTTTTTTAATAATTAAATTGCCGACACTGTCCTCGACAATGCTCAAGCCTTTGTCTTTGGCCCAGTGCTGAATATAAGCACTTAACGCTTGCTCGTGCTTCGATGGGTGAGGAATAGCACAGATCTGGGCAAACCATTGCCATAATGGTTGGGGAAATAGTTGGGTTAACTCGCTCATGTTGCTCCCGGATTAAGTGGAAAAATTTGATGGCAGTTTATCATACCCCTAATCGTAATTATCTAGTTATACAGCGCGGATATGCGGTATCAGTGAAACACCATAGCAATCAATGTGGCTTTTATGTAACGACAGAAAGGCTGTTAAAATGCCATATTTGGTATTTTTTAGAGTCATTACTCGTAAGTTAGTGACGTAATAAGGCGATAGTTAGAGAAAGATCAAAAAAAAGGTTGTAATAAACTTACAGTTTTGTATAATTCATTTCGTTGGCAGGCAGCGAGCCTTTCAACACTAGTTTATCCAGGATGGATATAGCCTCCAAGGAATTGAGTGACAAGTTGTCTCGACGGATTGAGGATTTTTTTCCACGGAACTGAACCAAGCTTTGACTAGGTTTAAACAACTTTTAATTTGGAGATAATACTATGTACACAGGTAACACTAATATTTATTGGCAGAGCAGCTGGTTAAAGACTGATGCTTTGCGTGGCGGTTTATTCGCCATGAAATTTAAGGTCTAACCCTCCTTAGATTTGATTTACATCCATCAACCTTTTCTATCACCTTGTTTCAAGGTGTGTTTTAGACAAAATGTATTAATGTAGGATTCTGCTTTAATACAGCTACCTTGGTAGTAATAGTGTTCTCTTCCCCATATTGGGAATACTAAATGATCTGTCTCGCCCGCTCTTATGAGCGGGCTTTTTTTTTGTTTTTTTTCATGAATTCTGATTTCGACCTCCGACTAGGCTCCCTTTCGTACATCTTAGAGATAAGTCTTTATAATCCAGCTCTTAAAAATTGATCAGCCAATAATCTGAGACTTGTCTCTGAGGCTATGATCTTCACCTTGCGTTAAGGAACGGGTTTCATGCTTGAAAAACTATTTAAACTCAAACAACATCAGACTAGCCTGAAACAAGAAGCCGTAGCCGGTTTAACCACATTTCTAACCATGGCTTACATTATTTTTGTCAATCCTATGATGCTGGCTGATGCGGGCATGGATCACGGCGCTGTGTTCGTGGCGACTTGTTTAGCCGCCGCCATCGGCTGTTTTGTGATGGGATTTTTGGCTAATTACCCCATAGCACTGGCGCCAGGGATGGGCCTTAATGCCTTCTTCACTTATACCGTTGTCGGGGAGATGGGTTACAGCTGGGAGACGGCATTAGGCGCCGTCTTCATGTCTGGGGTATGTTTCCTGGTGTTGTCCTTAGTCAAAATTCGCGAATGGATAGTAAACAGTATTCCTATGTCGCTGCGCTTTGGTATCGCCGCAGGAATAGGGCTGTTTTTAGCGCTAATCGGCCTTAAAAGTGCCGGTATCGTGGTAGCAAGTCCAGCCACGTTAGTGACCATGGGAGACATCACTTCCTTTGCGGCATTAATGTCCTGTTTAGGATTTTTTCTGATCATCGCCATGGTGCACCGAGGCTTAAAAGCCGCGGTGATTTTCAGCGTGATGGCGATTACTATTTTAGGGTTAATTTTTGGTGATGTGAGCTATCAAGGTTTGGTGTCAATGCCGCCTTCAATCATGCCAACCTTGATGAAAATGGACTTATCAAGCGTGCTTGAGCTGAGCATGATATCTGTCATTTTCGCTTTCTTGTTTGTCGACCTATTTGATACATCAGGCACGCTTGTGGCGGTCGCCCAGCGCGGTGGACTGCTTGATGAAAAAGGCCGTTTACCTAGAGTCAAACGCGCATTAACCGCAGACAGTTTAGCCACCATCGCAGGTGCGGCGCTCGGCACCTCAACCACCACAAGTTATATTGAAAGTACCGCAGGCGTTAGCGCTGGCGGACGCACGGGTTTAACCGCTGTGGTCGTTGGGTTACTTTTTTTAGCGGCACTTTTCATTTCGCCACTCGCAGGCATGGTGCCAGCCTATGCTACTGCTGGGGTATTGTTTTATGTGGCCATTTTAATGATGTCTGGGCTGGTAAATGTAGATTGGGATGATTTAACCGAAGCGGCCCCTGTGGTGGTGGTATGTTTATTAATGCCACTGACATTTTCAATCGCCAACGCCATAGGGTTTGGTTTCATCTCTTATGTGGCGATTAAATCCATGACTGGGAAATTCAGCGACCTCAATTGGGGCATTTTATTCGTCGCCGCCTTGTTCGTGGCCAAGTTTATTTATGGCTAAATTTTAGTGATTAAATTAGTTCGGCTAATAAAGCTCACTTGATTGCTATTCCTGCTGCTTTACCAGCGCTAACGAGTTTTAGCGCTGGTTGTTAAATTCACCGATTGGTTGCATTGCAATAAATGTTTAATTCGAATACTTCATCTTTATGACTGAAACTCAGTCGTACAGGCTCATCATGGTATCTGCTTTACGACACGCCGCACGTCCGTCCTTGGAGGCTCGAACATCCCGTCCATGGGATGGACGGTCGTCGCGCAAGTACTCATGATTCGCCTCATGTGTACCGAGTTGATTGTTACCCCTAGAGCGTTAAAATATTTAACAATGGATGTACTGGTTTAGCAGATTTTTTACAGTAAGACCAAGTGAGGTAAATAAAGTAATAAAGCTAAAACGATATCAAGCAATTACCAGCCCACAAGTAGCAAAAATAAATACCCCGAGAAAGCAAATTCCTATAGCATGAAGAGTGACTACAGCGCAGAATAAGTGAATAAGATGGATGTGGCAGAGGCCATATTTGGGAATGAGTCAACACGCGATTTATACCCAGCAGACAGCACAAGGCATAAATACTAAGACGTTATGTTTTAAGGTGATTTCGCGTTGAATAAAATTGATGAACTTATATGTGAAATACGTGGGTCAATATCTGATGAATTTGAAGAATTTGATTCTACAACGGAAGATTTAATCAGGTTCCTCAAAGTAGCTGATGAGAAATCATATCACTCAATAATTGATTCCTTCTACTTGTTAGAAGACACACAATTAGCTAAACATGAGTTTTGTCAAATTGACTATAATAAGGAGTCTAATGGAAAGCTGTACCTATTCTTTTATGGGGTTCTAAATTCTTGCTATATGCAGCAACAGGCAATATTGGTTATTTGCGAAAAATTAGGCATATCTGAAAATATTATAGAAATAAAAGCCATTGAAGTAGTAGCTTATCGAAATGATTTTTCGGCGCATTCATCAAACAGAGGCAGAGGAAAGTCTGAACATAGCTTTATTTTTAATCGCCTTGCTATGAGTCAGGGAAAAGTCATGGGATATAGTGACAATCATGAAAGTGGTACAGTTTTTCGTGAAGCCGAAATCAGTATATTAATATCAGATTGGGACCGTCTTTTGGGTAAGCAACTAGAATTAATTTCTAGCCGGATTTCAGGTAAACAACATAACCGGATAGCCGGAGGTATCTAGTCTCCAGGCCACACACCACTCTGCATGTACCCCTGCGAAGGACCAATGATGCTCCTGGCATAGCAAAAAATAGTGGGGTCAGGGTAAACTTTTATAAAAACAGGTTAAAACTTATTCCTTAAACGTATTTTGTTCAAGAATGAGTGAGATTAGTTACTGGAGATAAAACATGGCTTGCAAAGCCAGGTTTGTGATCTTTATCGCTAACAGATACGCAAATATTGAAAAGGTGAGCCATGAGTGTTTGCGAGACGACCGTCCGCCCCATGGACGGGTCGGCCGAGCTATAGGGATATACTTGCGCGTGTCGGTGAGCGAATGCCATGGTAAGCCAGTAGAGAGAATGTAACAGGTATTTTTGATTATAAGCTTGATATTTATATTGATAATTTAAACTTCAGTGACTTCATTTTAGCTCACGTCTGTTCATTGAAGAGCATGTGATCTTAAGGGCACTTGCTTGATTGCCGATACTAGGTACACTGGGGCAAATCTTTTTATCGCAGCTTTTTATGTCTTTTGTCCCTTCCAAGTCTTCAGCGGCACCTATTGTAGCGTCTGTAATTGACACTTTTATTGCGCCGCCTTGTTTAGCGCAGATTGAAATCTTGTTTGAAGATGAGGCGATACTAGTGATTAATAAGCCTAGCGGCTTGCTAAGTTTGTCGGGTAAAAACCCACTGAATTTAGATTCGGTGCATTATAGGTTAGTGCAAGACTTTGCCGATGCGCGCTTATTGCATCGCCTCGATTTTGGCACTTCAGGGATCATCTTAGTGGCACGTAATAAACACATTAATGGTTTATTGACTCAGCAATTTCAGCATCGAAGCGTGACCAAAACTTATCAAGCGTTATTAATGGGCAAGCTCAGCGCCGACAGCGGGGTGATAGATGCACCCATTGCTAAAGATGCGGCGCTGTTTCCTCGACTTAAAATATGCGAGCTTGAGGGTAAAACGGCACTGACTGAGTATCAAATGCTGAGCTATTGTGAGCAAACTGATTTGAGCCGAGTGCAATTTACGCCAATAACTGGACGTACGCATCAGCTTAGGCTGCACAGCCAACATATAGGTCACCCAATCTTAGGTTGCGATCTCTATGGCGGCATAGTTGAGGGCAGCAAAAAGCCTGTTAGGATGATGCTACATGCGCAAACGCTGGCGTTTACTCATCCATTAACGGATGAAAGAATGCAAATTCACTGTCCTTGTCCGTTTTAAGTGCTACGTTAGTCAAGGTAATGATTTAAATGCTATTTTAAATGAAAGTGTAAATGGAGTTTATCGATAAAAATAGTCGCTTTTGCTGCAAGTAACAGCAGTAAATCTATCAACAAGCAGTTGGCTGGTTTTGCAGCAAGCCTTGTTGTTGATGCCGAGGTTGAGCTACTGGACCTTAATGATTTTGAGCTGCCGCTTTTTAGCCAAGATAAAGAACAAATCTTAGGTCAGCCACAGTTGGCTAAAGATTTCTTGCAAAAATTAACCAACGCCGATGCTATTTTAGTGTCATTTGCCGAGCACAATGGCACTTATAGCGCCGCGTATAAAAACCTGTTCGATTGGTGCTCACGCATAGACGGCAAAGTGTTCCAGAATAAACCTTGTGTGTTCCTGTCGACGTCCCCGGGCGCCCGTGGCGGAGCCAGTGTTTTGGCTCAAGCGGTTAATTCAGCACCTTATTTTGCTGCCGACATCAAAGGCAGTCTCAGTGTAGCGAGCTTTTTTGATGTATTCGATGCTACAAATCAAGTGCTCACTGAACCAAAACTCTTGGTTGAGTTAACTCAAATCATGAAACTGATTTAAGCTTATTAAAAATAAAAGCAATAACAAAACGCCGCAAAATGCGGCGTTTTTTAATGGTTAACTTTTATAATCATTAACCTGCGCTAGTAGGTATCAGAGTCTTAGCCGTTTATTTGCTAAGTGCTAGTCGTTAAGTGTTAATAGTTCGCGACTAAACTCACGCCTGAATAAGACGTGTAGCCTCTTAGCATCACATGATATGTGGTTTCTACTGTTGGAGTGAACGAGCAGCTTTCATTATTGCCATTTAAGTACGGGCGGCAATCAAAACTGCCCGTTGTTGGCTGGCTCCCTGCTTTAACATACATATCGGCATCACCAGCACCACCACTCATGGCAACCGTTAAGGCTTGGTTCGCTGGTACTATCACCTTATAGAATGTCTGTGAGCCAGAGGCTCCAGCAAGTCCCGTTCTGGCAACCCCATTAACTAGGCAGTCGCTAGTATTACACGTTGAGCCGCCGCCCACTGCGTAATCTGCGGTTAAGTTCGCATTGGCATAAACTGAGTAACCTTGCACCATCACATACCATTTACCCGCAGCCGGGTTGGTGAAATTACAACTCTCATTATTGCCACTCTTGAATGGGCGACATTGATAGCTATTAAGGGTTGGTTTAACGCCTTGGCTAACATAAATATCCGCATCTCCTGTACCGCCGGCTAAGGTAACGGCAAGGCTTGATGCGTTGGCGGGGACATCAATAAAGTAATAAGTTTCTGATGCTTGTGCACCTGCTGTACTGACGGATTGTTCATCAAAAAGTTCAGTATCGCTAGGCGGTGGCGGGCAATCTGGTTCACAGCCTCCAGTACCAGCCAATGAATAAAGTAAAGCATTGGGTGAACCTGTTTTAGGATCGCTGACCTTATTGCTGCTTGCGCGGCTCGATAGCATGCTGGTTATTTGAGTTGGGCTCATGCTTGGGGTTTCATTAAGATAAAGCGCGGCAACACCGGCAACATGTGGCGCCGCCATTGACGTACCACTAATAGTATTGGTGGCGCTGTTTGAGGTGTACCAAGCTGATTTAATGCTAGAGCCTGGCGCATAAATATCAAGACAGCTACCGTAGTTTGAGAAGCTAGAGCGTGCATCAGAGCTTGTCGTTGAGCCAACCGTTACAGCATCGGCGGCGCGAGCGGGTGAATAGTTACAGGCATTACTGTTGTCATTACCAGCAGCAACGACAAAGCTGATGCCAGCAGCAACAGCGGCGTTGACAGCATCATCGGTGGCTTGTGATGCGCCGCCGCCTAAACTCATGTTAGCAACTGAAGGGCCTGAGGCGTTATTTTTAACCCAGTTAATGCCGGCAATCACCCCAGAGTTACTGCCTGAACCGCTACAGTTTAATACTCTTACACCAACAATGTTCACATTCTTCGCCACACCATAGGTGGAGCCACCGATTGTGCCAGCAACATGGGTACCGTGACCATTACAGTCAGTGGTGTCACTATCATTATCGATAAAGTCATAACCACTGCTTGATCTACCACCAAATTCGTTGTGACCGTTAAGTACCCCGGTATCAACTACATAGGCTGTGACGCCAGTACCATCGAAGTCATAATGGTAGCTATTGCTAAGTGGCAAGTCTCGTTGATCTATCCTGTCTATGCCCCAAGTCGGGCTTGCTTGATCGCCACTTGCGCTTATCTGCGGCGAAATCGACATCATCTGGTCTTGTTCTATGTATTTAATCTTGGGGTCATTGAGAAGCTCATTGACTTGCTTTGCATTGGCTTTAATTAACACGCCATTAAGTGCACTGCCAAAGTTGTTGATAACATTTATATTATACTCGTTTGCTAGGCTGTTTCCTTGCATGGTGGCAAAGTCAGCCATTGCGGCAGCGTCTTGCACGTTAAGAATGCTAGGGGTGTCAAATACCACGATATAGCGATCTTCGATAGCGTTGGCGCTATCGATACTAAGTAGTTCTGCCGCTTGGGTTTGCAATGACATAGTGCTTAAGCTGGCAAGCACGGCTAATGCGATTTTATGTTTAGTTTGCATATTGATCTCCATATTAATTAAGCCTCCATTGACCTCGAGACCCATTAAAAATAGGAGACTTGATGACATTTTAAAGAAATCTGCAGTTGTTGATGTCATACAACACCAATTTTATGTAACAAATGTTTTACATACAAAGGGGTTTTAGTGTGATATTTCTGAGTAAGTAATCTTTATGGGTTAGTAGAAAAGAGGGGTTATGTTGTATTTGTGTTAATTATCGCTTGGTGTGCTTTTTTCAAATAATGTTAATTAACTTAACCACTAAAGTTGGTCATAGTGATAAGTTATTTAGCGTTGCTGATTTGAGTTAGGTAGTAACGCATGTCGACTTAAAGTATTAAATTTCCCTAAGCTGCGATATAAATCCATTAAAGACTTAGGCATAATCAAATTTTTAGTGATTGGGGTGATCTTGCAATGACGTTTACATTTCTCGATGGTTTGGCGTTTATTTGTTTCATTAGCGCTTGGCTTGGCTATACATTCTTTGCTAGAAAGAAAGCCAAGAGCACTAACTGTATCGCCCGTTGTTTGCATCAGCATAGGATCCATTGGATGTCATTGCTGATGACTAAGGAAATCCGAGTTAGTGAAGTGGCATTATTGGCAAACTTAGAGCGTAACATTGCCTTTTTTGCTTCAACAACTTTGCTAGTGCTTGCTGGTGTGCTGACATTGTTCGCTCAAGTTGATCAAGTTGAGGAGGTTATTGGCTCTATTCCTTATTCAACCAAAGCGGATCACGCATTAGTGCAGGCAAAGTTGGCGGTGCTGGCGGGAATATTTGTAATGGCGTTTTTTCAGTTTACTTGGTCTATGCGTCAATACGGCTTTTTGAATGTAATGATAGGTGCGGCACCAATCGATAAAGAAGGCAATAATGAGTCATTAAAAGCCTATGCAAAGCAAATGGCGATAGTGCAAGATCAGGCGGCGCATTCGTATAATTATGGATTGAGATCTTACTATTTCTCTATCGCTGCATTATGTTGGTTTTTTCACTCTTGGTTATTGATTGCCACCAGTTTATTTGTGGTGTACACCCTATATCGACGCGAATTTAAATCTAAGGCTGTAATAGCCATTACTGCTGCTCAAGGGCATTTAGAGCACTATATCGCCAGTCAAAAATAGCTTGAGTAACAACAGGGTGCTTCTAAAGATTAAATAGCCTTAAAGTTTAATTATTTCAGCGGTTTGAACCGCAAGGTATTTAGCTTCAAACTCATCTAAGGGGAGTGGTTGACTAAAGAAGAATCCTTGCCCTATCGGACAGTTATGCTCGTTAAGCCAAGCGAGTTGCTCTTCATTTTCTATCCCTTCTGCCACGATCTCCAGATTGAGCTGTTGTCCTAGCATTAGAATGGTCGATGCGATAGCACTGTCTTGAGGTAAGTCAGTGACAAAACAACGGTCAATTTTCATGGTAGTAATAGGCAAATGCCTTAAATAAGACAAAGATGAATATCCTGTGCCAAAATCATCGACCGCTATTCTAAAGCCTGCTGATTTTAATAATTCAAGCTTGGCAATTGCTTGCTCTATATCATTCATCAGTGAGGTTTCGGTAATTTCAATTTCCAGTTGCTCAGGGCGAATTTGATACCTTAAGGCAAGCTGCTTAATGTCAGGGACAAGACTTGCGTCGGCAAATTGCTGTGAGGCTACATTGACCGCAATTGGTATGGCGAAGTTGTACTTTCGCTGCCAGTCACGCAGTATTTTACAGCTTTGCTCTATAACCCAGCGGCCTATAGGCACTATGATGCCCGTTTCTTCCGCCACAGGAATAAAGGACATAGGGCTGATTAAACGACCATCCTGTTGCCAGCGAATTAACGCTTCACAGCTGACAATTTTATTGGTTTTTAAATCAAATTTTGGCTGAAAATAAAGTATAAATTCATTATTTTTTAGGGCGTCATGAAGGGAGGCTTCCGTTCGAAGGCGCACAGCAGCTCTTTCTGTCATCTGCTGTTTAAAGAAGGCCCATTGATTTGACCCCGCCGCTTTGGCGCTGTACATGGCAATATCAGCATGGCGAATAAGATCTTCGGCGCTGGCACCATCATCAGGGTATATCGATATGCCTATGGATGCTGCTGGATGAATTGAGTGCTCGTTAAGCTGAATAGGAGCATTGAGCTGGAATAATAACTTGTCAACAAAGTCAGCGGCTTGAGAAGGTGTTTGAATTTCATCGGCTAAGATAACGAATTCATCACCACCAAGACGTGCCACACTGCCTTTATCACCAATACCGCGCTCTAAAATACGTGCAATACGGGCTAAAAACTGATCGCCAATGGCATGTCCTAGGGAGTCATTAACATTTTTAAATCTGTCTAAATCGATAAATAAAATGGCAAAACTGCGTTTGTGTACCCGTGATCTTTGTATGGTGACACTGAGGGTTTCTAGCAATAGGGTTCGATTGGGTAGGCCAGTTAAGGGATCGCGTGTGGCCATTTTTCTGAGTTTGTTTTGCGCTTGGCTGAACTGTAATAAAATTTGATTCAGCTTACTGGTTACTAAGCCAAGCTCATCATCTTTATGAGAAATCGATACAGGTAGCAGGTTTTCATCAGGATTTTCAGGGTCAATTTTATCAATTGATTCACTGATCTTAGCTATAGGTTGGGTAAGGAATCGATGAAACACCAATGACAGCACTAAAGTTAAGAATAAAGCGCGGGCTAAGGTGGCGATAAAACTGAATTTAAGCTGACCAAATAAGTTATTGGTTAAGGCATGGGTATCATAAATAATGGTCAGAGTGCCAATCATCTGCAGCTCTTTGTTGGCTTCAAAATAAAAAGGCCGATAAAGCGGGCGCGAGGCTTCTTCTAGGTGACCAAAAAGAAATTCACTTAAGGCAATATGGTATTCTTGTACCGCTTCTTGGCTATTGGAAACGGTAACAAACAGAGACTCATCATCTAATGTTATGGTCGCAGAACTGATGTTGTCGACCTTCATGATCCCTTTAAGGGTTTGTTCGGCCAACTTATCATCTAATGCCCATACTGAGTTGGCCGCAGTTTGCTCTACAGAATCAAGCAGTTCCGCTTGCTCTTGTTCTAATTGAGCTTTGGTATCTATGCCAACGAGTGCGACTTCAACAAAGAAAATAGCGATGGCAAAAAACAGCGCAGTAAATACAACGAGATTAGTCTGTTTCCACGTTAATGATTTAAAGCGTGCTGTCATCTGATAAATTCCATCTATACAATGCGGCAAGATACAAGTAGTACGAGTTTATAGCATCTTATACCTTAGTGACTCAATCATTTGCTGATGTTGCACAGCATAAAAGAAGATATCATCGCAAAATGAATATCTATGATATTGTTAGTTATAAGATTTATGGTGCAAGAATCACTTTAGTGAACTTGAGCGCATTTGTCATCTACTATTCGGTGTAAATTGCTGTTTTGTCTTAATGCTTTGAAGGTTTCCCCTGAATTCAGGCTTTTTAGCCTAAACTTCTTTACAAGGGACAGAGCGATTTTATGCGGTTTGTCACAAACTTTTTATACCTTTATAGCCTTATAAGGGCTTATTTATCACAGAATTGAATGTTTTAGTAAGACATTGCAGTAAAGCGTTTGTTTTATAAGTAGATTTATAGCTGTAAGTTAATAGTAATAGCAATTATAAGATATTTTTCACACATAGCTCGCGGCACTATTTAACTCTGTAGACTAATTGCAGTATACTTGTGCGCGTAATTAAAGGTCATTAAATTAAGGAATGGGTCACGTGAATCCAATTGTAAAGAGTTTTGAGTATGGTCAACATACAGTCACCTTAGAAACAGGTGTTATTGCACGCCAAGCAGATGCAGCAGTATTAGCAAGCATGGGCGACACCACAGTATTAGTTACTGTAGTGGGTAAGAAAGTAGCGGATTTAAGCCGTGATTTTTTCCCGCTTACTGTTAACTATCAAGAAAAAACCTACGCTGCGGGCAAAATCCCTGGTGGTTTCTTCAAGCGTGAAGGTCGTCCATCAGAAGATGAAACTCTGATTGCGCGTCTTATTGACCGTCCTATTCGTCCTTTATTCCCTAACGGTTTTAAAAACGAAGTTCAAGTTATCATCACTGTGGTTTCTGTTGATCCACAAATCGAGCCAGACATTGTTTCGATGATAGGTACTTCAGCGGCGTTAGCTATTTCTGGTATTCCTTTCAGCGGTCCACTAGGTGCGGCGCGTGTGGGTTATATCGATGGCGAATACCTACTTAACCCAACGGTTGATCAGCTTGCAATAAGCTCGCTTAACTTAGTGGTTGCTGGTACTAAAGGTGCGGTACTTATGGTTGAGTCTGAAGCGCAAGCGCTTGCAGAAGAAATCATGTTAGGTGCGGTAACTTATGGTCACGACCAACAGCAAGTGGTGGTTGATGCGATTGCTGAATTTAAAGCAGAAGCAGGCAAGCCAACTTGGGATTGGACTGCACCAGTTCAAGATCAAGATTTAGTCGCTAAAATCAAAGATCTTGCTGAAGCTGGCATGACTGAAGCTTACCAAATCGAAGTTAAGCAAGACCGTTATGTTCAAGTTGGCGTAGTGAAAGCTGCAGCCAAAGCTGCATTAGTTGCTGAAAACCCAGATGTTGATACTCGTGAAGTAGACAACTTATTGGGTAGCCTAGAGAAAAACGTAGTACGTAGCCGCATCATTGCGGGTAAGCCACGTATTGACGGCCGCGAACCAGATATGATCCGCGCGTTGAATGTACTAGCAGGCGTATTACCACGTACTCACGGTAGCTCACTGTTTACCCGTGGTGAAACTCAGGCATTAGTGACGTGTACACTAGGCACTGAACGTGATGCACAGAAGATTGACAGCATCATGGGCGAGCGCACAAATCGCTTTATGTTGCACTATAACTTCCCTCCATATTCTGTTGGTGAAACAGGCATGGTAGGTTCACCTAAGCGCCGCGAAATCGGTCATGGTAAGTTAGCCTGGCGCGGTATGAATGCCGTTATGCCTACTGCTGAAGAGTTTCCATACAGCATCCGTGTTGTTTCAGAAATCACAGAATCTAACGGTTCAAGCTCTATGGCTTCGGTATGTGGTACTTCATTAGCATTAATGGATGCAGGTGTACCTATCAAGTCTTCGGTTGCTGGTATTGCCATGGGTCTAGTTAAAGAAGGTGACGATTTCGTTGTTCTTTCTGACATCCTAGGCGACGAAGATCATTTAGGTGACATGGACTTTAAGGTTGCTGGTACTCGTGATGGTATTACTGCATTGCAGATGGATATCAAAATCGAAGGTATCACTAAAGAAATCATGGATATCGCACTGCAACAAGCTTACGGCGCACGTGTTCATATCCTAAACGTGATGGACCAAGCAATTGGTACACATCGTGGTGATATCTCTGCACATGCTCCACGTATCACCACAATCAAGATCAATCCAGAAAAAATCCGTGATGTTATTGGTAAAGGTGGTGCGGTCATTCGTGCTCTTACCGAAGAAACGGGCACTACGATTGAACTTGATGATAACGGTACTGTGAAGATTGCTTCTTCAAACGGTGAAGCAACCAAAGAAGCTATCCGTCGTATCGAAGAAATTACCGCTGAAGTGGAAGTGGGTCGTGTTTACAACGGTAAAGTTATCCGTATCGTAGATTTCGGTGCCTTCATTAACATTCTTCCTGGCAAAGATGGTTTAGTCCACATTTCTCAGATCAGTGATGAGCGCGTTGCTAACGTGTCTGATCACCTTGAAATGAACCAAGACGTTAAAGTTAAGGTGATGGAAGTGGATCGTCAAGGTCGCGTAAGATTGTCTATCAAAGAAGCTCAAGAGAAAGTTGCTGCTGAATAAGTGCAATTGACACTGATAAAAAAGGAGATCATTTGATCTCCTTTTTTTATGGTCAAAAGAATCAAAAATATAATCGTCTACGCCATGGTTCTTATTTGTTTAGATTGCTATGATATTGAATATTAATAAATCCTCAAAAAGGTAGGGCTGATGGAAGCTTTTTTTCGTGTCAAATTAAGTGCGCTTTTCATCGCGACGTCAGTATTACTGTCAGCTTGTGTGTCAACAGACTCATCGAACTCCATTGAAGATGCCGTTGATGGTAAAGTCATGGTCGCGCCTTTGGTGCCAGATTATAAACTTGAAGTGACCTTGGCTAAGTTAAATGAAATCCTCGGTACTATGGAGCTTACTCGCGAGCAAAGAGCGCGTTTTCATTACGATCGCGGCGTTATTTACGACAGTGTGGGTTTAAGGTTATTAGCCCGTATTGATTTCCACCAAGCGCTAAAGTTGCAGCCTGATCTGGCAGATGCTTACAATTTTATTGGTATTTACTATACCCAAGAAGGTGAGTTTGAAAGTGCATACGAGGCATTCGATGGGGTATTAGAGCTGGCACCTGATTATGATTATGCGTTCTTAAATCGCGGTATCGCCCTGTATTACGGTGAGCGCAATGAGTTAGCCGTTCAAGACATGCAGGCATTTTATGATAGAGATCCCACCGATGGCTATCGTGTATTGTGGCTGTACTTAATTGCTGATGCTGTTGAGAAAGAACAAGCCATTGCAGAGCTTCAAAATCACAGACAGCAGCTTAATGATTCTGCCTGGTCTAGCGTACTGGTGGATTACTATTTAGGTAAACTCACTAAAGAGCAAGTATTTCAAGCGGCAAAAGTGGATTTAACTAAACCTAGAGAATATGCCGAGCGTCTATGTGAAGCTTATTTCTATCTAGCCAAGCGCGCCGCGATGAATAAAGAGTACCAGCAAGCAGCTAATTATTACCGTTTGACCTTGGCGACTAATATTTATGATTTTGTGGAACACAGATACGCACGTATCGAACTGGCTAAAATGAAAGAGCACATCATTCAATAGGTCATATAAGTTGAATCAGTCACCTAAAAGCCACAGTTTGTGGCTTTTTTTATGGGCAAGAGGTTAGCTTTTGCTAAGGCTCTGCCTTTGTGTAGCCATTGGCGGTTATTAACGCTATAATTTGCGCCATTTTTAGCGGCAAAAGTCCAAGGTCATCATGTTAGGTATTAACGCAGAGGTAGATATACGTCGTACCTTCGCTATCATTTCGCACCCTGATGCGGGTAAGACAACAATTACAGAAAAAGTATTGTTATTCGGTCAAGCTATTCAAGTTGCAGGAACGGTGAAAGGTCGTGGCTCTAAGCAACACGCAAAATCTGACTGGATGGAAATGGAGAAGGACCGTGGTATTTCTATTACTACCTCGGTAATGCAATTTCCTTATTCTGATAGCCTAATTAATTTACTCGATACTCCTGGTCACGAAGATTTCTCTGAAGATACTTATCGTACTTTGACTGCGGTTGACTCTTGTTTGATGGTGATTGACGCTGCTAAAGGTGTTGAAGATCGTACCCGTAAGCTGATGGAAGTGACCCGTCTTAGGGATACGCCGATCATCACCTTTATGAATAAGTGCGATCGTGATATTCGCGATCCCATGGAAGTCATGGATGAAGTGGAAAATGAACTTAAAATAGCCTGTGCGCCGATCACTTGGCCGATTGGCTGTGGTAAGTCGTTTAAAGGGGTTTATCACCTTCACCGTCAAGAGGCGATTTTGTATCAGTCAGGTCTTGGGCACATGATCCAAGAAGTGCGAATCGTTAAAGGTTTAGATAATCCTGAATTAGACGCAGCCATTGGCAGTGAGTTAGCAGAACAATTGCGAGAAGAGCTTGAATTAGTGATTGGGGCATCCCATGAGTTTGATTTAGACGCCTTCTTAAAAGGTGAACTTTCACCTGTGTATTTTGGTACTGCGTTAGGCAACTTTGGCGTAGATCACATGCTTGATGGTTTAGTGCAGTGGGCCCCTAAGCCACAGCCTCGTGAAACAGAAGTTCGTCAAGTCACTGCTCAAGATAGCAATTTTTCAGGTTTTATCTTCAAAATCCAAGCTAACATGGATCCAAAACACAGAGACCGTGTGGCTTTTATGCGTGTGGTTTCAGGTAAATACGAAAAAGGCATGAAGATGCACCATGTTCGCGTGGGTAAAGATGTGCGTATCTCTGATGCATTGACATTTGTGGCCGGTGATAGGGAGCAAGTTGAAGAAGCCTATCCAGGTGACATCATAGGCTTACATAACCATGGCACTATTCAAATTGGCGATACCTTTACCCAAGGTGAGAAATTTAAGTTCACAGGTATTCCAAACTTTGCCCCTGAAATGTTCCGCCGCATTCGCTTAAAAGATCCGTTAAAGCAAAAGCAACTGTTAAAAGGCTTAGTGCAATTATCTGAAGAAGGTGCAGTGCAAGTGTTCAGGCCACTAGATAATAACGATCTGATTGTTGGCGCTGTAGGTGTGCTGCAGTTTGAAGTGGTTGTTGGCCGTCTAAAAAGCGAATATAACGTTGAAGCCATTTATGAAGCCATTAGTGTGTCAACCGCACGCTGGGTTTACTGTAAAGATGAGCGTAAGCTAGAAGAATTCCGTAGAAAGTGCAGTGTTAACTTAGCCTTAGATGGTGGTAATAACCTGACTTATATCGCCCCCACCATGGTGAATTTAAACCTTTCTATGGAAAGGTACCCTGATGTCGCATTTGCTAAAACTCGGGAAAACTAATTCAATATGCTCGTTTTTTAGCTTTTATCCATAAAAAAGACGGTTAACCGTCTTTTTTTATATCTATAAATTCATCTTGTGGAGAAACTGACCAATGATTGACTCCCACGCTCATCTTGATTTTGATGATTTTGACCTTGATAGAGCACAGTTGTTTACCGCAATGGCGCAGCAAGGGATTAGCAGCGCTATTTTACCTGGCGTGTCAGCTGCGCATTGGTCAAAACAGCTGGAAGTTGCCGCTGAATTTGATTGTTACTATGCCCTTGGGATCCACCCTTGGTTTTGTCCTGAAAATATTGACACTGAACTTGAAGCGCTGGCTCAATTAATTGAACTGCAACGCAGCGATAATAAATTAGTGGCATTGGGAGAATGTGGGTTAGATAAACGACATAATGTTAGTGACTTTAGTACACAATTAAGTTTGCTAGAGCGACAATTGCAGCTGGCTATTCACTATCAATTGCCGGTTATTTTGCATTCTGTTCGTGCTCATAATGAGTTGCTTGGCTTACTGAAACGTTACCCAAATGTTAAGGGGGGAGTGCTCCATGGCTTTTATGGTGGTAGCGAGCTTGCTAAGGCTTATTTAGCATTGGGTTATAAATTAGGCATCGGCGGCCTCATCATGGATCCCAAAGCGAAGAAGTTACGTGAAACTGTGAGTCAGTTATCAATTGAATCTTTCATAGTTGAAACTGATTCACCGGATATGAGCCCAATTACTAGCCAAAACAGGCGAAATTCACCGTTGAATTTACCCAGTTTTGTGGCCGAAATCGCGTTTTTGAAGAATAAATCAACTGTTTCTATATTAGAACAGCTTGATGCAAATGTTTCGCAACTATTTGAGCTTTAGCTGTTTTTATGTGGATTAGCTTGATTTTTTGCTGTTTTATTCCATAAGGGGTTGAAATTTAGCTTTAAAAATTTGATCTAAACAACGATTTTCATTTCATGCTCAGTTATAATCATCAACGGAAAAGGTGAGTTAACAACATTTAATAAAAATGTTAACAAAAAGGGTGATGATTTATGGAAATAGTAATGAGTTTAGTAGGGGTGGTAACCCTGCTTACGATAGGTTTCCTCCTATCGAATAATAGAAAAGCGATCAATGTTCGCACTGTGGGTGGCGCATTAGCTATTCAAGCTGCATTTGGTGGTTTTGTTTTATACGTGCCAGTAGGTAAAGATATTCTGAAGGGTGCTTCAGATGCCGTATCTAGCGTTATTGGCTATGCGCAAAATGGTATTAGTTTCTTATTCGGCGATTTAGCTAACTTTAAAGTTGGTTTCATCTTCGCAATTAACGTATTGCCAATTATCATTTTCTTCTCTTCTTTAATTGCCGTGCTTTACTATCTAGGCATCATGCAGTGGGTTATCCGTATTATCGGTGGCGCACTACAGAAAGCACTAGGTACAAGCCGTACTGAGTCAATGTCAGCAACTGCTAACATCTTCGTTGGTCAAACTGAAGCGCCACTTGTGGTTCGTCCGTTTATCCCAACTATGACTCAATCTGAATTATTCGCCATCATGGTGGGTGGTTTAGCGTCTATTGCAGGTTCTGTTCTTGCAGGTTACGCGCAGATGGGTGTACCTATCGAATACTTAGTTGCCGCATCATTCATGGCAGCACCAGGTGGTCTATTAATGGCTAAACTGATGCACCCTGAAACAGAAGCTGCTAAGAACGATATGGATGAATTACCAGAAGATCCAGACAAGCCTGCTAACGTATTAGACGCAGCTGCTGCTGGTGCTTCTTCAGGTATGAACCTAGCACTTAACGTTGGCGCTATGCTTATCGCATTCGTTGGCTTAATCGCTATGATCAACGGCATCATAGGTGGTGTTACTGGTTGGTTCGGCTTAGAAGGTATTACCTTAGAACTTATCCTAGGTTACATCTTCATGCCTTTAGCATTCTTAATCGGTGTACCTTGGAACGAAGCGCTTGTTGCAGGTTCTTTCATTGGTCAAAAGATTGTTGTAAACGAATTCGTTGCTTACCTTAACTTTGCTCCTTACTTACTTGATGCGTCTGCAGAAGGTTTCAAAGTAGTTGCTGAGACTGGCATGATGATGTCTGATAGAACTAAAGCTATCATTTCGTTTGCACTATGTGGATTCGCTAACCTTTCTTCTATCGCGATTCTACTAGGTGGTTTAGGTGCTATGGCGCCAAACCGTCGTCATGACTTAGCTAACTTAGGTATCCGTGCGGTTATCGCTGGTTCTTTAGCTAACTTAATGAGCGCAACACTTGCTGGTTTATTCTTAGCTATCTAAGTGTGATTGGGCCCTTAACTGGGCCCAGTTTTTTTGATTTAAGCTGTGATAAAGACAGTGTTATCCACCATTTTCCGATTACAACGCTATTAGTTTGCCTCCATTAACACTCAGAGCCGATACCTAAAATGGCCAGTTTTTGAGGTGAAACTAAGTTTGTTAGCAAGACGTAGATAAAAAAGTCGCGATATTGTTCACATAATAGAACTTGGTGTTTGTATTTTGTACGGTTCAAGATTGAACTTTACGTCAATCACGTTAAAATATAGACGCACAATAAAAACGCTGTCCTCGATGACAGTAAAACCTAAAAATGGGGTTGATGATGAAAAATATTAAAATGTTAGCACTAGCTACCGCAACAGTAGCTGCAATATCTGGCAACGCTTTCGCTGCTGACCGTGGTTCTGATATCCACGCTGGCAATTACAAGTGGATGCAATTCAATGCAATGTATTCTATCGGTGAAAAACCGAATAATATCACTACTGGTGATAGACATGATTACCTTGAGATGGAATTCGGTGGTCGTGCTGGTGTTGTGGACTTATATGGTTATGTTGACATATTTAACCTCGCTAACCGCGATTCAAGCGGCACAGATAAAGGTCCAGGTACCAGCAAATTATTCATGAAATTTGCACCGCGTTTCTCTATCGATGCAATCACGGGTAAAGATCTTTCTATTGGCCCAATTAAAGAAGTTTATTTCTCAACTCTTTATAATTGGAATGGTTCAAACCTTGATTCAAATAGTGTTAACAACTCTTTTTGGGGTGTTGGTGCTGACGTTGAAGTACCTTGGTTAGGTAAGACTGGTATGAACTTATACGGTTTATACGATCTTAACGCTAAAGATTGGGATGGTTATCAATTCTCAATGAACTGGTTCAAGCCATTCTATTTCCTAGATAATGGTAGCTTCTTTGCATATCAAGGTTACATCGATTATCAATTTGATGTTGCTAAAGTGCAAGTTTTCCCAGGCCAAGCAGGCAAGATAAAGTCTTCAAACGGTGGTGCTATGTTTAATGGTATCTACTGGCATTCAGATCGCTTTGCTCTTGGTTATGGCTTGAAAACATACAAAGAAGTTTATGCGTTAGCTGATGATGGTATTGTGGGTGAAACCTCAGGTTTTTCTCATTACTTAGCTGCCACGTATAAGTTTTAATCAAATTGGAGCCGCCTGATGGCGGCTCCAAATTTGTAGTTTTTTAATTCTTACTTTAATCGTTTTAATCTCATTGAGACGATTTAATTAAGTGTTAATGACCGAGTGGTAGCTTGGTTAATCGTTAAATTTTTGCGCGCTAAAAAGGAATTTTCGCGGAAAAGACTGGCAACTCGCTTTGTCACTCTTATCCGGTCTTCAAGGATTCACGTCGTGGTACTCGTTATCAAGGTTGAATACTTAATGTTAGTTGTACCTGAATAGGTATGATTGATGATGCTGAAGGCCCGGCCAAATAATAATCACAATAAGCCAGCTCATAGCCTTTACCTACACTAAATTTTTTACGTCTATATTTTCGTTTGGAGAGCAATTATGAGTGATTTAAAAAAAGCGGCCCAACTTGGCATTCAGTTAATGGATTTAACGACTTTAAATGATGATGACACAGATCAAAAAGTCATCGATTTATGCCACAAGGCAGTGACGCCTGCTGGCCACACTGCGGCTATTTGTATCTATCCTCGTTTTATTCCTATTGCGCGCAAGACCTTAAATGAGCTTGACGCTGAAGACATCAAAATTGCTACAGTGACTAACTTCCCCCACGGTAACGATGATATTGCTATTGCAGTATTAGAAACCCGTGCAGCGGTTGCCTATGGCGCAGATGAAGTGGATGTGGTTTTCCCTTACCGCGCACTGATGGCTGGTAATGAAACTGTCGGTTTTGAGCTGGTAAAAGCCTGTAAAGAAGCTTGTGGCGATGAAGCAATACTCAAAGTGATTATTGAATCTGGCGAGCTTAAAGACCCTGCGCTTATCCGTAAAGCATCAGAGCTTTCAATTGATGCGGGCGCTGATTTCATCAAAACGTCTACTGGTAAAGTGCCCGTTAATGCAACCTTAGAAGCTGCTGAAATCATGATGACTGTTATCAGTGAAAAGAACCCTAAAGTGGGCTTTAAGCCTGCGGGCGGCGTTCGTGATGCCGCGCAAACGGCTGAGTTCTTAGCTGTGGCTGAGCGTATCTTAGGTGCAGGTTGGGCAACCCCAAGCACATTCCGTTTTGGTGCATCTAGCTTATTAAACAGCTTATTGCACACCTTAGAATTGGCTGATGTTCCAAAGCCAAACCAAGGCTATTAATTTCATTTCGATTAGTTTGAATAGATCCTACTTTTTAGAGCATCAATGGCAATGTGCTATTGGTGCGCCACAGTAATGATGGCAATTCTGGATAGGTGAATTGCCTTCTAGGAGGCGGTAGTATGTTTTTAGCTCAAGAGATAATTCGTAAAAAGCGTAATGGCCAAGCGTTGAGCGCTGAAGAGATCCAATTCTTCGTTAATGGCATTACCACTAATTCTGTTTCTGAGGGGCAAATTGCCGCTTTCGGAATGGCCGTTTACTTTAACGACATGAATATGGATGAACGCATCGCGTTAACCATAGGCATGCGCGATTCAGGTACAGTACTTAACTGGGATAGCTTAGGCCTTAATGGCCCAGTTATTGATAAGCACAGTACTGGTGGCGTAGGTGATGTCATCAGCCTAATGCTTGGCCCAATGGCGGCAGCATGTGGTGGTTATGTCCCTATGATTTCAGGTCGTGGACTAGGTCATACTGGTGGCACCTTAGATAAGTTTGATGCCATTCCTGGCTACCAAACTGAGCCATCGAGTGAGTTATTTAGAAAAGTGGTCAAAGAAGCGGGCGTGGCCATTATTGGTCAGACCGGTGACTTAGTACCAGCGGATAAGCGCTTTTACTCAATTCGTGACAATACCGCGACGGTCGAGTCTATCTCACTTATTACTGCATCCATTTTGTCGAAGAAATTAGCGGCAGGTTTAGATGCCTTAGTGATGGATGTCAAAGTCGGCAGCGGCGCCTTTATGCCGACCTATGAAGCATCGGAAGAGTTAGCCCGCAGTATTGCTGCGGTTGCCAATGGCGCGGGGACTAAGACTACCGCGTTATTAACTGACATGAACCAAGTGTTGGCATCCTGTGCAGGTAACGCAGTTGAAGTGGCCGAAGCGATTAACTTCTTAACTGGCAAGTATCGCAATCCAAGACTCTATGAAGTGACCATGGGCTTGTGTGCTGAAATGTTAATTTTGGGCGGTATAGCGCAAAATGAAGCACAAGCTCGTACTAAACTAAATACTGTATTAGATAATGGTAAAGCGGCCGAGGTATTCGGTAAAATGATTGCAGGCCTTGGCGGACCGACAGACTTTATTGAGGCGTATGATAAATATTTGCCTCAAGCTAAGATTATTCGCCCAGTGTTCAGCGATGCAGAGGGCTTTGCCCATAGTATGGATACCCGCGAACTGGGTTTAGCGGTTGTTACTTTAGGTGGCGGCCGTCGTAAACCTGGTGATGCACTGGATTACAGTGTCGGTTTGACTCAAGTTTGTGCACTTGGAGATCAAATTTCAGCGGATAAACCAATAGCCATGATCCATGCTCAAACGGAAGATGCCTTCCTTGAAGCGGAGCAAGCGGTTAAAAATGCGATAAAAATTCAATCTTCTATGCCTGAAAAAATGCCAGAGATTTATCGCTATATCCGTGCAGCAGATTTATAACGGAGCAACATATGAAACGTACATTTATTTTAATGCTGGATTCTTTTGGCATAGGTGCCGCCAGCGATGCAGACAAGTTTGGTGATATTGGCTCTGATACTTTTGGTCATATTGCAAAGGCTTGTGCTGAAGGCAAGGCTGATGTAGGCCGTCAAGGTCCATTGAAATTACCTAATCTTGCTCGCTTTGGCTTAGGCCATGCTGGTTTTGAGAGCACTGGAAATTTTGCCGCAGGATTCGATGCGAATGTGGAGTTGATTGGTGCTTATGGCCATGCTGACGAATTAAGCTCTGGTAAAGACACGCCAAGTGGTCACTGGGAAATGGCAGGTGTACCTGTGCTTTATGAGTGGGGCTATTTCAGTGATTTAACTAAATCATTCCCCAAAGAATTGACAGACAAAATTTTAAAACGTGCAGGTCTTGATGGATTTTTAGGCAACTGCCATGCTTCGGGCACACAAATTTTGGAAGAGCTTGGCGAAGAGCACATGAAAACAGGCATGCCTATTTTCTATACCTCTGCTGATTCAGTATTTCAAATTGCCTGTCATGAAGAAAGTTTTGGCTTAGAAAACTTATACAAGTTGTGTAAAATCGCCCGTGAAGAGCTAGAGCCTTATAATATCGGCCGCGTTATTGCGCGTCCTTTTGTAGGGACGGGGCCAAGTGATTTTGCTCGTACCGGTAATCGTCACGATTACGCCGTGTTGCCACCAGCACCGACAGTGTTGGATAAGCTTAAAGAAGCTGGCGGTGAAGTGGTGAGTATTGGTAAAATTGCTGATATATATGCTCATAGCGGTATTACTCAACAATTTAAAGCCACTGGCCTTGAAGAATTATTTGATGAAACCCTAACGCAAATTAAACGCGCAGGGGACAACACCATAGTGTTCACAAACTTTGTAGATTTTGACTCTCATTATGGTCATCGCCGCGACGTTACAGGTTATGCTAAAGCATTAGAGTATTTTGATTCTCGCTTGCCTGAACTATTAGCAATTTTACAGCCTGAAGATTTAGTGATTTTCACCGCTGATCATGGCTGCGATCCTACTTGGGTAGGCACAGAACACACTCGAGAGCGTGTGCCTGTACTTGCTTACGGTGCCGGTTTACCAGCAGGTTCACTGGGCCGCCGTAAGTCTTTTGCTGATATTGGCCAATCAATCGCGAGTTACTTTGAGCTTAAGCCGATGGATTATGGTCAATCATTCATTTAGTTACGATTAAATTCATACAGTTATATTGATACTGTGCCCATTAAGATATTGATGGGCATAAAATAAATAGAAAAGGGGTTTTTCACATGTCTACACCACACATTAATGCAGTACCAGGTGCTTTTGCTGAAACTATTTTGTTTCCAGGGGATCCTTTACGCGCTAAATATATTGCTGAAACGTTTCTAGAAAACGTAGAGCAAGTGACTGACGTACGTAACATGTTAGGTTTCACTGGTACTTACAAAGGTACTCGTATTTCTGTTATGGGTAGTGGAATGGGCATTCCTTCATGCTCTATTTACGCTCATGAGTTAATTAAAGAATACGGTGTTAAAAACTTAATCCGTGTCGGTACTTGTGGCGCTATCAGCACAGACGTTAAAGTTCGTGACGTGATCATAGGTATGGGGGCTTGTACTGACTCTAAAGTTAACCGTTTACGCTTCAAAGACAATGACTTCGCAGCTATTGCTGATTACAGTCTATTAAGTGCAGTGGTTGATTCAGCTAAAGAGCACGGCACTAAAATCCGTGTTGGTAATGTCTTCTCTGCTGATTTGTTCTACACCCCAGATCCACAGATGTTTGATGTGATGGAAAAAATGGGTGTTTTAGGCGTCGAAATGGAAGCTGCTGGTCTATACGGTGTAGCACATGAATTAGGTGCTAAAGCCCTATGTGTTGTGACTGTATCTGATCACATACGTACTGGCGAAAAAACTTCAGCAGAAGAGCGTCAAACTACATTTAATGACATGATCATCATGACATTAGATGCAGCTATCACACTGTAATTACATTATGTACGCTGGTTAGCATGAGTTAACTTTAGCGCCTACAAAATGTCAAAACGGACTCAATGGAGTCCGTTTTTTTTGATATCAACATGGCTTTTTGCGTTATGTATCCATTTGTGTAGTGATCAAGCTGAGGCTTGAATCACATATTACCTCAGTTCTTTTTACATCGAGTCAAAATTAGAGCTATTATTCTAATTGTTAAAACTTAATGAGGGACTACAAGTGAATACTCTAAAAGGAACACTCCTAGGCATAGCGGTAGCCTTGGCCTGTGTATTAATGGGCGCCGTACTCTATGTTAACGCAATCGCTAAAGGTAGTCTTGCGGCTGCTGATCCTCAGGGTTACAGTGTTATCGAAGCTAACGGCCTTAGCTTTGCCGTTGATATACGCGGTGATAAAACAGCAACACCTGTGATATTGCTCCATGGATTCCCCGAATCAGCCGTAATGTGGGACAAGTTCATGGATGAGCTCACAGCTAATGGCTTTTACGCTATAGCTCCTAATCAGCGTGGTTATAGCGCTGGCGCAAGACCAGATGAAATTGAACAATATCAATTGAAGTATTTAACTTCTGATATTACAGCTATTGCAGATCAATTAGGGCTAAAACAATTTCATTTGATTGGTCACGACTGGGGGGCTGCAGTAGGTTGGCAGATCGCTGCAGAAAACTCTGAACGAGTGCTCAGCTATGCAGCAATTTCTGTGCCTCATATTGACGCTTTTGGTAAAGCATATCGCGAAGATCCCACCCAATTTGAAGCCAGTGCTTATATTCGTTTCTTTCAAAAATCGACTTTACCTGAGTTCATGATGGCAAAAAGCAATTATGAGCGTTTAAAATCTATTTGGAAACAACATGATGCTACGGAAATTGCGCACTATGTTGGTATTCTTAGCCAAGGAAAGGCGTTAACTGGTGCTATCAACTGGTATCGGGCAAACTTCCCTGTTTTTACTAATGGCTTAGATGTTGGAAAAGTGAAGGTGCCAGTGACCTTTATTTGGGGGAATCAAGATCATGCGCTCAAGCGTTCAGGTGTTGATGACACTAAAAATTACGTCGACAGTGACTATTTGTTTATCGAAATGGATGCAGGTCACTGGATTATTCAAGAGCAATACCAAGAACTAAGCGAGCACTTGTTAGCTCATTTAGCTAAGTATAAGTAGCCTAGCTTCCATTGGTTTTAAAGACCAAGTGGCGAGGCTTTCTAAAGGCAAGTTAACAATAAAAAGGATATACATGAAAAAGTTCATAATTATAACCTTATCAATAATACTGGTGGCGCTTTCACCTGTGCTTTATTTGCTTTACACGTTTGCTTTTACAGGCCCCATTCCAGATGAGGAGTTCCAGAAAAATCTACCAAGCATAGTCAAAAATCTTGAGGTGAAATTTGATGGTGAGGGTGAAAAGACCTTGGTCTTTATCCATGGCTATCCTGATAGTTTGGAGTTGTGGGACAAGCAAGTTGAGTATTTAAAGCATGATTACTCCATTGCTAGGTTCACTCTTCCAGGATTTGAGCTCAAAGATAATGGTCAAAGGCCACATTATAATATTAAACAGATAAGAACAATTGTTGATACCTTTATTAAAGGGCTAAATAAAGAGCATGTTACTGTTTTAGCACATGATTGGGGCGCAGTTTATGCATCTCATTATCTTGAAAAAAATGACTTAGTTGATAGGTTGGTATTATTTGATATTGGCAGTTTTGGCGAAGAGAAACGACCTGACATTAATGTTAAATATACCTTTGCATTGGCTGTCGCTTGGACTTTACCTGAATTTCTAGGTGATAAGCTTGCACTGTATACGGCAGATAAAATACTGAATATTACTGATGTCGATCCAAACAAAACCGTTGCCGATTTACGTTCAGATCCTCGTATGACATATCCATACTGGCATTTATGGAAATCTGTATTGACTAAAAATACCATTAAGCCGGTCGAAGTTGAAAACTATGGTACGCCTTTCTTGTTCCTGTATGGTAAAGATAAAAAAGTGTGGTTCCATGCTAAAAGTTGGGAAAATCAGGTTATAGAATCAAACAAGGGGCAGGTTGAAGTTTTACCTGGAGGTCATTGGTTTATGCAATCCTCGCCCGAACTGGTTAATCAAAAGCTTAGTGATTGGTTAAGTGCGAATTAATACTATGTGTTAATGGGTTAGCCCATGGTTCTAAAAAGGCCAAGTATGTTTATACTTGGCCTTTGTCTTTGAAATGTTTTTGTCTTCGTTAGGATTTAACTGTGACACCAATTGTTAAATGGTGAGGGGCGTCTTTTGCTTAGGGAGCTTATTTCCCTAGCTTATCCTTTTTAGACAGGGCCTTTTTAGGTCTTTTCAACAGCTGATATCTGGCGATACGTCTATCGAACTCGGCGCGTTTAAATGACATAGATTTTGAGAGCAAGAGTCCGATAACGCCTGCCACTATAAGCATAATCTGTTGTAATTTCATGTTTTCTTCGTGGAGTATTTTAATTTCATCGAAGAAAATATTTGGGTTGAGTCTGACTTCCACATAGCCTAAATTATTGTCTCCTTGGGTAACATTTTCAATTAAGGGGGGGTAGGGCTTAAGCAAAAGCTCGAGCTCTTCTGAATCAGGATCAAGTATTTCATTGCTGACACTTTGAGCAAAAGCAAGACGGTTGCCGTTTGAGTCATAGATATTGACTGACATTATCTTAGGATCTGTGACTAAGGTGCTGGCAAGCCACTCGATTTGCTGATTATTCTTCAAAAACATGGCAGGCGCCGCACCATTGGCAGCTTGCTGAGCGAGTAGCCTAGCCATAATTTTAGTTTGAGAATTGAGCAATTGGTTGCCATTGATCAGGCTAGATTGCCACAAGTGCACTAAACCAAAAATCAGCCCAACAGCAACACACACTTGAAAGAGTCGGGTCATCTTGTGCCTTTTTTTAAGGCCTTTAGCAAAAATCACTTTAATGTTTTCTCATTTTTATGTTTAATCCATACTAATCGAATTAAAAATGGCTGAATAGTTGTTTTATTTAACTATCAAGCATCTATAAACGCTTTAGCCATTTAACTCATCATATTTAACGCATTAACACGGGGACATTTATCCATGGAAACCGCAGCCGTTCAGCCTTTATCTTGGTTTCTAAGAGATGATATTTCTGTCGCTATATTGAGTCAAACGACTGGAGGCCCTGCTGCGGATGACTCCAAAGTGTACCAATATCAGGAGAATGATTACCTAGACTTGCTAGCCTCAGTATTTCCTGTGCGTATTCGAATCTTATTTGAGCGAGAAGTTCAATCTCAAGTTAAGGATTGGCTTAGATTGTTGCCAGCTTCCTTTGCAATCAGTATGTTGAGCAGAGAAAACAGCCTGATTGGTTTTGAAATAGCGGCCAAGCATAGCCTAGGTACTGAAATTAGGCAATTTCCAGTGCAACTAGGTGCCGAAATTATCGAAATCCACCAAGCATTACCTAGCTTACGTACTCCTGGTTTACTGGTGATGGACATGGATTCTACCGCAATTAAAATAGAATGCATCGATGAGCTTGCAAAGATGGCGGGTGTTGGTGAAGAGGTCGCAGCGGTTACAGCCTTGGCTATGCAAGGTGAGCTGGATTTTGAGCAAAGCCTAAGGCAAAGGGTCGGTAAGCTTAATGGCGCACCTGCAAGTATTATTGATGAACTGTGTCAAAGTCTGCCGCTGATGCCAGGGCTTGAAGTCATGATCAATGAGCTTAAATCTCATGGTTGGCGTTTGGTGCTCGCCTCTGGCGGCTTTAGTCATTTTGTGGACTTCCTGCAACACAAGCTTACGCTTGATGCCGCTTTTGCTAATCAACTGGTGATCCAGGACGGCATATTACAAGGGGAAGTCACGGGGACGGTTGTTGACGCTGCGTTTAAAGCTAAGGTATTAAGCGAATGTGCTCAGCGGTGGCAAATTGCGCCAGGTCAGACGCTCGCGATTGGCGATGGTGCTAATGATATTCCTATGATTGAGCGCGCGGATTTTGGCATCGCCTTTCATGGCAAGGCTAAACTGGTTAATGCCGCAGATGCAGCTGTGAATCAGCTTGATTTGAGAGCCTTAGTGTTTTTATTGCAAGACTAAAATTTACCTGACTTAGGTTTTTTACTCTAATAACTTGTGTTTAGCCTTGGCTGAGATTAGTTTAGGGCTATGTTCACTTTGATGACAATATAATTTTGACTAGCTCAGTTTCGAAAACAACCGTAATTTCCCAGCAATCCTTATTTATTCCCTATCGTGGCGGTCAGCTGCATTTGCGCCATATCAGTCCTGAGGTTGCCTCTAATCGCACCCCTATTTTGATGCTTCATGGTGCTATGTCCAATGGCCGGGTGTTTTACAGTGATTCAGGGCGGGGACTTGGCTGCTTTATGGCGGCGGCAGGTTTTGATGTCTACGTGTTAGATACTGCTGGGCGCGGTCAGAGTGGCCCTAAAATTGCTCGGGGATTTGAATTGGGGCAAGGTGAGGTGATTCGTGAGCAATTACCCTTAGTGCATGATTATATTTTATCGCGCCATCCTTTGGTGGATAAAGTGCATTGGTGTGGCCATTCCTGGGGCGGGGTACTAATGGCTAGTGCTTTGGTGCGTCGTCGAGATCTACAGCAGAGTGTGGCGTCATTACTGACCTTTGGCAGTAAACGCACTATTAAAACTCACTCTGTGCGTAAATGGTTGATGGTAGATTTATTCTGGAACCGATTAGCGCCAGCATTGACCTTAGTGCAAGGCTATCTCGCCGCGGATAAGCTGGGGTTTGGCATGGATAACGAAAGCCGAGCTTCATTACTGCAAAGCATTGATTGGGTGAGGGGAGACTGGATCGATCACGACGATGGTTTCGATTACGCTAAGGCAGCCACTAAAACGCAGTGGCCTAAGACTTGGTTCATTGCCGCCCATAACGATAAAGTGCTCGGTAATCCAAGCGATGTCAAAGACATGCTGGCAGAGTGTGGCATGGTTGCGCCTAAGTACACCTTGTTGGCCAAAGAAACCGGTTACTTAAATGATTATGGTCACGGCGACATGTTGACTCATGGACAAGCGGTAGAGGATCATTTCCCACAAATTGCCCATTGGTACCAAGAAGTTTAAGGCGCAAGTTTAGGTCTTTAGCCAAGCATGGCAGCTTTGAGTGAGGCTTAGTGATGAATTCAAAAACTCAGGCATAGATGGGCACTGCACTTCTTGAATATGACTCTAGGGCTAGCTCAGGCATAGATGGGCACTGCACTTCTTGAATATGACTCT
>NZ_JACJDV010000025.1:35134-49957 GCF_014163735.1 Shewanella sp. SR44-3
AGGGCTAGCTCTGGCATAGATGGGCACTGCACTTCTTGAATATGACTCTAGGGCTAGCTCTGGCATAGATGGGCACTGCACTTCTTGAATATGACTCTAGGGCTAGCTCTGGCATAGATGGGCACTGCACTTCTTGAATATGACTCTAGGGCTAGCTCTGGCATAGATGGGCACAGCACCTCTTGAAGATTATTCTAGGGCTAGCTCTGGCATAGATGGGCACTGCACCTCTTGAAGATTATTCTACGGCTAGCTCTGGATAGCGGCACAGCACCTCTTGAGTGATATCAAGTAACTCACCCACACCTATGATGCTATTAAGCCTCTCTTCAAGCTGAGTCGCCTTGTGCTTAGCCTGAGAGGCAATATATTCAAGCTCACGGCGGATATAAGTTAAATCACTTCTATCAGCGGCGCCAATATAGACCCGTAGCGCGATAAATTTCCCTGCTCTTTGACCCGCCTTAATAAATTGTAACTGGACTTCTTTAGTGGTTAGCTCATCCAGCCTGCGAGTGGTGAGGCTAATGGAGCCTCTTGCATGGTGTTTTACTTGAATATACACCTCAAAGAAACTCAACTTGTGTTGATGTTTCATTTTTTTGCATGGCTCGAAATAATACTGTTTAAATTGGCCACCCTCTAACAAGGGCGTGAGGTTGTATTGCAGGGTGTTCTCTGTGCCAGCGGCAAATAAATGGCTAATTTCATCTGCTTTGGTGCCAATGCCTAAACAAGCTATTTTGGCAGACTTACTGGTCTTTTCAATAAAGAAAGGCACACCAGCCAGTTGGCGAGTGAGTAGATTTTTCATCCCATCAGAGAGCTCTTTAAGCGCGCCATTGGGCTCTGATAGTTGAGTTAATTTATCTTTATTGTGTTGAATAAGCTTATTCATAAATTCGGCGCCCACGTGAGGCGTGTGCCCAAGAGTGGCACTTAGGTGCAAATGGCTGCCTTGGTATCGAGTTTGAACTAACTGATAATTTAGCTGATTAAGTTGAACATTACCGGCTATAGCTTGTAATTTCGGAAAACTCAGTTGTACTGCTGCTGGGCTGGTAAAGTCGATTTTTTCATCGAGTTTAATTTGCAAACCACGGCTAGAAATATCGCAGCTGACGCCGCTGGCTTTTTTATCACCTTGGCTTATGTCTACGCTGGTCTTAAAGTTAAATCTGGCTTCATGGCGGCGCTCACTAAAGGGCATAGATAAGCGCTTAATACTAGTATTTTTAACCTTCTCTTGGGCAAAGGCTTTGAGATCGTTGACATCGTTGTGATACACCCAAGCTTGGTAGTCTTGCCTAACATCAGGGTTACTGACATCTTGTAATTGCAGCACATGGGACATTTTTTGCAGTTCTTGCTCGGCTTCGTCAGAGTAGAGAGGATCATCACCGGGTAAGGTTGAACTCTTGTAATGTTGCTTATGGTCGATTTGATGTTGGGTGACTTTAAACACTCGCCAGCTGTCTTTTTTAGCACCAAAGCCAAAGAACAAGGCTTGAGTCTGAGTTTGAATGAGCTCAGCAAGGCTGGCTGAATAGAAATGGATCCGGCCGTTTGCCGTATGAGTAAAACAAAAAAACAGCCTGTGGTTGGCATCTTCAGCGTGAGTGATGATTTTATTGAGACGCACTGGGGTTAGCATTGCCGGTAGCTGGCAATTTGCATGTTCATCTTTAAAAAAGCTTTGGATCTCAGTGTTACCCACATTAAGTAACTCATGACTTAAGTGATATTGCTGTTTATCTTGAGTTAAGTATAAGGCTAAGTGTTTAAAAAGTGGTAAATAATGACGCTCAAAACCAAGTCCTGTCGCTGTCACAACCACATCATTCACATCTAATTTGTAGCGAAACTTATAGCTGTTTATTAGCTCACGGATCAATTTATCTAAGGACTCACCAGCGCCGACACGCTTGAGTCGAACGGTAGTTTCTTGACTGTTATGCTGTAAATCAACAATTTTATACTCTACGCCAAGTTGCAGTTCTTCAAAATATTCATCTTCGTTTAGCGCGCTTAATTTAACAACTATAGGTCTATCGGCATCAATGGCTTGACTAGCGTCGAGCTTAATCCTAGCGCCGCTGACGGATAAATCCAAAGTGGTGCCGCTAAACTCGCTCATGCCCTGCTGCTGCATTCTGACCTTGATGCTGTAGTTCATTCGTTCTTCGGTGCGGCTGAAATAATTGCCGATCACCACAGCTGGAACTATGAATTCATTGACATCTTGGTTATCTGATTGCGCTTTAGCCTGCAAAAACTTTTGCTTATATAAGTATTTTTTGTGAGCTTTGATAACATGTTCATATACCCCTAAAGTGTACTTGTTGCGGTACAGGGGGAGCGATTGCAGCAAAGCTTTTTGTGCAGGTTCATCTAAAAAATGAGTGATACCACCTAGGGTTATCTCCTGACATTCCAGCTCCGTTTTATCACGCATATCGATAATACGGGTGCAAATTGTAGCCAGCCGACTGAGCTCCATCTTAATTAGAAAACGGGTGGAATTGGACTCGTCAGCCGTTAATTGGGTGAAAATCTCCTGAAAATCAGGTTCCATTAACAGTGGCTTTAATTGCTCAATCAGAGCGGTGTGGTTGTCTAAACTCATTATGTTTTCGTTTTTAATGCTTCTTGTGAGTCTGGCTGTTAATCTTATCGGCAAAAAACTGCTGGGCTTTATTGATTTTATACCTAAAGTATAAATTAAGCGTATTGATTATACTGGTTTTCTTCTTATTTCGCAGTGTGTTTCTGTCTCTCGTTTTTCAGGTTTATTATTATGGCTAAAAATAAGACGGCTTATGTTTGTAATGAATGTGGCCAAGATTTCCCGCGCTGGCAAGGACAATGCAACGTCTGCCAAGCGTGGAATTGTATTACTGAGGTACGCTTAGGCACAGGTAGTAGTGCGACTCGTACTCATCAATTTGCGGGCTACGCAGGGGCAGCAGGCAGTGGGACTGCCAAAGTGCAGACCCTAGATAAAATTGATTTAAATGCCCAGCCCCGCATAGCGAGTTCCTTTGCAGAACTCGATAGGGTACTCGGCGGCGGCATAGTCCCTGGCAGTGCTATTTTGATTGGCGGTCATCCTGGTGCAGGTAAAAGCACCTTGCTACTGCAGACCTTATGTCAGTTAGCTCAGGTGATGCCAGCGCTTTATGTCACTGGAGAGGAGTCACTGCAACAGGTTGCCATGCGAGCTCACAGGCTAGGATTGCCCACGGCAAATTTAAACATGTTGTCTGAGACCAGCGTTGAGGCTATTTGTGATATCGCCCTGCAAGAAAAGCCCAAGGTCATAGTCATAGATTCAATTCAAGTCATGCACATGAGTGATGTGCAATCTTCCCCTGGCAGTGTGTCTCAGGTGCGGGAGTCAGCCTCTTACTTAACCCGTTTTGCGAAACAGCAAGGAATTGCCATCATCATGGTGGGTCATGTGACCAAAGACGGCAGTCTCGCAGGCCCTAAGGTGCTGGAACACTGCATAGATTGCTCTGTGATGTTTGAAGGTGACAGCGACAGTCGCTACCGTACTCTGCGTTCTCACAAAAACCGTTTTGGAGCCATCAATGAACTTGGGGTATTTGCCATGACGGAGCGCGGGCTTAAGGAAGTGGCCAATCCATCGGCAATATTCTTATCCCGTGGTGAGGAGGCTGCATCAGGCTCCTTGGTGATGGTGGTGTGGGAAGGCACCCGCCCCTTGCTGGTGGAGTTACAAGTGTTAGTCGACAGCTCTGCGATGGCAAACCCCAGGCGGGTGGCTGTGGGGATGGATGCTAACCGTTTGGCTATGCTGCTGGCCGTTATGCACCGCCATGGTGGGTTACAAATGTCAGATCAAGATGTGTTTGTTAACGTGGTTGGCGGAGTTAAAGTATCCGAAACTAGCGCGGATTTAACTTTGTTGTTGGCTATGGTGTCGAGTTTTCGCGGCGAGATTTTGCCAACTGATTTAGTGGTGTTTGGTGAAGTGGGCTTATCTGGTGAAATACGCCCAGTCCCTAATGGTCAGGAGCGTTTGATTGAAGCGGCTAAGCACGGTTTTACTCGCGCAATCGTTCCTAAAGCCAACGTGCCTAAAAAGCCGCCTGCAGGTATGCAAGTGATAGGGGTCAGTAAATTATCTCAAGCACTAGAAGTGCTTTAATGCGAAGACGATAACGTAATGGTTAGTATGACTTGCTACAAATATTGAGAAGGATTTGCTAGCAAAAAGGATCCCCTGGGGATCCTTTTTCATTGTTGTTTTTTTAGCATCTTTATTAGTGATTAAATGCCATGAGCATGTTCATGTTCTTCTATAAACAGCGCTAGCTCTCTGTGTAGCAATTCGGTATCACCTAAATTGAGCTCCACCATGCGTTTAAGGTGACTGATGCTATCAATATCTATGTGTAAGCATTCTAACCTGAGATTAACGGTATCTTTTACGATTATCCCCACTTCCATGGTGATTTTTATCTCAGAATCTGGCAGGAAAAACACTAAGGATAGTGCAGTGTTATTTGGCTCAAAGTCAGGAGGCGTTTCGACTAATGCACCGTTGAGACACAGGTCAAGGATCTTGGTTTCCCAAACGGCATCCCCTTGGTACAAGTGCGCACTGGTCGCAAAGAGGAAACGGGAAAAGCGTCGTTTTTCATCCATAACAAGTCCTTTATCGAGTAGGGCATTTATTGTATTAAGCATAAGGTATTTATGTTTAGCTGCACAAGTATTCAGCAAAAATGCGATAAAATCAGCTTTAATTTAGGCCTTTGCTTCAAAATGGCAATAGGCTTTTAGTATATCTTTCCAGGTGATGACCCCCAGTAAGGTTTTACCGTTTGCGACAGGTAAGCAACTTATTTTATTTTTAAGTAATAGGTAGCTAGCTTCATCTAAGCTGGCATCAGGACTGACGCTGATAGGGTTTCTGACCATGATTTGATGGACACGTTTATTGAGTGTGTCCAGATCTTTGACTGTCTCATTGATTTTACCTAAGTTAGGGCTGATTGAGCGCAACATGTCACGTTCAGATAATATCCCCACTAGTTGTTTGTCTTCTACAACCAATAGATGGTGAAATGCGACTTGTTCAAAGATATGTTTTACCACACTGAGCCTGTCATCCATTTTCACACTTGCCACGCGGGTTTTCATTATATCGGCAATTTTTTTCGTGCTAGATGAGCTGGCTGTCGTAGTTGTTGTATTCATTATGTCCCCTTAGCAGCCGTATTAGTTTTATATTAATTTAAAATCAGAATACTCTCAGTGCATTTGAATCATTCTGAATAAAGTTAACCTTAGGTACCGCAGTAAAATTCGCCATGAAATCATTACACTTGAGGTTAGCCTAGTTTTTTATTTTTGCATGTAATATCAGCACGGAAAGTGATATTTATGACAAAAAAAGAGACCCTAAGGTCTCTTTGGTTAACGATTTGTTTGGGGCGTTAGAGTAACAAGTGAGCAGCGCCTGCAATTACAGGCAAGGTGACTAAGGTACGCAAAATGAATACCACAAATAAATCGAAGAAGTTCACCGGAATTTTACTGCCAAGTAGCAAGGCACCCACTTCACTCATGTAAATAAGTTGAGTCACAGAAAGCGCCGCAATCACAAAGCGCGTTAGATCAGACTCAATGGAGCTGGCAAGAATTGACGGGATAAACATATCGGCAAAACCCACAACGATAGTTTTTGAGGCATCCACAGCTTCAGGTATTTGCAATAGCTCCAATAAAGGTACAAAGGGCATACCTAAATAGTTAAAAATAGGCGTATGTTCGGCAAGTATTAGCGCTATGGTGCCAATGGCCATTACCGCTGGAATGATACCGAAAATCATATCGACAGCGTTTTTAGCACCTTCTTCGAATAAATGCTTAACGCCGCCAGCTTTTTCCGCTTTCTCTAGTGCTTGCTCATAACCCCAAGACACGACACTGTGGTTCGATGGGATCATTTCGTCATCGGCATGGCGAGGAGTGTCATCGATATAATTATCTTTCTTCCATGATAATGGTGGTAGTTTAGGCACGATAATGGCAGCCACAACACCAGCTAAACACACAGTTAAATAAAATGGAATGAACAGATACTCAAGCTTAACTTGAGAAATCACTACTAGGCTGAAAGTTATAGACACAGCTGAGAAGGTGGTACCAATAACTGCAGCTTCACGTTGAGTGTAAAAACGGGTTTCATACTGCTTGTTGGTCATTAAGATGCCGACACTGCCATCACCTAACCAAGAGGCCATACAATCGATAGCGCTGCGACCTGGAAGATTAAACACGGGGCGCATTATTTTGGTCATCATGGTACCAAAAAACTCTAATAAACCGAAGTTTACCAACAGTGGCAATAAGATCCCAGCCAGTATAAATACCGAAAACAGCACAGGTAATAAATCGTTTAATACCAAGGCGCCAGTAGCAGAAGAGTAGATGATCTCAGGGCCAATCTGCAGGTAAGTCATCACCACAAATACCGCGCCGAGTATGCGCATGAACACCCAAAGTGAGGGGATTAGCATTAATGTGGTGAAAAAAGGGCTCTGGGTAATAAATTTAGGCTTTATCAGCTTAGCAAGCACTGTGGCTATAGCCATAAACACTATGATGCAAGTGACTATTAAGGTGAGTGAATCAGCCAATAGGGCTTGCAATGTTTTTGCTAATACTGCGATAGGGATAGTGATTGCGCCATCATAGCTAATAGGCAGCATAAACAGCAGCAAGCCAATAAGTGAAGGCAGAATAAAAGTGATGATGGTTTTTAGATTATGTTGTTTTTTTGGAACTTCCACTGCGTGTTACCTGTAGGGCTACTGTAGAAATGCAAGGCCAGTTTTATGGTCCAAACCTGCATTTTACTCGCCTCAAAATGAGGGCTGTATAAAAATAGACTGCAAGATTACCCGCTAATGAAGCGGAAAGCCAACACTATCAGGCGCTACCGGGTGGTTAACCTTGTTGTTTAGCTATGCAGTATTAGTGATTTATTAGTATGGCCGCCAATGTTAGATAATAAATATGACTAAAAATAACTGAGCATCCAAAAAAACCGCCTCAGCAATTGCTAACTGAGGCGGAGTGGGAAGCGGCGATTAACATGAGTTGCCATCGATAATGGTGATTACTTGAACGCAGTAACATCTAGCGACTTAAGATGAGACCTGATTAAATCCTGCTTGGTTAAACCAATAACCATTGCAACTTTGGCTGCAGCTTTGGCTCTGTGGTGTTTGCTGCTTTGCCAATGTACGGCACAGCTCATCGGCCAGTTCAATGCTACTAAGCGCGGTGGGCGATACCCTAAAATAATTGACTCCTAATGTCTGCATTGCTGGGATTTCACTAATAAGGTCAACATAAGAAGCGGATTGTGTCTGAATACCATTAAGACGTAATAGTGGTTGATCTTCCTGAGTTTGCGCTAACATGCCTTTGGGGTGAGTCTTGCAAATGGTGTCGCAATTGTCCTTTCTCAGACCAAAATGCTTGGCGGTGAAGCAGCGGGCCGAATGCGCAAGCGGCATATAACCGTGGCCCATGACTTCAATATCGAACTCAGGTTTATTTTCTATCACCTTAGTGAGCCAGTCTTTTGAAAGCTCATAGGGCATCACAAAGCGCACCATGCCCATCTTGTGCAAGATATCTAGGCTGGCACGATTGTAATTATTAATGCTTGGGCCGCAAATAAATGGCAGTTTGGCTTCACAGGCGTAATGCACAGCAGCCATGTCGTTGGCTTCAATAATAAATTCACCGTTATCGATATATTTTCTAAGCTCGCCTATTTCAGACTGTGCTTCAATTAAAGCCATGGTGGATAAGATAACCTCTTTGCCTGCCGCTTTTAATTGGCGGGCTATGGCGAGGTAATCGTTAAGCTTCACTTCTCGGCGCCTGCTGCAGACGGTTTCGCCTAAATACACGCTATGCACTTGGCTTTGAGCGGCTTTTTCATAGAAAGCCTGAACCTTGTCTTTTTCCCAGCAATAGCTGATTGGGCCTAATGTTATTTTCATTGTTCACCTACTTTGTATCAGTCTGTTTTTATTGTTATTAAACTTGTTATTGCCACTGACGTTCATAGGCGCCTAAAGTGGTCGTTTGCCCTTCGGACACTTTTGCGAGTACTCGCTGCCACTCTTGGGTTTCATGGTAGGCGCTTGGGTTGGCAAAGTAAGTGTCGATGGCGCTGCGCCAAACCCGGGTGACTTGTTCCACATAGGCTGGGCTGCGCTGACGGCCTTCAATTTTAAGTGACTTAATTCCGCTTGCAGCAAGTTCTGGCAATAGGCTTAAGGTGTTTAAGCTGGTGGGAGATTCCAGTAAGTATTTAGCGTCTGACTCGCCTTCTGCTACATAGCGGCCCTTGCAGACGACGGGATAACCTAGCTGCTCAGTTTCATCGGCCTTGTCGATAAGCACTTCATTAAGGCGTGTCATTCGGTGTTTGCCTTCATCTTGCCAGCGTACGTGTTTAGCGGGGGAGCAGGAGCCGCCAGTATTAGGCGATTGTCCGGTAACATAAGAGGACAAATGACAGCGACCTTCAGCCATGATGCATAAGCTGCCAAAGGCAAATACTTCTAAATCCACTGGGCTGACTTTAGATAAATCACGTACTTGCTTGATGGACAATACCCTCGGCAGCACCGCGCGCTGGATATTAAAGGCGTTTTGATAAAAAGACAGTGCGCCTAAATTGGTGGCACTCGCTTGCACTGATAAGTGCAATGGCAACTGAGGGTAATGCTCATGGGCATAACTGAGCAGTGAAAGGTCAGCAACAATAAGTGCATCCATCTGAAGTCTTGCGGCTAAATCTACCGCATCATACCAGCGCCATTCTTCACCGGGTTTAGGGAAGGTGTTGATGGTTAAAAATACTTGCCGGCCTTGGCTATGGGCAAGCTCTGTGGCGTACTTAATTTGCTCTGGGGTGAAATTAAGCCCAGCGAAGGAGCGGGCATTAGTGTCATCTTTTAATCCAAGGTAAACAGCATCGGCGCCAGCATTAAAGGCGGCTTTTAAAGCGGCAAGATTACCTGCCGGACAGAGGAGTTCCATGATGTATCTCGCAATTTTGTTATCATCTGGGTGAGAGGGCAGTGTAAAAGTGATTGAGTTAACAAGATTTGATTTGAAACAGGTTTCTATAGATAAAATGTGAGTAAACTGGTTTGAAATTGCGTTTATTTTCTGTAGGAGAAACTCATGCTTAGCACTGTGAAGCAGCAATTGGCTCAAGCCATCTTAAGCCAAGCCCCAAAATTAACTCGCCATTCATTGGCTGTGGTGCCAAATAAATTCAAACGTGAGGCCATCCAGAAAGTGCTGGCCATGGGATTAAAGCAGCCGCTTCAACAAGGCGAGATGGATTTTCTCGAAGATAAGTGGGTCAAGATTGAAGTATTGGATATCGGGCTTGATTTTGAGCTGAGCGTCACTAAAAAGGCCGGTGGGATGGCATTATTGCTGCGTGCCCCCACTCAAGCGGATGTGACCTTTAGCGCCAACGTGCCTGAGTTACTCTTAATCGCCTCTGGCAAGGAGGATCCCGATAGCTTGTTTTTTCAGCGCAAACTATTAATCGAAGGCGATACTGAGCTGGGACTTGAGGTGAAGAACTTATTGCTTGCCATCGAGCTTGATGCCCTGCCAAGTTTTATACGTGTCGGCATTGAAAAATGCTCCCAAGGGCTTGAAACATTGCAATCACACAGTCTAGCGGCTGCCTCTTAATTGGCTGAAAGGGGCTAGGCCCCTGCTTTCACATCACAGCATAAAAACTATTTAACACATCACAGCAAAAAATGTGTATCCAACCTCTTTGATGTTATGCAAATAAGCCGTTAAACAGCAAACAGGTAAGTTGCAAAGCCTGCCCAGCTCAATAGCAATAAAGTTATCGCTATCCAGGTGGCAGTGGTGAATTGAGTTTGCGACTCAAGATCGGCATCAAACGCTTCATTGTTATCGTGAGCATCGCTTGAGTTTTTTGCTGGACGAGATTTGGCTTTTAATTGCAGTTTACGGGCTTTATCCCGTTGCCGTGATTTGGCTTTGTGCTGCTTTTTATACTCGGCAATGCCTTTTTCAATCCCTTGGGCAATCAGCCGGGTTTGCTCTTTCGTTTGCCCAGGCTTTTGAATCGCCTTGGCGATAGCTTGGGCGTCTTGCTGGGTCTCGTTTGAGATTGTGGTTTTCATCTGGACATCTACTTTAGTTATTTTGCTTTATCATCATTGGCTTGATTATATAGGTTTAATTATAAGGCAGGTCAATGATGATAAAACAGCTAAATGTCTAGGCTACGCCCAAATGCTGCCGTTTAACAAGCTTGATTACAACCACAGGTTACAGCTTGCCTGTGAGGCTAGCGTATTTAATCAATAGCTCGTCTTGGGACTCTTTATTATTAGGGTCGATGGCGATGCAATCGATAGGACAGACAGAAATGCAAGTGGGCTTATCATAGTGCCCCACGCATTCAGTGCACAGCTTGGGGTCGATTTGATAGATTTCCTCCCCAAGGGCGATAGCCTGATTGGGGCATTCAGGCTCGCACATGTCGCAATTTATGCAGCTGTCATCAATCAAGAGTGCCATTAAGCACAGCCCGATGAGTGCGGGTTACGGGTGTCCGCGCCTTGGGGCAAGTTGCGCATCAGTATTGCTTTGGTTAACTCCACCTCAGGGGCTATGGTGATAAACACAAAGTGTCCAGATCCCAGACCCGCTTCGACCTGTTCACCTTTGCGGTTAATCAACTTATCTATGTTCAGGGTGAAATTGCCTTGGGGCGTCATCACTTCAACACTATCGCCCACGGAAAACTTATTCTTCACATCAACTTCTGCCATACCTGCGTCGTTGCGCTTACCGGTAAACTCCCCAACAAATTGCTGAGTGTCGCTGATGGAGTAGCCGTGCTCATAGTTTTGATATTCATCATGGACGTGGCGACGTAAAAAACCTTCGGTGTAACCGCGATGGGCTAAGCCTTCGAGATTGTGCATTAAGCTGCGGTCAAAATCTTTACCACTGGCGGCATCTTCTATGGCTTGGCGATAAAGCTGCGCGGTGCGGGCAACGTAATAGAAAGACTTAGTGCGGCCTTCAATCTTCAATGAATCTATGCCCATTTTCGTTAGGCGCTCTACGTGCTGAATTGCCCGTAGGTCTTTTGAATTCATGATGTAAGTGCCGTGTTCATCCTCAAAGGCTGGCATAAGCTCACCTGGGCGACCTGGCTCTTCGAGTAAAAACATTTTATCTGTTGGGGCGCCTTCACCTAAGGTTGGTACGGCAATTTGTGCATCCCTTGGATTGTAAATAGCAGGGCTAGATTGCAGCGCTATGATGTCACCATTGTCATCTTGCTTGGCTTCGTGGGCATCGTATTTCCAGCGGCAGCTATTAGTGCATGTGCCTTGGTTTGGATCGCGCTTATTGATGTAGCCAGATAACAGGCAGCGGCCAGAATAAGCCATGCACAGGGCACCATGCACGAACACTTCAAGCTCGATATCTGGGCAGCGCTGGCGAATTTCTTCAATCTCATCTAAGGATAATTCGCGGGATAAAATCACCCGCTTAATACCTTGCTGTTGCCAAAACTTTACCGAAGCCCAGTTAATGGCGTTAGCTTGTACAGATAAATGCACCACTTGATCAGGAAAGGCTTCACGCACCATCATAATCAGCCCAGGATCAGACATAATAAGCGCATCTGGCTGCATGGCTACCACAGGCTGCATATCTTTGATATAAGTCTTTAATTTGGCATTGTGGGGCGCAATATTACTTACCACATAGAGCTTTTTGCCTAATTCATGGGCTTCTTGAATACCTGAGGCCAAGTTTTCCATTTTAAATTCATTGTTACGCACCCTAAGGCTGTACCTTGGCTGGCCTGCATAAACGGCATCGGCGCCATAGGCAAAGGCGTAGCGCATATTTTTCAGGGTACCGGCGGGGGATAATAACTCAGGTTTAAACATGCTTAGTCTCGAGTAGTACTAGTGGGTTCGCAAAGTGCGCAGGGGCTGCATTTTAGGTTCAGGTGATACCAGTCGCAAACTCAGGGGGTAAAAGTGTGCGCTAGATCAACCTGAATTTTTGTAAGGGAATTTAGGCGATCACTCAGAAGCTAAGTCAGGCTCAATCTGGCGGTTGAGTTTCATGGGTTAAACCGCTTGTGTGTAGCCGAGGTTTTAAGCATCTTGTGCTTTTCTTCTACTTTGCTCATCCATATTTTGTCTCAGCTGGTATAATCTTCAATTAATAAAATAAAATAATGCTATTGGATGCTAAACCCATGACAGCAGAACATCAGGTACTGGTAGGATTACTCAAAAAACTTAAAGAAGATGCCTTGATATTACCCACCTTGCCAGAAGTGGCAATGCGGGTGCAAGAAGTGGTGGCGCGCCCTGAAACTAGTCTTAAACAGGTGGGTGATATCATAGGTCAAGATGCGGCTATTTCGGCTCGTATCGTCAAAGTTGCTAACAGTGTTATGTATTGTCGTGGTCCTAAAGCTGAAAATATTCGCGCTGCGGTAAATCGTATTGGTTTGGTTAAAATCAAAACCATAGCGACTTCTGTTGCTATGGAGCAATTGTTTATTTCCAGTAATGAAATGGTCTGGGAAGTCATGGACGAAGTGTGGCAAACTTCAATTGAAGTGACCGCGGCCGCAGGTTCTATGCTACTAATGTACAATCGCCGTAACCCATTAAAAGCGTTAGACAGAGAAACCCTTACCCTTGCAGGATTGGTGCATAATATTGGCGCCCTACCTGTGCTTACTGAGGCAGAGTCTCAGCCAGATTTATTTACCAGCATAGATCAGCTACGTTTATTGGTAAGAAAAATGCAAGGGCCAATAGGGCGAGCGGTATTAAAAAGTTGGGATTTTGCCCCAGAAGTGATGCAAGTGGTTGAGCATTGGAGTGACTTAAATTACTTGCCTGAAACAGTAAGTTACGTGGATTTTATTCGCGCGGCAGCATTTTATACCAGTGAGTTGCGTTCAGGAGATGAATTGCAACAGCGCCTTGGTGTGTTTGCAGAGCGGGGTCTACCAGTCACCCCAGAAGATTTAGCCAGTGATGAATTCATGGATACTTTCCACTCCATTAAACAAAGTTATCAGTAGCCAAGCGGGATTATGTGGCAGCAATTATCAGGAGATAAAACTCAGTGTCAGTGATTAATATACTGTTATTGTTTACGTTGCTTTTAACAGTAGCCTTAATTGCTGTGACTGTGGTAGCGCTAAGGTACATTCAGCGCCAGCGACGGTTTTTATCTTTATTAAGTCAAACCTTAGCATCGCAAAAAAATCAGCACATCGCGCTTAATTTTCCCAGCACACCTAAACTATTCGAGCCTTTGCTGCAAGTGTTGCAGCAATTACAGCAACAAGTGCCTTTTTCAATTGAACACGACAAGCTCACAGGCCTTGCTAACCGAGTGGGATGTAAACGCTACCTTAAGTGTCGTCTTCCGTTGCAAAAAGGCCTCTTAGTGCTGGTGGATATTCAGCGTTTTCGGTTTGTTAACAATTTATTTGGTTTTGCCTTTGGTGACTTATTGCTACAAGACTTAGCTAAACGCATCCAAACCTTAACCCCAACCCCTGACTTTGTTGCTCGAATGAATGGCGATGAGTTTCTCATGTTTTACCAAGATGAGCTAAGCGATGAGTCTTTGCAGGCTATAAAGCTTCATTTACAGCGGATATTTGAGATTGAGCAAACGCCTATCAGTGTGAAAATGCAATTGGGAGTCTTAAACCTAAAGCTGCATAACGCCGACATGAGTTTAATGCTAAGGCGTTTAGATTTGGCCTTGAAAAAAGCCAAGCAGTGTAAAAAATCCATGGCCCACTATCAGCAAGATGATGACATGGTGCAGTATCGTGAGCTGCTTATTATTAACTCCTTACCTAAAGCGTTAAAGCAAGAGCAAATGTATTTGCTGTATCAAGCTAAGTTGAATTTACATAGTGGGGATTGTCAGCAAGTTGAAGCACTGATCCGTTGGCAACACCCGAGTTTAGGTAGTTTATCTCCGGTTGAATTTATTCCCTTAGCAGAACATAGCGGCATGATAGATTTGGTCAGTTATTGGGTGCTCGACACAGTATTAGCCCAACAAGCCGCTTGGCTAGCCCAAGGGTTTGAAGTCAAGGTTGCGGTTAATTTATCCACCTCTGACTTAGATAATCCTCAACTTGCAGAGGAAATTAATGCCAAACTTAAGCATTATAATGTGCCAGCGGCGAGTTTAGTGATTGAAATCACTGAAAGCGTGTTAATGGAAGATCTTGAGCGAACAATTAGTCGTCTTCAAGCCCTACGCAGCATAGGTGTAAAACTGGCCATTGATGATTTTGGTACCGGCCATTCTTCATTAGCCTACTTACGATTTTTACCTGTGGATGAAGTTAAAATTGACAAAGCTTTTTTGGAGGATTTTGACTCGGATAATAGAAGTAAACAATTGATTAAGAGCAGCATAGAATTGGCAAAAAACTTAGGTTTTGAAGTCACAGTTGAAGGTGTCGAGTCTAAATCAGTACTTGAGCAGCTTAAAAGTTTTGGCGTCGATACCATTCAAGGTGATTATTACGCTAAGCCCCTTGAGCCCGAGGCGTTCCAGGCTCAATTCATTGCATTTAATCAGCAGGCAAGCCATTAAAAACGGCAGCTTGTTTTGTTATTAATTTAAGTATTAACCTAAGTACTATCTAAATACTATCTAAGTACTATCTAAGTA
>NZ_JACJDV010000026.1 GCF_014163735.1 Shewanella sp. SR44-3
CATGCATCACTTATATAAACATTCATCATCTTGTCGCTCTTTATTTCTTGCTCAGTTTTTATTCTATAAACCCGTTTTAAATAAGCTTCTTCATCTACCTGCATCTGATTTTGAGCCTTAAAAGATTTAAAACTAACAACAATAGTTGAAAGAGAATCTCTACTTTTTAAGACAATCCACTGGTTTTTCTTATTTTCGCTTTGTGTCCCGTGATATTCATATATCCAGTTAGCATTCATTAAGGCTAGCCAGTTATTCGGTGGACTAAAGCGGCCATACTCATTTTCAAATACGTCTGTGCTATCAACCTCTACAGAGGTAGAGCCACAGCCTACCAAGGCCAACACACACACTAGCAATATCAGCGCCTGTCTGGGCAACAAGGCAATAAACTTAAGGATTTGTTGGGCCACATTGTGCTCCTTTAAGGTCTGAACATTTATAATCACTGTGCGCTGCTCCGCTAAACCCTTTAAATCGATTGAGGTAGCCATCAATGGTATCATTTTGACCTGTGTTGCCACCCCAAATTTGTGCCACAGGATCACCTGGTTGACTATAATTCCCTCTAAATATAAATAGTTTATCATCTTTAAAGATTTTATTGCTTTCCACGCTTGCTGGTGAGCCAAAACCTGCAATCATCGGGCGTTTATCAATTTTCTTATCGCCATTTTTTATCATGAAGTAATCTTGATGTTTAAATCCGCCCGTTTCATAACCGCCTTTATTCGCAATGTACTTATAGCCTTGTAAGGTCAATAGGTTGCCTTGTGAGTGGTTAGCAAAGTTAGACCCTTCACTTCCTCTTGCGGTAGTGACAGTTCGTAAAAATTCGCCAGTATCTTTAGCCATACCTGTGGTGCCTCCGAAGTAGTCAATCATTGACTCCAATCCATCATTGATGCCGCCGCGGGTTGGATTATAATTCAATGATAGTAATACACTACCATAGCCAACTTTATCCTTATTATGGGTTTGCCCTAGTGCACTGAGTAAGCCATCTGCTTCTTGGTTCAACATACCATTGGTTGAATTTTGCAGTGTTGCAGATCCCTTGTTGATAACCACAGGCTCTATGGTTACATATAAGTTGTGACCTTTTAGTTTATCTTGTGTTTCAACCGAAACAGATTTGAAATAATCACTTTCTTCAATTGCTATAAATTCACTCTTCCTTTCTGGTGAAATATTGTCCGCCGTAGCCAGTTGAATCACCTTTTGCTTACTGTCACTTTGCCCTAAAAGCACTGGGATTTGAGCAATCAAGCCGCCATTACCCGCATCACTTGGCAATATCCCGCCAGTATAGGCTCCTAAGGTATCAATGACTGTGCCTAAACCTGCTAGGAATGCATTGTCGTTGAGTGCACTAGGCAATATCTCGTCAACCATTTGCATCACTTCACCTGTCACATCAGCAGCCACTGCGACCTGCTCATGATCCACGGTAATATCAATATTGCCCTGCTGGCGGTCGACGCTATAAAACGTCTTGTCGATATTATCTGTGTCGCGGTTAAGTCCTGCTAAGACGTTACTGGCCGTGCCTTGGGCTGGGTTTATACCATCAACATTTGCACCACTAATGTTTATACCATCAATACTCACGCCGCCCACCAGCACAGTGCCTTGTCCTAGGGTGGCTAAGGTCTTGCTCTTGTCATAGCTTGACTCATTACTGTAGCTATATTGGCTAGAGTTTACATCTAAGCTATTGCTGCTGGTTTCACCGTCACCTGTGACCTTGGTCGCGGGTAAAGTATTGGCTTTAGCATTGGCATCATTAGCCTGAGTCGTTTGTGTCGTGATGCCAATATTGGCACTTATTCCACCACTGACCTGGCTGTTAAAGCGGGTATTGGTGAGATCGGTAAAGCTCAATGAACCTGTGGCTAAGCTGAGCTTGCCATTGTCTTTACCATCGGCGCCTAAACTTGCTAGCAGCGCACCGACAATATTGGTATTGCCCGCAACATTCACGTTCACTTCAGCGCCTGTGAGGCTACTGAGCACAGTTTCTTTATTTTGATAACGCCCCGCGCTGGCATTTAAGCCCCCATTGACGCTGCCAACACCACCGCTGGTGTCGCCTATGTTAGTGGTCGCAACAGTTTTTCCAGCAAGACTTGATAAGGCACCGCCGACTGCACTTGAAACACTGTCCGGTGCTTCATTGCCAGCATTGAAACTAAACCCGCCACTGACGCCAAAGCCTTTATTGCTGCCGCTGGCCCTGTTTTGCTTAGACTCGAGTAATAAGTCACCGCCCACATCCAGATTAAGGCGATTGTCAGCGCTCAGATTAGCGCCTTCAATACGGGTATCCCCTTCGGTGATGATGTTGATATCCGCCGCTGTCAGGGTGGCGTTGTTATAGGTAGTGGTTTTATCCTTGGTTTGATTGCGATCATAACTTGCACTCACGGTTGGGCCACCTGCTGCGCCGCCAATGGTTTGTGCTATGGTGATATGACCGTTCTGGGTTTCACGGCTACTGCTACTGGTATCCCTTGAGGCCAACACGCTCAGTTCACCTGTGCTGATGTTGATGGCATTTTTGGCATTGAGATGACTGCCCTGAATTAAGGTCATCCCTAGCGCCGTACTCACCGCCCCTCGATCTCCACCCTGAGCTAACCCCGTCAGGATATTGATATTATTGCCACTGAGTGTTGAGGCCAGTGAGGTCGTTTGCTCCAACTCGTTCTTGGTATTACTGGCATCGATATCCAGCTGAATGCCGGCATTAAATCCATATACTGCTGCAGTTGTCACTCCTGCTAGCTCCTGCTGAACTAAATTGACGCCCTTCATGGTCGCATCGGCTGTCGCTAAGGCGATGCCCGCGATATACCAGTCCTCATCACTGTTGACATCTGCCAGCAACTCACGCATGTCTATGATATCGGCATAATTCACCCCAGGTGCGCCGCTGTTATAGTCCGCTTCCAATTGAGCAAGCTGGCTTTCAAGCTCACCGCGCTGTTTCTTATAGGTGCGGTAATCTTGCTCAGACTGCTTCACTTTATCAGTGGCTTCTTTGAGTGATTAAAGAAAGGGATATATAAAATAATGGCGGTAATAACAAGGTTATCACCGCCATTGGGGATCATATTTAGTATGAGTTTTTATTCATTTCCATAAGGCGATTAACGATTGAGCTGACAGAGAGTGACACTCCATGAGCCAACTTATCGCTGAGTTTTTTCTTGATTTGGTATTTTACCTTAATAACTCGGTGTTCTTTAGCTAAATTAAGCAACACATCATCACTGGTACTGATGGCATCAATCAAACCTAATTCTATCGCTTGCTGACCATACCAATGCTCACCCGTGGCCACTTTAGCGATATCCATTTCAGGGCGGTATTGACCTACAAAAGATTTAAATAATACATGGGTGTCTTCAAGCTCTTGTTGGAACTTGTCCCTGCCTTCTTGGGTATTTTGACCAAATAGAGTCAAGGTTCGCTTAAAGTCGCCTGCGGTATGCTGCTCATAATCGATATCATGTTTTTGCAATAAACGATGAAAATTGGGTAATTGCGCCACTACGCCAATGGAGCCCACAATCGCGAAGGGGGCTGCATAGATTTTATTCGCCACGCAGGCCATCATGTAACCGCCGCTGGCGGCAACCTTGTCGATACATACACTAAATTTGATATTGGCTTGACGCAGGCGGTCAAGCTGACTTGAAGCAAGGCCATAACCATGCACCATGCCGCCACCACTTTCTACATTAACGATAACTTCATCATCCGCTTCAGCTATGGTTAAAATCGCGGTAATTTCTTCTCGAAGCGAGCTGACTTCATTGGCATCGATACTGCCTTTGAAATCGATAACAAATACTGTTGCTTGTTTGACGTCATCTAGCTTCTCTTTCGCTTTCTCATCAGCCTTTAGCTGTTTCTCGTAGGCTTTAAACTGCTTTTTAGTGAGTAATTCTTGTTTAAGATCGTGCTTGAGCGCGGTAAGTTCTTCAGAAATATGGGTCAAACTTAACTCACCCTTATCTGATTTTTGCCTTACTGCAGTCATCAGCACCATGGTAATTACTGCCAGTACAGACAATAAAATTGTCACAGCTTTGGCTAAAAACAAACCGTATTCGTATAAAAATTCCAAAATTAACTCCAAAAAAAGCACAGGGCGAAATTGCCCGCTATTCTAGCAGGCATTGAATAAATTAAAAAACCCAGCTTGCGCTGGGTTTTTGTATCACTATGTAACTGGAATTAATTAACTACCACAAGAGGCTATTACACTAGGATTTGTAACTGCAATGGTTGGGGTCCCCATACCAGCAGACTGAGCAAAACCTGCCACTTGCATTTGCATTTCCACAGTTGCCGCAGCGGCCATACCATCGGTTGCTGAGGTTTCACTTGGATCCACAATCGAGCTGTGATGCCCTTTAGCGAAACGCACCGCACCTGATCCCTGAGTCGTTTCTGCAACACAGCCTAGACCTAAAGAGCGGATAAAAGGCTCAGTACCAGACAACGGGAAACCTGCTACTGAATTAGGTAAGGTTTGATCAGGCTTATTGTCCGCGCCATCTCCCACCACTTCAATCAAATGAACAGGCAAGCCTAATGATGCTAATTTAGCGCCGTGGTTGACAGGGTCAACTGAATCCACCGCAGTTTGAATCGCAAGCGCAAAGCTTGGAATAAAGCCCGCGTAAACTGCTTGCACCAGGGCTACGTACTCAGGTGTACCCTCGACATAACCTGCGGTGTTTTTCTCTGCCACTAATGCAATAAAGGTCGGGTCCTTAGTCACGTTAGTAAATAATGTTTGTGCAAAACTTGCTGAGCCTGCAAAAGAGCCCGCTAAACCGCCAGCTGGCGCCACTAATGATGCGGCATTTATTGCAAAAGGATTACCTAAATCAGCGCCTGTTGTAGGATCTTTAAGCCCCGTGCTGGCATAAGTTGATAAGGTTGACCCGACTATGCCGCCAAGACTTAAGCCTTGAACACTAATCTTTGACACATCAAAAACTTGTGGCTGTTTAGCATCGCTAAGTTGTTGCGCCATGCCCGTTAATAACAGACGTAAACTTAAGTGATCAAGCGTCGCTTGACGGAAGTTATCACGCACCATCAATGAGCTAGCAATATTGATAAAATCTAAGATAGTGCCTTTGTTAAACGCATCAGGCTTACCGACAACACTGCCGTAATCCTTTAGCGTTGCAGTCACTTCATAGATACCATCGTTATTTGCATCGAATGAGCGCTCACCGTGCAATGGCATATCCATGGCGATAGTCGCAATGCCCGCTGCCGCGTAAGTACCGGCATAAGACAATGCCATTTCCTTACCACCACCTAAGCCGTGCATAGCGATAGTCGTAGGCCAACCGGCAGCCGGCGGTACAAAGGTACCGCCCTTGCCCATAATATAAGCGGCAAGTTTAGGGCCATTTGGCAAGGTGATCTGCACCTTGATATTCTCATAGCCCTTAATCGCAGGAATGGGGTTGAATTTGGTTAAGTGCTTGGTTTTGTCCGCTGCGGTGCCATCATTTAAGGTAAAGGTTTTGCCGGCAAGGAGTGCTGGGTTAGTTTGCGCCTCAACTGGGTCGACCCCTTGTGCTATAGCTTGAGTCGCAAAATGGGCCGTACTCATGGTGCCATTTTGCACAGCAAGCAGCACTGACAAGGGACTATCAAACTGCGCTGCCCAGCGGCTGTTGTTTAAGCGCTTTTTCTGTTCTGGTTCAGCATTATCATCAAGTACACAAGCGGCCGATGAACAATTACCATAAATAGGTAATCGGATTGTGGCTGTGTATAAATCCGCTAAATCCGCAGTCTCATAACTTGGGTGAGCAGACGGTAATTGTAACGCTTGCGCAACCGTTATGCCCATTGGTGTAGGAGCCTGGACGAAAGAGGGTTTATAAGGCTCGCTCGATGCCATTAACAGCTTAGTTGTCTCATAAACATCAGCAACCGATTGCGTCGTAAACAGGCCTGAATAGGTGATTTCACTGGTGTCGACACCATGCTCACTGGCCATGCCTTTCTCATAGCTGTTGACTAAGGTTTGCAGCCCACGTTGAGCAGGCGTAGCAAGATAATTTGTTTCAATATCTAATTTCACTAAGGTATAGGTTTCAGATGGCTCGATAGCACGGCCCTTTGAATCTTGGATTAACTTAGTGGTGGCATAAATATAAGACTGCTTGGCTTTAAGCGGCTTAAGTGGAATGATGGCTATTTTACTGCCCGAGCCAACTGAAATGAAATCGACACCGTATACGAGCTCAGCCCCCACTTTACAAGCGGAAGATGCTGCTGCCGCTTTACACTCTGGATCGCCAGATAACGCACCGCCAACTGTGGCTTCAAATACGCGCACCGCCCCCGCTTGAGCGACCGATGCAGTATCTAATGTTAATACTGTGCCATCGTGATCTTTGGCAAATTTAATATCAATTGAGATGGGAGATGTGGTTGACCACCCATCTAATGCGCCGATAGCAATTTGTGGATTAACATAATTTCCCGCAGCCTCTACATTATTAGGCATGTTTATTGTGCCGTCATTAGTGCCACTAAAGAGTAAATCATTTGGCACTGGCAATTTGCCATTAGCTGGGTCAAACACCATATGCGAAACTGGAATTAACGGCGTAGCCTTTTCAATTAATTCGTTTGTGCTATCTTCACCACAGCCTGTGAGTCCAAGAGCAGATGTGATTGCAACACCCAAAATGAGTCTTTTCATCTTTTTTCCCCAAATCTTGTTGTAATAGTTTTGTTTTCCCCAAAAAATTGGTCACAATAGTCCAAACATATGACCATAAGGACTTATTTCTGTCCTTAACTCGTCTCAAGTTAACGTAAAATTATTGAGTTAGCTACAAATTTGTTACCTCAAAGTGGCTGGCTAGTTAACAAATATGAGTCAATTGTTTAAAACAATCGTTTACTTTAAGAGCGACTCTTGATTTGGTGGGCTTTGGCGCCCAGAGGAACTATTCAATCATGTTGGATTATCAAGCTGGAAAAGATTTACTTATTAACAAGACTATCTTAGTCACAGGCGCTGGTGACGGCATAGGAAAGGCAGCCGCTATAGAGTTTGCAAAATATGGCGCTACCGTCATTTTGCTGGGCAAGACGGTTAAAAAGCTTGAAAGCGTCTACGACATTATTGTCAATGCTGGCTACCCGACACCTGCCATAGTGCCACTGGATCTTAAAGGTGCTACCGAGCAGCATTATATCGACATGGCAGAAACCATAGCCGAGCAATTTACTTATTTAGATGGCCTATTACACAATGCCAGTCAATTAGGCGCACTAGGGCCTTTTGAACATATTGATTTAGCCTCACTTGAAGACATCATGAAGGTCAATGTTACTGCTCAAGTGTTACTAACCAAAGCCATGTTGCCCATCATGCGCAAGGCGCCAACGGCTTCAATCATCTTCACCTCAAGCGGTGTGGGTCGCCAAGGTAAAGCCTACTGGGGGCCTTATGCGTTCTCAAAATTTGCCACCGAAGGCATGATGCAGGTTTTGGCCCATGAATGTGATGGCACCAGTATCAGAGTCAACAGCATAAACCCTGGTGCTACTCGCACCGAAATGCGTGCTAAAGCCTATCCAGGTGAAGATCCTATGAGCCTTAAAACTGCTGAAGAAATTATGCCAAGCTATCTTTTCTTGATGGGTGAAGACTCAGTAAAAACCAATGGCGCTCAATTAAACGCTCAATAGTCAGTGGGTCATCATTGGAGCGCACTTAGCTAAAAATAAACTGCTCAATATAGGTTGAAAAGTTATCTTGAGTACAGTGAGTTGAATAAGGTGCATTCATATAAAAATAGGGAGCCAATGGCTCCCTATTTTTATATGAATGTTTTGACGTTTAACCACTCGGCTTAACCCATTTAAAAACTAACATTATCAGCATTGTGTTCAATAAACTTCTCACCAATGCCTGACACTTGTGTCAGCTCCTCTAAGCTACCAATTTTGCCGTTATTTTCACGGTACTCAATAATAGCCTTCGCTTTAGCAATGCCAATCCCTTTAAGTTGTTGCAACTCTTCAAGCCCCGCACTATTGACATTAACGCGATATGTGTCCGTGGCATCAGGCGTAGCTGCGTTGGCAGTATTGCTTGCTTGAGAGTTAAGCACCTTCTCACTGCTCGAATTGCCCTTAGCGGCGTTCACTTTAGATGATTCAGGCTCTGTGGCATGAAGCGGATTAAGCAGTAATAAAGCCAGTATAAACGTGCCTATAAGACTTGTGAATAGACGCACTTGGGTGGTAACTCTTGATAAAAAACTCATAATGGTTCTCCTTGTTTCCAGTGAATATCCAGCCTGCCTCCTGTTCCTTGGCTGAATAGCTTCTAACCTGCGTATGTGTAACTACACATTTGTTAGACACTAACTTTAGTAAAAAACCATCAGAGTACCAAATTCGCTTAAGCGCTAGAGGCTAGGTTAATGCCAGTGCAGTAACCATTTCATGCCTATATTTATTGACCTTTGCGCTTCACGCCTTGCAGATTATCTGTTTGCTGTTTCACTGGCCCTTGCTGGCTGAAACTTGTCAGGCTTAAATCCTTCAGTTGGCTTAATAGACTTTGATGCAGCTGGCTCAATTTGGGCTTATTGTCTTGATTAAACACCAGCGGCCGGCAAAGACTCATGGCTTGATAGCCTAGGCGCGCCGTTAATAGTCCGCCTCCAAGACCTTGAGCCACCCTAGCCGATAATTTACCAGCCATTTCAAGGGATAAAACTTGAGTACCAAGGTCAGTAATCAGCTCTGCACTACCAGCATAAATAATGTTAGCGACTATGCTGCGTAATAATTTAATCCGACTCCAGTAGCCTAAGTCGATGGCATAAATTTGGGCAACTTGAGTCACCATTTTTTGATTTCGCCACAGAATAATTGCCATATCTAACGCAGCAAGAGGGCTGGCTGAAAGCAATAACGCCGCTTCGGCCGCATAACGACTAATAAGTTTTTTGGCTTCGCTATCCCTTTGACTCAGCACTAAGGTATCAAATAACATCAGCTTTTCAGCATCATTATGTTCAGGGTTTATATGGGTTAAATATTGCCGACTGGCGCTGTCTTCGGGATAGCGCTTCAAAAGCGGCGTGATAAATTTATCCGCCTCACCGATTTGCATACTCAACGCCAAACGTTCGCCAGTCTCTTGAGTGCTAACAACCTGTTTTAACTGGCCAAGCTTGCGCCATTCACTGATAAAGCCCAGGCTTGCAACACCGACAACCACCCCGAGCACTATAGTGTAAAAACCAAATAACCAGGGGCTTTGCTCAAACGCTTGCCATAACCCCAAGCCCGTCTCAACGAACACTAGCGTGCTAAGCGCCAGCAATAATAGCTTAACAGGCCAAGTCATTTTACTGCGGGATTTAAGCTTGATGATGGGATTATTGGCCGTTAAGTCAAAGCCTGCTAACTTTGCATCATGGGCTTGTTCAGTTGTTTTATCAGCGCTTTGCTCAGCCGTTTGTTCAAATCCTGCTTGATGGCTTGGATTAAACTCTTTTTCATCAAAGGCTTGGCTTGCTTTAAATTTGGCGCTATGAGACTGGCTAGCTGTGCTGCCATTGGCTTCACAGCTCAGGCTTGGCAACTCATCAAAAATTTGCTGCTGCTTGAGTTTATTGATTGGCGGTTTTTCTAACATATTAGGTCAGCTTATCGGCAAGTAAAAATTGAAGGAGATGATCGAGGCGAATATGTTCAAATTGTGCCCCACCAGCATGCCTATGGCTGACACCATCAACTTGATGGTCCTTAGGTAAGAAAGACATAAAATCAAACCCTTGCTCACGCCAAAAATCAGCTGTTGGTAACTGCTTGGGCACTTCGCCGGGAAATACCGTAGTCATTTTTCCCGCAAGATTTCGGCCTTTTATCACTTCTTGATTGCCATCAGCCGTGCTAACCATGCCATGCTCTGTCACTTTAATGGCACTGATAGCCATGGTTTCTACATCGCAGCCTTCAAAACTGGCAAAGTGCTGACTTTGCCTGAGCATGTCAGTCAGTAGTTGCAGCACATGACCTTGTTGATCCCGCGTTACCCTATCAACCTGACTGGCGGCAAATAATAACTTATCAATCCGCGGTGAAAATAAACGTTTGATAAGGCTCGACTGACCAAAATGAAAACTTTCCATAATTTGATTCAAGGCAAAACTCATGTCATTAAATTGGCCGTGGCCATGATTAAGGGCATTTAAGCAATCCACCAGCACTAATTGGCGATCGAAACTTGAAAAGTAATCCCGATAAAATGGCTTAACGACTTTTGCCACGTATTGCTGATAGCGAGTTTTTAGTACTTGATAATGGCTATTGTCAGCACTGCTTTCTAGGCGCTTATGATCAGCTTCACTGAGTTCAAGTAACGGGAAAAAAGCGAGTAATGGGGTTGATTCAAATTCTCCTGGCAACAACATGCGCCCAGGCTGAGCTAAGTAATAACCTTGCACTCGAACCAGATCTATCAATAGCGCCTGATAACTGGCGGCGAGCAGCTTTAGTTGTTGCTCATCGGCACTGCTTTCAAGTGATAAGGCGTTAAGCTTGCATGAAAAATCAGCATAAAGCGGCGAGGCTTTAAAGCGCGCAGCAGTGGCTTTTTGGGATAAACACCAGCTGGTAAAATCCATGTTCAGCATAGGTAAATCCAGCAGCCACTCACCGGGATAATCTATAATATCCACATACAAGGTCGCAGTATCAGTTAATTTAGCCAGTAGGCCTTTCTCGGGACGATATTTTACCGCCAATCTAAGTTCGGTAATTTGCCGCGTCGATGCCGGCCAGCGTGCAGGTGTTGAGGTTAAAGCATCCATAGCACCTTGATAATCAAAGCTTGCTACCGCTAAGTCCGGTTGCATGGCACGCTTGACGCCAATCAAGCGCCCTTCTCTGGCCACTTGCCATAAAGGTAAAGGTGACGAAGCAGCTTTAGCATCACAATGAAGCAATTGGTTCACAAGGCCTGTGATAAATGCCGTTTTCCCCGCGCCACTAAGGCCTGTGACCGCTAAACGTACATGCCTGTCAGTGCTGCGCAGCACTAAGGATTGCGTGGCTTGATTAAGCTTATTTACTGAACGTTCTATCAATCCCAAAAAAATGCTTCCTTATTGTGCTAAACCCTTAATTAAATTCTTAACTAAACCCTTCAATAAACCAGCTGCACATTTCCCATAGCAACAAGGGCGGAAAACCGCCCTTTGAATGATGCTATAGATTATCAATTTGTCTTTTCAGATCGAAATTATCTGAAGTGACGTGACGCTCAAGTTGCTGCAAGCGAGTCTCAAGCTTAGTAAACTGACGGTTCACATCGAAGAGCGCTTGCTTGGCAGGCTCTCCAGCTTGCCAGACTTTCTTCTTTACTTCGATATCTTTATGTTCGAACTTATCGTCTAAGTTTTTAGGCTTTTCATCTAAGATCATCCAAAGGGCAATATAAATAACAAAAACAAACCCTGTGCCGCCCAATAAAAATATCGATACTGCTAATACTCTTACCAACCAAGTTTCAAAATTGAAGTACTCTGCGATACCAGCGCAGACACCTGCAATTTTTCCAGCCTTGGCATTACGGTATAAAGTTCGACCATTAGAGGTGTTCATGCTTTGCCCTCCATTCAGGTGATTGAGTATCTAATATTGCCTCCAGCGTCTCAATGCGGCTGCCCATTTTTTCAGCTTTAGCGATGAGATCATTTAGCTGGCTAAACTCTTCCTCTGTGAGTCCTTGGCTCACCTGCCGCTTACTGCGGTAATGAAGCACTAGCCAAATGGGCGCAACAACTAACAAAAAGATAATAATTGGTGCTATTAGTATATCCATGTCCATAACCTACCTCGATTTATTAGGCTTTTGTTTTTGGCTGAGCTTTAGCCTTCACCTTAGCCTTTAATGCCGCTAATTCATCACTCACTGAGTCCTCAGCAGCTAAAGCGGCAAATTCATCGGCTAAGCTATTCTTTTTACCCATATCATAAGACTCAACTTGCGCTTCAATTCCTTCTACGCGACGCTCGTATTGCTCAAACTTCATCATGGCATCATCAATCTTGCTTGAATCTAACTGCTTTTTCACTTCTAGGCGTGAAGTTGCAGTCTGCTTGCGCATGATAATGGTCTTTTGACGAGCACGTGCATCGTTTAGTTTTTCTTGAAGTTGAGCCACTTCATCTTTCAAGCGCGCAATGTGCTCTTCAACCACTTGTAACTCAAGTTCCAATGTATCCAGTAAAGTGCCTGTTTTTTGCTTTTCAATCAAGGCTGCTTTAGCTAAATCTTCCCTGTCTTTGGATAAGGCAAGTTCTGCCTTGTCTTGCCAATCTTGTACTTGTTCCTGTACACGGGCTACACGTCTTAGTAATTCTTTCTTTTCTGCTAAAACCTTGGCAGAAGTTGAACGCACTTCAACTAAGGTGTCCTCCATCTCTTGGATGATAAGGCGTACCATTTTTTCAGGGTCTTCTGCTTTATCTAATAAAGCACTGATGTTGGAGTTAACTATGTCTGCAAAGCGAGAGAAAATTCCCATAATGTGTTCCTCAATTGAACGTTAATGTCGAAGTACATAATACACATAGCATGCCAACTTTTGATAAGCCATATTTATCATGCACTTAGATTAAATCCAAGTTTTTCTTTCTTTTTAAACCTCAGACAACTATTATGATTTTCACCAATAATTAGCGTAAAAGACTAACCAATATCGTGGCGAATTCATACCAACAAGATAATCTCATCGGTCAATCCAATGCCCTATTAGAAGTATTAGAGCATGTGTCTAAAGTGGCCCCGCTGTCTAAACCTGTGCTGATTATTGGTGAGCGAGGCACAGGTAAGGAACTCATTGCCGAGCGTCTACACTACTTATCTGCACGCTGGGATCAAGCATTTATTAAGCTAAATTGCTCATCCTTAAGTGAAAACTTATTAGAAAGTGAACTCTTTGGCCACGACTCTGGGGCATTTACTGGGGCTAAAGGTAAGCATGAAGGTCGTTTCGAGCGCGCCGATGGCGGTACACTGTTTTTAGATGAACTGGCAAATACCTCTGGGCTTATCCAAGAAAAGCTGCTTAGGGTCATAGAATACGGTGAGTTTGAACGGGTGGGTGGCAGTAAAACAGTGCAAACCGATGTCAGACTGATTTGTGCCGCCAATGAAGATTTGCCCACATTAGCCGAACAAGGTGAATTTCGCGCCGATTTACTCGATAGACTGGCATTCGATGTGATCACCTTGCCACCACTGCGTTGTCGCACCGAAGATATCATGCCCCTTGCAGAACATTTTGCCGTCAGTATGGCCAGACAACTAGGTTTAGATTTTTTCCCAGGCTTTAGCCCTATCGCCGTCGAGCAATTAATGATGCACTCATGGCCGGGTAACATTCGTGAACTTAAGAATGCGGTTGAGCGCAGTGTCTACCGCAGCGGTCAAGAAAACGCCATAGAAGAAATCATCCTTGATCCGTTTGCCTCACCTTATCGGCCAACTAATCGAGTTAAAACCTTAAGCCGTCAGCATTCACATGCGAATCATTCAGGGCCAGCAACGATTGAAAGAATGGCTACTGACGCTAATGTCCAAACGCAAAATTTAACTTCAGAAGGACTAGCATCTGACGTATTAGCACCTCAAGTCTTGCAATTAACCTTTCCCATCAGCTTTAAAGAGCATACCGAGCAATTTGAAGTGGATTTAATCAACCAAGCCCTGAGCGAGAGCCAATTTAATCAGAAGAAAACAGCCGAATTGCTCGGCCTGAGTTATCATCAGCTCAGAGGGATCTTAAAGAAGTATAATTTATTGGATAAGGCGTAAACTTGATGAGAAAAGATGCACATTGCCCCAACTTGCTTTCCACTGTTAAAATAGCTATTTAGGCCAATGCTAGCCGATACTTATTGGCTGTTTTCGCGAACTTGGCGTGGTTAGCATCACTAGCAAGTAGGCTATGATGGTGTTAATGCGAAGGGCTCTGCTAGCCCTGATTGGAAATTATAATGACAATATGTTGGGTCTATTCATGATGCGTCAATGGCAACTTACCTTAGTGTGTGCCTGTAGCCTGCTTCTATCTGCCTGCGGTAAAGCACAATTGCCATCAGGGCTAGTGTATTGTAGCGAAGGAAACCCTGAAACCTTCAACCCACAATTGGTGACATCAGGTACGACTATCGATGCCACTTCAAATCAAATTTATAATCGCTTAGTGGATTATGACTCTGCCAGCGCGAGCATAGTGCCAAGTCTTGCCACCCAATGGCAAGTCTCAGATGATGGCCGGGCTTATCGGTTTAATTTGCGCCGCGACGTGCATTACCACCAATCCGAACTTTTTACCCCCAGCCGTTTTTTCAATGCCGATGACGTGCTGTTTTCATTTAACCGCATTATCGACTTACAGCATCCTTACCATGAGATCACTCGTACCGGTTACCCCTTCTTTCAAAGTATTAGCTTTGCAGAATTGGTAACCAATATAGAAAGAGTCAATGATTTTGAAGTGGTATTTCATCTGTCTCGCCCAGATGCCGCCTTTCTTTCCAACTTAGCGACCGATTTTGCGGTGATCTTATCTGCTGAGTACGCTCAGCAGTTACTGGCTCAAAACCAAGCCGATAAACTCGACTTTTTTGCCATAGGCACCGGGCCTTTCAAACTTGATGAATACGTAAAAAACGAGTACATACGTTATAAAAAACATGCTGACTTTTGGGGCGTTATCCCAAAAATTGAAATGCTGGTGTTTGATATTACCCCAAGAAGCTCGGTACGACTGGCTAAACTCATTACCGGCGACTGCAGTGTATCAGCACTACCCAAAGCCACCGAACTTGCCGTGGTCAAGCAGCAAAAGAACCTCATTATCGATACCCAAGCAGGTCTTAATGTGGCCTTTTGGGCATTTAATACTCAAAAAGCCCCCTTTGACGATGTAAGAGTGCGCCAAGCTCTTGCCCATGCTGTAGATAAGGAAAATATTTTACGGGTGGTGTATCACGATACCGCAGTGGCCGCCACTGGGGTGTTACCCCCCTCATCTTGGGCCTATACTCCAAGCGTTATCCCAAATGAATACAACCCCAAAAAAGCTCGACAGCTATTAGATGCCGCAGGTATAAACCAATTAAGCATTGATATTTGGGCCATGCCAGTAGCCCGGGTTTACAACCCAAATGCACTGAAAACCGCAGAACTTATTCAGGCAGATTTAGCGGCAATTGGTGTAAAAGTGAATATTGTCAGTTATGACTGGAGCGTGTTTACTCAAAAACTGGCTTTAGCAGACTATGATTCAGTGCTCATAGGTTGGAACGCTGACAATAGTGACCCAGATAACTTTTTCACCCCACTATTGAGCTGCGCGGCTTTCAACTCAAACAACAACCGTTCACGCTGGTGCCAACCCGCCTTTGATGAACTATTAACCAAAGCTCAGGCAACTACTGATAAACCTGAGCGTAAGGCCCTTTATCAAGCCGCCGAAGCCATTATTGCCGCTCAGGTACCTATGGTTAATTTAGCCCACGCCCAAAAAGTGGTGCTGCGTAAAAAACAACTCACGTCAACCCACAGTGCCCCCTATGGCGGTATTTCTTTTGCACCGATAATATTAGCTGAAAAAAACCTTGCCACGCCTGCAGCTGAAACTCAACAAGCTGATCTTTATGGTGATAGTGATATTAGCCACGATAGTGGTACTAAACACTCTGACAGCGAGTCAAATCCCACCAAGGTGTCTCATAATCCAGCAGATAAGCCTTCAGACGCCCCAACACAGGAGCAGCACTAATGTGGCGCTATATAATTAGACGAGTGGTACTGTTTTTTGCCACATCCCTAGTGATGATGGCGGTGCTGTTTATTGCTGCAAGCCTTTTCCCGGTTGAGAAAAGTTATTCACTCAGCGGTATTGAGTTTCCAACCCCCATACAGCAAATCGAGCTTACGCAAACCTATCAACTGAATGGTAATTTATTTAACCAATTTACCGCTTATTTGCGCGAGCGACTCTCTGGTAATTTAGGCATTTCCAGTAACTCACAACAAAGTGTTGCCGATGAGTTAATGAGCGTACTGCCAGCCTCTTTTGAACTGTCCCTGTTTGCTGGCGCCTTAGCTTTGATTTTTGGCGTGCCTTTAGGCGTTATTGCTACCCTAACCAAGAATAAAATCGTCGAGACCAGTATTTTAGCCCTGACCTTAACAGGCTATTCAGTACCCGTGTTTTGGCTGGGGTTAACGCTGTCATTGTGGTTTGGGGTTAACTTAGGCTGGTTGCCCATCGCTGGGCAGATTAATTTACTCTATGAAATCGAAAATATCACTGGCTTTATGCTTATCGATACCTTGTTATCCGACTCAGCGTTTGCCATGGCCGCTTTTGAAGATGCCTTGCTGCATATCATTCTCCCCGGTGTCACCTTAGCTGTGCTGCCTTTTACCACAGTAATACGCATTACCCGTCAGGCGCTGCAAGATGTTATGACCCAAACCTATATTCAAGCAGCTGAAGCTCGCGGTCTCAGCAGCAGAAAAATCCTATTACGCCACGCACTGCCTAATGCGCTCATTCCTGTACTAAAAAGCTTTGGCTTAATGCTGGGCTCATTTGCAGGTTACGCTATAGTGGTTGAAGTTATTTTCGCTTGGCCTGGTGTCGGGGCATGGTTGGTATCTGGTATCTATCAACGCGATTATACTGTGATCCAAGGCGGAATATTGTCCGTGTCACTGCTAATTATATTCTTAAGCATTATCATAGATTTAATTTATACAGCCATTAACCCCATGAGTAAGAAGGAGCTGTATGCCGCGCATTAAAATTTATCAAGAAGACAATATCGCTTCACCGTCACTGCGAGTCTGGCAATCGTTTTCAGCAAACCCAGCTTCACTTATCTCCCTTTGGGTGGTGCTGTTTTTATTGCTGCTCATTGGTTTCGGGCCGCTACTGGCGCCATTCTCCCCTGAAGCCCAGCAAGCGCATACGATATTGATGCCACCCTCTTGGGATCTCGATGGCCATGTGGAATACTTTTTTGGTACTGACGATCTAGGTCGAGATATCTTTAGCCGCATCCTTCATGGAGTCAGACTCACCTTCGGCATGTCACTGCTTATCGTTAGCGCCGCGTTAACCGCAGGCTTTATCATCGGCGCCCTCTCTGGGATGATGAAAGGCATAAAGTCGAGCATCTTAGGTCACTTACTCGATGCTTTAATGTCCATCCCCTCTTTGCTAATGGCAATTTTAGTGGTCGCCATTACCGGGCCAGGTCTTTATAACGTCTTCTGGGCCGTGGGCATTGCCATGACGCCGCAATTTGTCCGTGCTATCCATCAAGCCGTGCATGAAGAGCTACAAAAGGAATACGTCACTGCAGCTCGCCTTGATGGTGCCAACAATTGGCAGATTTTCTGGTTTGTTATTATGCCGAATGTCTGGGATGTGGTGATAGTGCAAACCACGCTAGCGATTTCAGCAGCGATCCTTGATATTGCTGCACTGGGCTTTTTAAATTTAGGCGCGCAAGCCCCAAGCGCTGAATGGGGCTCCATGGTGTTGCAAGGTTTAGATAATTTACTGGTTGCCCCTTGGACAGTAACCATTCCTGGCGCAGCTATTTTATTTAGCGTACTGTCCATTAATCTGGTGGGTGACGGTTTGCGCTCAGCCCTCGCAGCCATAAGAAACTAACCTATGCCATTACTCGACATTCGCAACCTCACCATAGAGCTAAACACTAACAACACCAAAGTGAAGGTGCTTGAGAAAGTGAGTTTAACCCTCAATGCTGGTGAGATCCATGGCCTTGTGGGTGAATCAGGTTCAGGGCGCAGCTTATTGGCAAAAGCCATTTTAGGCGCCCTTGGGCCACAATGGACTGTCATCGCTGACAGATTAATGCTGGATGGTAAAAACTTGCTCGACATGAGCCCCAAACAGCGCCGCTGCTTGATGGGCTGTGATATAGCGATGATTTTCCAAGATCCTTCAGGCAGTTTAGATCCAGTAAAAACCATTGGCAGTCAGCTTATTGAGTCCATGACTCCCAACAAAGCTGTGCCTTTTTGGCGTAGAGGTAAAGACACCTATTTAAATGCCCAAAAATGGCTGCATAAAGTCGGCATTAAAAATCCAAAATCTCTGATGTCTTGCTACCCATGGGAGCTCTCTGAAGGCGAATGTCAGAAGGTCATGATTGCGATGGCCGTGGCGAACCGGCCTAAATTATTGATCGCCGATGAACCGACAAACTCAGTTGAGCTTAACGCTCAAGCGCAGATTTTTAGATTATTGTCTCAGCTTAATCAATTGCAAAATGTCTCTATCTTACTCATCAGCCATGAGCTGGAAACCTTAGTGCAATGGTGTGATCATTTAACCGTACTTTATAGCGGCCAAGTGATGGAGTCCGGACCAACCCAAGAGATGATAGCCCAGCCGTTTCACCCTTATACCAAGGCGCTGTTGAAAAACTTACCCGATTACACAGGTAAGATGCGCCATAAATCTTATTTGCCAACATTGCAAGGTTCAGCGCCATCCTTACATAATATGCCAGCGGGCTGCCGCTTAGGGCCACGATGTCCTGAAGCCCAGCGGAATTGTGTCAAACAACCCGCACTTGAGCACCAAAAAGACCGCTACTTTGCGTGTCATTTCCCCTATCAAAATGAGCAGGAAGCCGATGACGACGCCTTTGCTTAAAGTCACACAGCTGAGTAAACAGTACCTCACGGGCTACAAGCGGTTTAAGCCGCAATATTATCAGGCACTCTCGCCAGTATCGTTCGAGCTTGAACGCGGCCAGACCTTAGCAATTGTTGGAGAAGTCGGCTCAGGTAAAAGTACCTTAGCGCGTATTCTTGTTGGTGCAGAGCAGCGCACCACAGGGGAGATTTTTTTCGAAGGCGAAGCCCTAGAGACCCGTAATTTGAAGCAGCGTTGCCGGCTTATTCGGATGATTTTTCAAGATCCAAACACCTCGCTCAACCCTAAGCTCACCATCGGCGAGCTGCTAAATGAGCCATTGCGTTTTAGCAGTAACCTCAGCGTCAGTGAACGTAAACAACAAGTGGTTGAAACCTTACGTAAGGTAGGTTTATTGCCAGAACACGCAGACTTTTACCCCAATATGGTCTCTGATGGTCAAAAACAACGGGTAGCAGTGGCAAGAGCATTAATGTTAAACCCTAAGATCATTATTGCAGATGAAGCATTAACGGCACTGGATTTATCAGTCCGCTCTCAAATCATTAACCTATTGCTTAAACTACAAAAAGAGATGGGGTTGTCTTACATATTTGTGTCCCACAACCTCAATATTGTCCGCCATGTGAGCGATAAAATCATGGTGCTCCACCGCGGGGAAATGGTGGAGCATGCCACCACAGAAAACTTATTTAACTCGCCACAACACGAGTACACCCAAAGGCTCATTCAAGAGCAGAGTCAGTTTATGCAAAAGCGTTAAACTGCTCCAACCACTGGGGTTTATCCACCATTTTGATAAAAATCAGTGCCATTTAGGCGATGAACTATTTATCCTAGAGCCAATATTAAAGGAAGATACTGAAATATGATTATTAAACCAAAAATTCGTGGCTTTATTTGTACCACCACTCACCCTGTTGGCTGTGAAGCCAACGTTAAAGAACAAATCGAACTCACCAAAGCCAAAGGCAAGATAGCCAATGGCCCTAAGCGTGTGTTAGTCGTGGGTTCTTCTAGCGGTTATGGCCTGTCATCACGCATCGCTGCAGCCTTTGGCTCAGATGCGGCCACCTTAGGGGTATTCTTCGAAAAACCAAGCTCAGAGACTAAGCCTGGCACTGCGGGCTGGTACAACACTGCCGCTTTTGACAAATTTGCTAAAGCTGAAGGCCTGTATTCTAAGAGTATCAATTGCGATGCCTTTAGTCATGAAGCCAAGCAAAAAGCCATCGAACTTATCAAGAAAGACTTAGGTCAAGTGGACATGGTGGTCTATTCACTGGCTTCACCGGTGCGTAAATTACCCGATTCTGGCGAACTTATTCGCTCATCCCTCAAGCCTATTGGTGAAACCTATACCGCCACAGCGGTAGACACCAACAAGGATTGCATAATCCAAACCAGCGTAGAGCCCGCCACTGAGCAAGAAATTGCCGACACTGTGACTGTAATGGGCGGTGAAGATTGGGAATTATGGATCAATGCCTTAAGCGATGCTGGCGTATTAAGTGACAACTGCAAAACCGTGGCTTACAGCTATATAGGCACAGAGCTCACTTGGCCGATTTACTGGCATGGCGCCTTAGGCAAAGCCAAGATGGACCTTGACCGCGCCGCACACGCATTAAACGATAAACTTGCGGTTAAAGGTGGCTCAGCCAACGTTGCCGTGCTTAAAAGTGTTGTCACCCAAGCAAGTTCAGCCATCCCTGTGATGCCGCTTTATATCGCTATGGTATTTAAGAAAATGCGTCAAGAAGGCCTGCACGAAGGCTGTATGGAGCAAATTTACCGCATGTTCAGTGAGCGCTTATATCGCACCGATGGCGCGGATCCAGCAACGGATGACCAACAGCGTTTGCGACTCGATGACTGGGAACTGCGTGAAGATATCCAGCAGCATTGCCGCGATTTGTGGCCACAAGTAACCACAGAGAACTTAAGCGAACTTGCCGATTACATGGAATACAAAGCTGAATTCCTTAAATTATTTGGCTTTGGCATCGAAGGCATAGATTATGACGCCGACGTTAACCCCAATGTCAATTTTGATGTGATTGAGCTTTAATTCGCTGGTCATTAGCTCCCAAAGCCACAGTTACTCACCCCGCCATCGCGCAGTGACATAAAACATGAAAGCCGCATCTAATGCGGCTTTTTTATATCAAGCTGGCTGATAAATGACAATCAAGCCGTTAATGTTAAGAGGATTAGTCAATACCGTTATGGCATGCTCAATGATGTTCCAGACATCATACTGACATTCTCCATATCCTTATGGGTCAGAGGCCAAAGGTGAAACCTCGTTGGGATTAACCCTATCATTGACGCATTCACTATAAGTCCACAAGTGTCATATCACTACTCTGACTTGTGGTATTACGAGATTTGTGAACATAATCAAAACTGATAGTCTAATCAGTCGACCTAATACTTATTTGGTCGTCTTTTATATTATAAAAACTTGAAAGCTTAATTCACAAAAGTTAACCTCTCTTTCTATATTTTAATATGTTGAGCGACAGTATTATCTTTGTTCAAAAAGCGAATTTAGATGAAAATATTCAGATACTTATTACATTCTTAATGATAAGCACATGCTTGATAGCGTTAAAATAAGTACTTAAGTTATTGACCACATTATCTCGACATGACCTCAAGTTTCGCTTCTATCGACAGGATGGTTGACGCCATCGTATGTGGGTATCTGTTGTATCGTAAGTGGGTTAATCCCTTCCAAGCAAGCTACGTTGAAACCAAATTGAGTAGGGTTTGAGCGCCGTTGGTGATGGGTGTAAATACCGCAATGACGGCAAAAATAGTGCTTAGCCGTATTGGTATTAAACTGATACAAAGTTAGTGCTTGCTCACCTTGAATAAATTCAATCTCATCAAGTGATACTGAGGCTGCAATGGCGCCGCGCCTGCGGCAAAGTGAGCAATCGCAGCGGCGTACATCCACCAGCCCTTTGGGTAGAGTCAGCTCCATTTCAACTGCGCCGCAATGGCAAGTTAACTTGTGCTTCACCTTAATCATAACGCCATCTACTTGGGTTAAATTTATCGACATTTTTCTTCACTTCCTGTGTTCACGCTCAGCTATACATACCTATGCCTGATTCATCATCGAATTCAACGAGCGTTTAAGATAACCTTAAGCTCAATTTAATACCTTTTCATCAGAAAAAAACGCGCGGGGATATCGTCAATCTGAGGCACCTGGCCGACGATTTCAAAACCTAACTGCTGATAAAAAAGCGGCGCTTGAAAGGATAAAGTATCCACCTGAGCCAATAGGCAACCTCTTTCCTTGGCTGCAACTTCAGCCAATTGCATCAATTCACGCCCAAGGCCTGTCCCGCGAGCCTGCTTATCGACCCACACTACATTGATGAGAAAGTTTTTGTAAATAGTGCGCCCGGAAACGCCACCTAACAGCTTGCCGCCTTTATCATGAGCAACCACAGTCAAGGGTTTAGAGGTCTCTTGCCCCATATTGTCGAAATTATGCTGACGCACGCCGGCAACCAAAATATCAACAAGCTCAGTGGCTTCTTCATTTATGACTTTAATATCCACAACACTCTATCCTTGCATGCTCAATTTAGAGATATAAGTAGTACTGCCAAGTACAGCAAAATACAACTCAACCAACACATAAAACACTATGGCCCAACTTTTGTTTTTAAAAGCGGCTCTTATTATATAAATATTTATAAAAATTAAGCAGATGGGTACAAAAATCATATACTTCACACTCTTGTGAAACAAAAACATCAGTCATTCTAGATTAAACCGTTAAAATGACAACACTAATACCAGTAACCTGTACTGAGCTGCCTCGGCTTTAGCGTCCTGCGTCGCCCTAACTTCTGCATCCATGCAGTCGTGTGCGGCAGTGAACTTGAGTCATGGTTCATTCTGCCATGACAATCCATCCATGGAGCCTGTTCACATCGGTCATCCATGACCTCACTTCCTCGAACTGCGAAACTCCGTTTCGGTTCCTCGTCACCTGAGCTGCCTGTGCGGCAGTGAACCCAACCTTCCTGCTTACATCACTGTTGCTAACTTTCTGAGCTGCCTGTGCGGCAGTGAACACGCCGTCTTGGTGCATTTTTGCTGTTCGACCTTTCTGAGCTGCCTGTGCGGCAGTGAACCATATTCGCTGTAAACTAACCCAGTATCAATTTTTCTGAGCTGCCTGTGCGGCAGTGAACCTGCAATCACATTAAGTAGTTACTTCTTTAAGTTTCTGAGCTGCCTGTGCGGCAGTGAACGCCGCCTTCGAAAGAGGGCGATTAACGATATTTTTCTGAGCTGCCTGTGCGGCAGTGAACTACCAAGTCAGCGATTCACCATCCCGCTGGGCTTTCTGAGCTGCCTGTGCGGCAGTGAACTTCACTATCAGCATTAATACTCTGACCTACATTTTCTGAGCTGCCTGTGCGGCAGTGAACGAGGATATGCTGAATATCTGGGAGGCTTTGATTTTCTGAGCTGCCTGTGCGGCAGTGAACCATCGGCCACCAGCGTGACTATCACTATGCGATTTCTGAGCTGCCTGTGCGGCAGTGAACGCAATAGCAACTGTGGAAACGGTTCACGCAATTTTCTGAGCTGCCTGTGCGGCAGTGAACTTACCAGACGACTTAACACAAGCGCAATACATTTTCTGAGCTGCCTGTGCGGCAGTGAACGATCCAAACGCTGTTGGTGCGCATGACAATATCTTTCTGAGCTGCCTGTGCGGCAGTGAACTGTAAAGGTATTTGGTGCGATTGGTGATTATCTTTCTGAGCTGCCTGTGCGGCAGTGAACGAGTATCCTGAATTGTTACCAGGTGCTGTTTTTTTCTGAGCTGCCTGTGCGGCAGTGAACTCAAGCTCTATTCTGCCACAATGGCGGGATTATTTCTAAGCTGCCTGTGCGGCAGTGAACGGCTTCGCTCGGTGTTATCCCAATTCCTTGTATTTCTAAGCTGCCTGTGCGGCAGTGAACTACTTAAAATCGGTTAATCAAACCTTTGCAAATTTCTAAGCTGCCTGTGCGGCAGTGAACCTTGTGGGACATCGCGATAGTTTATATTGTCATTTCTAAGCTGCCTGTGCGGCAGTGAACCGCCACCACCGTTAGCAACGGTGATGTAAGCATTTCTAAGCTGCCTGTGCGGCAGTGAACATTGATTTTGGATGGTCTGAAGGCATGAAAAATTTCTAAGCTGCCTGTGCGGCAGTGAACCTAACGGCGTGGCAATGGACCAATCATGTTCATTTCTAAGCTGCCTGTGCGGCAGTGAACCTGAGCAAGTTGGTGAAAGATTGGTTAGTTATTTTCTAAGCTGCCTGTGCGGCAGTGAACTCTCTGCTGTATATAAGTTGGAAGGTGTTAACTTTCTAAGCTGCCTGTGCGGCAGTGAACATAGAATCATTTTATGAACCTGAATATCCAAATTTTCTGAGCTGCCTGTGCGGCAGTGAACCTATTTTTACAGCGAAAATGCAATAGAAGTTGTTTCTGAGCTGCCTGTGCGGCAGTGAACTAAATCCAGCCCTGCACCTCATGATCTCGTCTTTTCTGAGCTGCCTGTGCGGCAGTGAACTGGCATCCCAAGGGCGAACCGTGCAGACCAGCTTTCTGAGCTGCCTGTGCGGCAGTGAACTCCTTGGTGGCATGTACCAGCTTGGTGTCTAGTTTCTGAGCTGCCTGTGCGGCAGTGAACAATAAAATAAGATCTCAACACCGCATCATATATTTCTGAGCTGCCTGTGCGGCAGTGAACTTTTGCCAATTGTCAGCATATCGCCTACGAATTTTCTGAGCTGCCTGTGCGGCAGTGAACAAATTAATGCAGTTTCAATGCTCATTATTCTATTTCTGAGCTGCCTGTGCGGCAGTGAACGGCTCACAGGTTGTTTGATGCAATCACGGGGATTTCTGAGCTGCCTGTGCGGCAGTGAACGCAAAACCAAAATCGGTTACGTGCCTTCAAGTTTTCTGAGCTGCCTGTGCGGCAGTGAACAAGCGCGAACACTTTGCAGCTATGGCTATGCATTTCTGAGCTGCCTGTGCGGCAGTGAACTAAATAGCTCATACCAATACTCTTGCCAACCATTTCTGAGCTGCCTGTGCGGCAGTGAACGAATAACACCTTTCAAGCATTCCGCACCACTTTTTCTGAGCTGCCTGTGCGGCAGTGAACCTTTCGCAAAACCCTACGCTGACCATCTAGGTTTTCTGAGCTGCCTGTGCGGCAGTGAACTCACCAAAGAATGAGGCGCCAAAGAAGTCATATTTCTGAGCTGCCTGTGCGGCAGTGAACAAACCCGTGTATTCCTCTATGCAATAACCAAATTTCTGAGCTGCCTGTGCGGCAGTGAACCTTAAAGCAGCATCAACCGCCTTTTCTTTGTCTTTCTGAGCTGCCTGTGCGGCAGTGAACAAGCACCAAATCTGATAAGGCGTCATGTCATTTTTCTGAGCTGCCTGTGCGGCAGTGAACATATATACATGGGGTCATTCCCAACACGATCTTTTCTGAGCTGCCTGTGCGGCAGTGAACGCCAGCCACCAGTCGCCGCCTATTTTTTGCTTGTTTCTGAGCTGCCTGTGCGGCAGTGAACTCAATAACCCACAGCAGACGGCCAAGCTTAAATTTCTGAGCTGCCTGTGCGGCAGTGAACTTACTGCTGCGACCGCGACCATTGGTACTGATTTTCTGAGCTGCCTGTGCGGCAGTGAACATCAAATACAACTGCTTTGTATGCTCTTCAATTTTCTGAGCTGCCTGTGCGGCAGTGAACTTAGCGGTTGAGTCTTAATTGGGTTTCCTGCTTTTCTGAGCTGCCTGTGCGGCAGTGAACGATAATGCTGATGAATCGAGCATTCCTGACACTTTCTGAGCTGCCTGTGCGGCAGTGAACCTTGCTACCCTGTTAATGACGGGCGCAATGAATTTCTGAGCTGCCTGTGCGGCAGTGAACATGTAACCTTTACCATACAGGTGTTGCCTCAATTTCTGAGCTGCCTGTGCGGCAGTGAACATACGACCTAGTGGGCAGCAGGATGGTGGTCATTTCTGAGCTGCCTGTGCGGCAGTGAACAAGATGATGGAACGGGCGCGGCGTTTGCGTATTTTCTGAGCTGCCTGTGCGGCAGTGAACGCAGGCGTTACCGCGCAAATCGCTGTTAGCATTTTCTGAGCTGCCTGTGCGGCAGTGAACGCGTTACCACTGTAACCGATGGCACTGGATTGTTTCTGAGCTGCCTGTGCGGCAGTGAACTCTTTATGCTTCACGTTAAGCGCAATGATATTTTTCTGAGCTGCCTGTGCGGCAGTGAACTGGGGGTTCAATCTGTTGGTGGATTCTACGCTTTTCTGAGCTGCCTGTGCGGCAGTGAACAAGCGATAATGAAACCAAGAATATACATTGCATTTCTGAGCTGCCTGTGCGGCAGTGAACCATGCCGCTAATTATAAAGCCTAACGGTGATTTTTCTGAGCTGCCTGTGCGGCAGTGAACGGTTTCGCCTGCGTCATTGGTAACTGGCAAAATTTCTGAGCTGCCTGTGCGGCAGTGAACAGTCTGTAGCTATAAAACTGTCCGCACCATCTTTTCTGAGCTGCCTGTGCGGCAGTGAACGAAGAGTTCTTTGGTGAACCGTTCTCTCAACATTTCTGAGCTGCCTGTGCGGCAGTGAACTGGGCAGGTCGAGAGCAGTGCACCGCCGGCAATTTCTGAGCTGCCTGTGCGGCAGTGAACAAAGATATTTCATAACAGGAGAAGTTGCTAATTTTCTGAGCTGCCTGTGCGGCAGTGAACATCAACTCGATCTAACGCCTTCTTGCCAATCTTTTCTGAGCTGCCTGTGCGGCAGTGAACATCAGCTGACCTACTTGCCGTAGCAACGCCTATTTCTGAGCTGCCTGTGCGGCAGTGAAGGGGATTGTGTGTAAGTTACTGTTCCCGCAGAATTTCTGAGCTGCCTGTGCGGCAGTGAACCATTGTGCCATACACAAACAATATTGAGGCTATTTCTGAGCTGCCTGTGCGGCAGTGAACACAGGATGCAGCCAGCAGATGTCACATTTAGCTTTCTGAGCTGCCTGTGCGGCAGTGAACTAATAGTTGACGCTAAATAACTCATGGTGTAATTTCTGAGCTGCCTGTGCGGCAGTGAACTATAACCGTTTCTTGACTCTGAATAAACCCTATTTCTGAGCTGCCTGTGCGGCAGTGAACAAGCACCCCACTGCCCGATTACCTTCTTTAAATTTCTGAGCTGCCTGTGCGGCAGTGAACCCCAAGTTGACGCCCGTATTCAAGCGGTGGTTTTTCTGAGCTGCCTGTGCGGCAGTGAACGAGTTAGAGCAGATGCTAAGGGCCGCCGCCATTTTCTGAGCTGCCTGTGCGGCAGTGAACATCAGGCTATTGAGTGCCTAGGCGTTGCCACTTTTCTGAGCTGCCTGTGCGGCAGTGAACACGGCGAGCCACTAACACCACGCCGTTGTCTATTTCTGAGCTGCCTGTGCGGCAGTGAACTGCCATTCCAATTCCAGCCGGCGGCTGGGACTTTTCTGAGCTGCCTGTGCGGCAGTGAACATCAGATTGTCGAATCAGCTGTTTTTGCTGATTTTCTGAGCTGCCTGTGCGGCAGTGAACGGCTAGATAATGATGGCGTGTGGCTTATTAGCTTTCTGAGCTGCCTGTGCGGCAGTGAACATGTATACATGGACGCCTATGTTTTTTGACTGTTTCTGAGCTGCCTGTGCGGCAGTGAACGAGTAAAAGTGATTCGGGTTATCGGCGCTGACTTTCTGAGCTGCCTGTGCGGCAGTGAACTCCAAGCCTAACTGAATTCACCGATTTTACAGTTTCTGAGCTGCCTGTGCGGCAGTGAACTTGCAAGAATGGAAGAGTACGATTGTATCACTTTTCTGAGCTGCCTGTGCGGCAGTGAACTATACAAACTCTTGCGCCTGCTTCATGCCGATTTTCTGAGCTGCCTGTGCGGCAGTGAACATAAATTTCAGCTGGTTTAACATTGCAAGAATTTTCTGAGCTGCCTGTGCGGCAGTGAACAACTGGGCCGAGCGGCTCAGTCTACAGGTGCATTTCTGAGCTGCCTGTGCGGCAGTGAACGCAAGAAGCGAGCCGTAACCACTCAACAACAATTTCTGAGCTGCCTGTGCGGCAGTGAACTATAGAATACAGCCAATAAAATAAGTTACAACAAGTTGTTAGGTTAAAAACCCTCTTTTAACCTTGTTAAAAACGACCTGCTGTAACTTATTGTTTAAATAGCTAATTTTTAAAGAGCAAAAATAAAGGGTTAAAACCATCCTTTATTGGTGATTACTAGGGGTTAAAACTGCGGCACGCACCCTAAGTTATCCTCACGATTTACTTTCGAACTCAGTCCATAACAGTCAAAACTACCGTTTTGCTTAACGCCTTGTTTACCATCAACTGTCACACTGCTTATAAACAATGGGAACTTACTGCTTTCATTGGGCGATCGGCGCTTAGTTTCTTGGCTGTGTAAAAAGATAAACGGCAGCTCGCTATGCCCTGTCGGTTTGGTCTTTTCAAGATCCTTTAAACATTCAGTTAAAGGCTTGCCACTTTTTACCGACCAACGCTGGGCTTTTTGGTGCATTTCCCGCTCAATGCGCTCGGTCGATTTAACCTGTTTTCGAGTAAAAGACACAAAATTAGCCTCTGCTGGCACAGGTTTAATGCCTTTAACGTGAACATAATCTTCAAGCCGAGATAACCAGTTAGATATCGCTAACTTTTCGAGCTGTTCTTGTTTTTGAGCAAATAAACGCAGTTTGCTGCCAAGTGGAAAGCGTCCTTGTTTATAGTCAGGAAAACCCACCGCGATAGCCGATTGGTTAGGCCCAATCTTGTTTTCAACAAGCGCAATGTGCACCTGTTGAAATACATTTTGCCAAATAAACCCCAAGGAGATTTCAACATCAGGCAATAAGGTGATTTCTTGATAGTAATTCATGGTTTTTCCTTATTCGCCAAACACACCACCGCGAATTAACATGGCCATTATGTAATGCTGCTGTTCTAGCTCTGGTTCTTTTCCTTTTAACATCCAAGCATCGAGTAATTTATAAAAATCCATGCCCTCTTTTGGCTGACGGTAAGCCGCCCCGCGGTTGGTTACTGAACCGTAGGGTTCAATGGCAATGGCACCTATTTCAGCAGCTTCAGGATGCCATGTATCTATGGTTCGCAGCGCATTACCAATTTTTTGTGAGTGCATGGCGGCTTGGCCATCTAATTGATACAAAAACTTACTCTTATCGCCTTTACCGCCCCCCATGACTAACTCTTGAGATGGATAAACCGCCTGTCCTTGACCTAATTGGCTATAGGCTTCCACTTTGATTAAGGCATGCTGCTCAATGAGGCCCAATTGAATGATTTTCGCTAATTCGTTTACTTGCGCATTATCTTCAAAATCCCTCAGGCTGAATTCATAGCTGTCAAATATGAATTGCTTTCTCTGATCCTTACTGCCTGCGGTTACTACAATTTTAACGGTTTCTGCACCTACACGGTTGCGCCACAAAAAACGACCGTTAGCAATATTATGCGCGTAGCGCTTGGCTAATTCTTTAAATTCTGTTGAAATTTGGTATTGCTTTACTTTTTCAGCTAATGCACTTTGGTAAGCGGGATCGTTACAGGTTGAAGGAACATGCAAGTTACTTAACACACGAAGGGTAAATACTAATTTTAAGGTATCAGCACTATGAGGTAATGCTGCAATATCAACCGTTTGTAAATTTGCTTTTGATACTTCTGCATCAAGTTTTGCAGGGTCATTTGCAATAGCCGTTTTAAGTCTATTAGAAATGGTGCCTCTTACCGCCTTCTCACCCACCATAATAGGTTGCCATGTGTTTTCATTAACATTACCGGCAAACATTAATCCATCTGACGGGATCAATTTTGCTTCAAAAGCTAATACTGAAGGGGTTTTAAGTTTTACGTCTGCCATGATTAAATCTCCATTTATTATAAAAAGTCAGGGTCAAATACAACATCGCTTTCAAGTGCTATATCTGGCTCTACAATAGGGGCGGTAATTGATTGCGTTTTAGCCAGATACCAAGGGTGTTGATAGGTATATCGCCATATGCCAGCATTAATTTCTTTCAATCTGTGCACACTTTGCCACTCGCCAACGCTATAGGCGGTTTCCGCAAATGCTACGGGCACATTTTTATCACGTACATTATCGACCTCGCCCGCAGGATACAGCTCAGAGATCGCGTAATAACCTGCCGCGATAGGTACTAAATAACCTGATTCAGGCTTTGGCAGGTAATCCCATGTGGCTTTCATTTTTACGCCATCATCATGATCTTGATCTTGCTCAGTGATGACTTGAGCATCTTCTGACTGTTGATCCTCAATTGGCGTTGCTTGGTATTTTAATTTGGCAAAGTCGCACCATGCATCAAAGAAACTAGCGTCTTGCTGGCTACTTTTTAACGTAGCAAAATGCGTTTCAAGGTAATGACTTCTGTCTAGTAAGACAAAACCAGGCATTAATCTGCGGAGGGCTTTTTGTTGTGTCAGCTCGTCATTCAACACTTCACAACGGTCAAGCTCTGTTATCTGTCCACCAGCTAAACGCATGGTAGGAATAATGTGTAGGACTTGTTGGATTAAAGCTTGCTCAGTGCCTCTATCTCCAGCAGTTAAGCCTTCCAACTCAATCAATAAAGAGATTTGCATATTCATACGCCCTTCTTCATTAATCGGTGCTGTCGTGCTTTGTTGGGTTAATGGGTTACGAGTTAGCGCAAACACGTAATCGCCCCAGCCTTTTGGTTGACGGGCATGGACGATACTTTTATGGCTAATCACCGCCACACCACCGAGCTTAACCGCCAACGACTCTGGTAATTTACGTGACAGCGCATGGGCAAAACCTAAAAAGTTTGTGATCGCAGGAAAACCATAAGTTAAGCCCGCAATGGCGTTAGCATTTTGGATGTTGAGCTTTTTAAGCAAAATATATTGCTGCATATTAATGTTCCCCAAGCTTGGGTGTATGGCGTTCAAAGGCTTTTAATTCGTGAAGGCAAAGCTTTTTAAAGTACTTTTGCTCCACATCGCCCAGCAAATACTGTTGTTTATTTTCAAGCTTGCGCAAAAGCCAAAGTGAAAAGTCATGGGCTACAACTTCTAACCAATCACCTTTCTCACGCTCTGATTGAAATGATGGCTGTGGGTTGTATGCATCCAACCAAAGTGCATGTTGATGCTTCATTTGGCAGTCTTGATCATTTGACCAGCCAGCATGCTCGGTTAGGCTTTGAATTTGCGCCGCATGATTAAATAAGCTGTCCAGTAGCGGCTGCACAAAGGAGTAATCACGTTTATAGCGAGTTTTAAAGTTTCTATCTTGAACTGTAAGCCCTGCTAAGAAGGCTTTAAACTCACGTATAAGTGCTGAAGTTTTAAAACTAAAGTCACGGTTGAAAACCGAAGTACTAGCAAGGGGCGGTTTACTCTGTGCTTGATAAGTGGGTGGTGCACAATTTAGTAGAAAACTTTGCCCATAACGTTCACTGTTTAGCTGCGAGATATTTTGAGGTTTCGAGCCGCCAAAATTTTGCACCGCAGTAGCAGGAAAGCTCTCGGATAATTCAGTATGAAAATGGCCTTTTTTACGAGCATCTCGAATTTCTTTAGCCTCACCAAAGCGGGTTTTAGTGATTTGTTTATGCAATTCATGCGCAAGAGAAGATGAAAATAATGGGCACAATAAATGATATTGCGGTTCACTCATCGCATCTGAGTGGATTGGATAATAAAGCTGTTTGATAAGTGTATGCCCAGATAACTTTTCATCACCTAGTGCTTTTTCAAAGCCAGCCTGCCATTCATTGAGTAATATCTCGTCATCAGTAAACGCTTTTAATGCATTGATATGTTTGTCTTGTAGCTGGGTAATCAAACTCTCGTTATTGACGCTAATTTTTAATAACTTTGCCACATCAAGCGCTGCGGCATTACCGACCGCATCAATGGCTTTATTACTTAGGCTAGCAGTCGTGATATATCCACAGCTGTCTGTATGGGTATCTGTTACCAACATACTGCTGGCTTTAGCATCACTGTGGGTAAACTTTGCCGCATGGGTTGCTAAACTAATTTGTTTAGCACGCTTGGCGGCATCGGTTAACCAATCCACGGGGTTAAATGCTGCCTCAATTGGTGCTGCTGCTTCATTATATTGTGCTGTAGCAATACTTCTTTGGGTAAGATCATCAATATTTTCAAATAGTTTATCCCGTGCTTTTTGCAGCGGCTCTAGCTTGGCTTGTTTGCGTTGCTCAATATAGTCGGCAATCGCATCACTTAAGGTCAGTTCCATTGGTTCTCCTTAGTTTTTAATTGTTCATAAACACCTAATTGTTGATGCCATGTCCAGGTGATCACTTGCTCATCTTTTTCTGCACGTAAATTTATTTCCCCTAATTGCTCACTGGCTTTTTGCCCACAGCAGTTAAGCGCTTCTGCGAAATATTGATAAATATCCTCTGTCGTTGCTGTAAACCACCAAAAGCAGCCTGGTGCCATCGGGATATCTTCAGTGTTAAATCGCGTATTCTTTGGGGTATATGCGTAAGGTTTACTAGTGGTATCTAACTGGCACCAAGTAAGTTCATCGTCTTCATTTAACCGCAAGACAAAGGCTTCTTGCATTTGTGATTTTCTAAATTCTGTTTGGCGAATAAATTCAGCATTCCAACTGGCGTGCACAGCGGTATGTTCATCCCACCAAATATTGGCTTCTTTGAAATTACGGTAAAACTTATCAATGTATTTATCGCCCCCTGTTTTCTCTAAATGAAAACGCATTGCCCGGTGCTCTTGAACCATAAAGTCAGCAACTGCGTTTGCTGGGCCGAATTTTTGTTGCACTTCAAAATCAGTCGAACGGAATTCAGGTTCTTCTACGCGAGAAATAGCTGAAATATGACCCAACTCGCTAGTGATGAGATCATTAAGATCGTGAGATGCTAAGGGCAATGCCTTACTTTCAAATCCTGGCTTGCAATAGGCAGGCATTTCATTTTTTAATGCACGGATATTTTTATTTAAAACAAGCACGTTACTCGTTTTAGGTACTTGTTGCCTATGACGCTGCACTCGCCCCGCTAGCTGAATAATTGATCGCATTGAGCTAGGTTCGACTACCGCCCAGTCATAATCATGATCTCGGCCCACTTCCACAACCGAGGTGCCAAGCACCACAAAAAGGTGATTATTTATATCGCTATTTTGTAAGGCTTGCTGGATTTCGGCTTGTTGCCATAACTGCTGCTCGTCGTGGCGGCTAAGCGCCTTGTCCAAACGACTTTCTTTGAATGAACGCAATGCCAATGGCAATTGAGAATGATAGACACAAAAGTGGATATGGTGATCTTGATGAGGTGACATATTAACTAAGTATTTAGTCACTTCAATCATAGGGTTAATATTGGCCATACGCACCACACCTAATGAGACTTTTTTCCCCGATGGATGCGTCACATGATGAGTACTATGAAGTTGGTGCATACTCTCAAAAATGGTGTGCGCGGTTTGTACATATTCAGCTGAAGCAGTACTGCCATGTGGGAATATGAAATCGACAGGTTTAACATTGATGACTTCCCCTTTTCGCAATACTTTGCTTTCATCGGTTAAGCATTTAACGCGTTTTTTCACAAAGGCTTTATGGGTTTGCATGTAGTCCTGTGTGATCGCTATTTCCACTGTTTGATTGTTAAACTCATCAAACCAGCCGCACCAAACTGGCTGCTGTTTCCCTTCGGGGAATTGCGCTTGGTTGAAATGTTTTCGGCCTGCTGTATATGCATCAAATAAGGCTTTGATTAACGAAGGCGGTAAGGTAGCAGAAGAAAGCAGCACCCTTGAACCCAGCATACCGGCCCAATTAACTAAACGGCATAATGCGGGTAGATCTTCTAGGCCAAAGTCATCGGGTTCATCGAGCACTAGATCAGACGTCAACAAACGCAGCATAGGTGCAATTTGTTTGCCGCCACGCTTACTCTCAGTCGCTGGCATTAAATGATCTATGGTACTCACTAACACAGGCGCACTAATTAGCTGCTCAAGCTTTGGACTAGTGCTAAGCCAATGCTTAAGGCGGCCATCGTAAATTTGACCAGCGTAACTGACAAACAATTGCTCAAACAGCTCATCTGCTGATTCGCTTCCTGAGTTTATTCTGTCTGGCTCGTTATTAATTTGGTGCAGTGTTTTAACCGCTTGCGAACCAATTAGCACTGCTAACTCATCATCACCAAGCTTCAATAACTCACGGTAGGCATCACCCGTTTGTAACGTGAGCGTTCGCAAACCTAGTGCTACAGAAAAACGACAGCCTTCTCTTTCATCTGCAAGTCCGTACATAACGCGGGCATTAGCGATTGTTTTACCGCACCCCGTTGACGCCATATTGACGCCAAAAAAGCCCTGCTTTTCAGTCGCTTTTGCAATTGCCTTCGCATGAGAAAATGCTTTGTCTTGCCACTGATATTTTTGATCTTCAGCGCGTTTAGTGAATAATTTATGCTGGGTTATTGAGGGTAAGGTGTATTTAAGCGCCGGTAAATTATGCGCAAATCGCTGAGCATTTGATGCAACGCCAATATTATGCTCATCAAGTTGCTGCTTGGGCTTATGGCTCGTTTGCTTTGCACTTTGCCTGTCAGTATTCGCAACCGCCTTATATTGCAGATCTCGCCATGCCGCTGTTGATTGTTCAATTGGCAAAGAAGAGTAGTAATGATCAGCTAACATCAACGACAGTCTTCCCATATGACTGACAAAACGCTGTTCAAACCATTGTATATTTTCAGTAAATAATAATGGGGTATTCAAAGCCCGCTTCGCTAATCGACTTGCTTTGTGCTGCCAAGGCTTGCTTAAAAATGGCGTTCCATGACTAAATCGCCAATTATCCTTAATCGTTTTTGCATCGTACTTTGAAAGTTCTATCGCATTTGGTGAGTTCCAATGACAGTCAAAACATTTTGACAGCCACGCTTCAATCTCTTCAATCTTAACAACATCAGCATTAGACATAGGCAAGCGATGGTGAGATACAATCAACCATGCAACTAGCTTGGCAAAAGGCGCTAACCCTTCAAATGCGTTTTGATTGCCTTTTCCATCAATAAAAAGGTGACTCAGTACCTGTTTTTCAACAATAGCCCCCTGCTCTTTGTCATAAATTTTTTCGAGTTGACTTAACCAATCATGATCGGTTCTTCCCTTAGCAAATGACTCAAATAAACGCAGTGATACCCACTCATGACGATAAGGCTCACCCTGCAAAGCGGTTAAACCTTTTAACTTTTGTTGAAACAAATCGTTAGCTTTACCAAAATCATGAAAGAGCCCTGCAATACTTGAAGCTAAAACCACAATCTCATTTAAGTACCAACCCTGTTCCCATTCCTTGTGCTCTAAATTAAGTGACGTAGTATTCACAGGCACTATGCCCTGCTCATTAAATTTCAATCTATTCCCTACCACCCACAATAACTGGCTGCGTGAACGGCTTCTTATCCAGTGACAACTGACAGCAGTGCTACGACTGGCGGTTTTTCGGAGCATTTTTTTGACCGTTAATAAACCGTCTTCCGTGATTAACGTTTGCCAAGTATTGTCGCCAATGCGGTTGGCGAAGGCATCCAGTACTCGACGGGTTTTCTTGAGGGCGTTTTTCTCGCATTGGGACACAAAGGTGACCATCATAGATTTTGTGCCTCAATCTGCTGCGCACTGTGATCTTTCAAGGCATTTTGCTTGACGGTATTAAACATAAACTCAAGGGCTTTATGATCGGTAAAGGCTTGCAGTATTTGCTGGCGAAATTCTTGTTCGGTGGCATTTTCTTTGGCACAAATAAAGGCCCAGGGTAGTACTAGCGCATCTTTTATTAAGTCGGCGACATCGAAGACTAACGCACCGCGGCGGGTTTTACCGTGCATGACTGCAAACCCATGGGGGATCCCTAGTACCCATAAACAACTGGCAGCAAGGCCATAAGCTAAGTAATTACCGTGGTTTAAAAAGTCATTGGCTTTATTGCTACAATCTTTTGCGGGTTGATGCTGACGGGTAAACTCAGCGGCATTGGTATTGTGGGCAGCAAATTTATACAAGGCTTTGGTCAACTGTGCCTCAGTTAACAATAAATCAGCTTGTTTTTTGGCTGCATCAGTACGGGCGTGAAATGGCACTAAAGCCGTTTGTATTTGCGGATTAGTAAAATCGAAACCTTCGGCTTTTAAGTCGCGATCGTTTTGCCATACTTTTTCTAGGAAGCTGATACGTGCCTGCTGAAAAGCCTTTGCTGTAGCAAGCCTTTTTTCATCATCAAACCAAAATTGCATCCAGCCATGTAAATATTCTGTTGGCCGATATTCACTCTGTGGGGTAAACCATTCAATTTCACAGGCCATATACAGTGGTGTGCCACCTCCTCCACAAAATCCGACCAACACTCCGGCTTGTGCCAACATTCGCATAGCGGCCTGAGTAATTGAGGTGCCGTTGCCTAACAGTAAGACTGTGGTATTAGCGATGGGAATATTAAAATACTGGTTCTCACGGCTCGTGCTGGTTGAGAGTGCTTCAGTCAGGTAGAGCACGCGGCCATCTTTTTGCATTACCCGGCAATACTCCAAGTAATACATGTTGGCACGTTTTGAGTGCAATATTGTTTTTAAATCTGAAGGCGAAAAATCGTCCATTACTCACTCCCTGTTTATCTGGCTTTACTTTACTCAATCCATTTAGGTATGCACATTACTGGTCAAAAACACAGGTAAAGTGACTTTACACTGTCGGTGTTTTTAAGGTAGCCGTTGCACAATTTCCATTGAAAAAATTGTTAGTTTAGCCATTGAATAACCAGGGTTTTACCTCATTAATATTAACAAGGACTAATTGCTGGGCTTCGGGAGTGCCGTCGAGCATCTTGGTATTGATGTGAAGTTCTTGCAGTAGATAATTGGCCAGTGCAGCGCGGGTGTTGATGATGAGTTGCCCACCTTCCATTTGATAGTCGTTAGCGAGTACCGCTTGTTGAGCGGCACTAAGGCGTGGATCGGCTTGTATTATCAGAAGGATAAAGGTTTGCCAAGCCTTATCGTCTTCAACCTTATGCTCTGAGTCGCCTAAGATATCTCCCTCGCCACTGAAGCGGCTTAAGACGAGATCTCGGTAATCACGGGATTTTTCGCAGTAACCGCGCACATGCCAGCGAAGACCTGTGTTAACAAACGTATGGGGGTGAAATATACGGCCATCATTTTCAGGGTTTGATAAGGAAACATAATCTACTTCTAATCTTTGTTGATACCTGATGGCTTTAATGAGTTGACGCATGACAACAACTGATACTGAGCGTTTGGGAATGGATAACAATGAGGTTAGCGGATTAACCTGCTGGGCCAACATTAAGCTGCCAGTAGAAAACCACTGTAGGTATTGTGCTACATCTAATGAGAGGTAGTTAGCGCTAAACTGTGGGCTTACTTGATAGCCACCATTAACCGCGATTAGGTTGTCAGGGCAGTGCTGTTGATAGTCCTTAAGATCTTGATAGGCTTGCTGGCGGCTGATAGCAAACTCATCTTGCAATTGCTTATTGCTGACGCTGCCTTCCCACCATGCAAGTAATTCGATACACAATAATCGTTTAATGCGTTGTTCAGAACTATTCATCCATCATTCCCTTCCTTAGGTACAATGAACGAATCTAGCACATATATTTCATTTTAAACATGGCCTTAACCACATTTATCAGTTGCTTTATAATGATCTTCAAGGGCGAAATTAACCGCACTTTGGCCGTGTATGGCGGTGGTGTCATACAGAGGGACCGAAGTATGCTCTTGCTGCACCAGCAAGGCGATTTCTGTGCAACCGAGGATCACAGCTTGGGCACCTTGTTGGTGCAGCTTCTCGATAATCTCTACATATTGCTGCCTAGACTCCGGACAAATGATGCCCTGACAAAGCTCAGTGTAAATGATCTTATGCACCACTTGCTGCGCAAGCTCATCAGGAATAAGTACCTCTATATCAAACTGCTCCCTAAGCCTACCTTTATAGAAATCTTCCGCCATAGTGAATTGAGTGCCCAGTAGTCCGACCCGTGTAACGCCATCCTTGATGAGTTGTTGCGCGGTCGCATCTGCAATATGAATAAGGGGAATGTTAATCGCCGCACTAATTTGCGGCGCGAGCTTGTGCATGGTATTAGTGCAAATCAGCAGACAATCGGCGCCAGCGGCCTCAACGGACTGGGCCACAGCGGTAAGAATATCCGCAGTTTGCTGCCACTTCCCTTGATGTTGCAACTGCTCAATTTCAGCAAAGTCGACACTGTTTAAGCATATCTTTGCCGAATGCAGCCCGCCTAACTCACGATTGATGCCTTGATTAATCAATTTATAATAGCTAAGGGTCGACTCCCAGCTCATGCCGCCCAATAATCCTATGGTTTTCATAATTCAATCCCTTGCTATTTTCTATTGGTTATTTGTGATTTGTTATTTGTTATTTGTTATTTGTTAATAGTTAATAGTTAATAGTGAGTGGTTAATCATACACGTCATTAATGCCAGATAAGCTCACCCAAGGTAAGGCCCTGACTTGATATACACTAACGCTTGGATGAGGAAAGGTCTGGGCGGCGCTTTTATGATCGCCCTGTGAGCCCAATTGCGGTACTGTGTTAAAGGTCAAGCAAGCAAAGTTCCCCACAGGAATAGCAATAACATCAGGCATAGATACGGTGGAGAAATACACAGTTGCACCACATTGCGGACAAAAATGAAAATCAATCACCCCACCACTTTCGCCCGTTCGTTGGTAAATCTTAGTTTCGCCGCTTATTTTGGTGTGATCCACATTAAACCTAGCTTGCACCCCAAAGGCACTTCCTGTTCGTTTTTGACAAGCGATACAATGACACACAGAGACTCTTAATGGCTCACCTTTAGTCGTGATTGACACTTGACCGCAGTTACAGCTGGCTCTTCTTTCCATGGTGACTCCTGTGGACGTTTTTGTGAATGTGTCTGTGAATATTCAAAATATATCTGCAATGAGTATGGCGTTTTATTTGTTGATAATGCAATCTATCTTAGGCATTTATCACTAAATTAACTCATGTTTTAAATAGGGAAAAATGGATACAAATCGCCAAGCCGTCTCGTTATTTAATCAATTAGCCCAAGGCTATCAAGACAAGTACATGGATGTAAGCCTTTATGCCTGCGCGCTCGATAAATTCTGTAGCCTGCTTGTACCTAATGCCGCAGTCTTGGATATGGCCTGTGGCCCTGGCAATCTTAGTCGTTATTTGCTGGATAAACGCCCAGATATCAACCTATTAGGGTTAGATTTAGCGCCTAATATGCTAGAGCTTGCCAAGCTTAATAATCCAGAAGCTGCGTTTATGCGGATGGATTGCCGCGACATTGATTTCAATCAGTTATCAAATAAAGCATTCGCGACAAGATTAATGGGAAAACATATTCAAGCATTCGATGCCTTGGTTTGCGGCTTTGTGTTGCCCTATTTAACCTCTGCTGAAGTGCTAGCATTATTTAATGATATACATAGGTTAATTAAAGATAATGGCATTATTTACCTAAGCACAATGACTGGGAGTCTCACGGATTCAGGGGGACAAATCTCAAGCTCTGGCCAAGAGATGTATATTCATTATCATGAAGAACCACAGCTTATACAGGCCTTAATCACAACGGGTTTTGAACTGATAAGCCATAGCAAGCAAGCCATCACCAATCCATCCCTTGAACGTCAAGTTGTAGACAGTCTCTTTATAGCAAAAAAGCGCCCTTAGACGCCTATTCTATACTGGCTAAATGTAATCTATTAACTGTCCGTAAGTGATAGCTTAAGCTTTACCATTCCTTCAGCTATGCTCACCTGTGGCTGATAACCTAAATCTTTTTTAGCGGCGCTAATATCAAAATAATGACTGGTAGAGAGCTGTTTAGCCACAAAACGCGTCATCACAGGCTCACTTCGTAATCGCAAAAGACCATAAGTAAGCTCTAGAAAATAACCAACATAAAAGGCTAATGTCGCTGGTACTCGCTTGCTGATAGGCGCCATGTTTGCACTGGCTAAAATACTGTTTAACATCGCCGCCATGGTAATGGGTTCATCATTACTAAGAAAATACGCTTTACCGGCACTGTTTGCCGCTTGGCATAAATCTAATCCTGCCAATAAATGCCCATAGGCGGCATTATCAATAAAAATGCTATCGACTAGTTTATCCTCTTTACCCACAAGTTTAAGCTTGCCTGCTTTGGCTCTGGCGAGGACCCTTGGCACTAAGTGAGGATCCCCAGGCCCCCAAATAAGGTGCGGTCTTAAGGCCACTGTTTTCACTTTTTCGCCATTAGCGGCAAGGATCATCTTCTCGGCGCATGCCTTAGATTGGGCATAAAAATTCAGGAACTTAACCGCGTAGGGTGCAGACTCATTGATACCATTTTCATCTTCACCTTTAAACGTCACACTGGGGGTACTGGTATACACAAGCTTTTTGATCTTAAGCTTTTTACAAGCACGAATAACATTGGCAGCGCCATTCACATTAGGCATAAAATAGCTATCTTCACTGCCCCACACTCCAGCTTTTGAGGCCACATGAAATACCAAATCACAACCCTTCATTGCCTCAAGCAGGTTGTCATAATCGCAGATATCCCCTTGGTACATATCGACCCCAAGACGTACTAGCTCTGGATAAGCGCTTCTGGCAAAACCAGTCACTTTTATACCCGCAGCGATTAAGCGCTTACAAATAGCTTTACCCAAAAATCCGCCAGCCCCTGTGACAAATACCTTGCTGCACTGACTTTTTAGGGCGGTAAGCACCGCCTGTTCAGCTTGAGTCAAGGAAGAAAAATCAAGCTGTTTTATGCTGTTGATGTTTGACCCTTGATGTTTTAATCCAGTTTTTTTTGAGGCTAACACTGTTATTCCTTCCATTTAGCTTGGGCCCAAATGGCAAGCTTCTCGCGAAATATTTTGGCATTATGGCGCACATCCATAGGGAAACTGGGATGAATTAAAAAGCGCTCAATGCCTTGAGTATGGGAATGTGACGCAGCTATGTCTTTTAAGCTTTGATACAAGGCTTTAGTGTCGCTGCAGGCTAAACTTTTATCTAATTCTAGGCATAATAATGGCACAAGCTGGTCATTAAGCTTAATCCCCACCAACGCCGAGCGCAGCACCTGAGGATGAGTGTTAAATACCCGCTCGCAAGGGATAGACAAGTAGCGCTTAGGTGATGCTGAACCATCGGGTATTTTAGTGTCAACTCTGTGGGCTTTACGGCCACACATCCATAAATTGCCCGCATCATCTAAATAGCCTAAATCCCCCATGCGATGACGTATGCCGCCCTCAGCGTCGTTGATTTTGCCTAAGACATTGGCCTTGTCATTGCGATAATAACTTTGGCTGACCACAGGGCCTTTGACCACAATTTCACCGACTTGATCCGCCTTGAGGGCTAGTTCTGGCTGCCAAGAGGCCATCGGTTCATCACTAATGGCAATAATACTTATCTGAACCCCATTAATGGCTTTACCGACACAAATACCTGCGCCCTTGTCGGTTAACTCTTTAGTGGGGAGCAAGTCTTGGCTTGAAATAAAGCTGATGGGTAAAGATTCGGTTGCGCCGTAGGAATTAAGTACTGGCACTTGTGGGTTAAGCAGCTTAGTAAAACGGGCAATAGAGTCGATACTGGCCGGTGCCCCCGCCGAAATAACCCGCTTAACGCTGGTGAGTTTATGCTTCATTGCCTCACCAGCTTGTCCTAAGCGCTCAAGCAGCGCGGGATTAACAAATAGATTGCTGCACTGGTATTGCTCAATGGCGGCAAATAAATACTCTGGCTTGGCAGTAATGGGTTTACTGGCGTCCATATCTGGCACGATTGAAGCCATGCCAAGGGCTGGGCCAAATAATGAAAATAGCGGAAAAGTGGCTAGATCGCGCTCACCGGGTTGAATGCCATAATCGCATCTTAATGCCTCGATTTGCGCCTCAAACATACTGTGACTATAGACAACCCCCTTGGGCAAGCCTGTGCTGCCGCTGGTAAACAAGATGGCCGCCATGTCATGGTCATTGAGTTTGACCATAGGGTATTGCTTCACTTTGCGTTTAACACTTTCCTCAAGCAATTCATCAAGACTTGGTGCACCTGAGAGTAGTCTTGCCAGCGAACCGCCACCCACATTAATACAATGACGCACACTGCCTTTACCCCAGCCAAGTAGTTGCCTGGCAATATGAGCCTTGGGTATACCGATAAATACTTGTGGCTCGGCGTCCTCGAAACATTGCTTAAGGTTTGCCGTCCCCATACCTGGGTCCACCAAAATAGGGATAATGCCCGCTTTAAATAGTGCGAAAGTTAATGCGAAAAATTCAATACTTGGGGTCACCATCAATACGGCTTTCATGCCAGCAACAATACCCTGTTGATTGAGCGCAAAGGCGATATCATCAGAGCGTTTATCAAGCTGGGCGAAGTTGATTTCTTGGTAGCTAAAACGGGCTTTGCTAGACAACAGCCCTCTATGAGCCTGTTGCACAGCGACGGCTAATGCCGTTGGGGTGTCTTTTGCTGCATTATACAGGTGTCGACATAGGTTAGCGCTTGGCGTAGTCATAGCTAGGGCACTCTTTTAATAATGAAGAAAGCCGTCATAATCATAGGCTAAAGCTTAGATTGTAACGGCCATGATATCAGTACGTTAACTGTAAAACACCGCTAAACTGCTATTCTATCAATGTGTTTTTTCAGACTATTTTCCTGTCAAAAAGTCTTTCACTAACCCTATAACTTCTTTAGGAGCATCTTCAAGAATATAGTGACCGCAATCAGCAAACTCATGCACCTTGGCATGGGGCAAACGCTCGCGCCATTCTTGCAAGAAATGCTTATCAAACACAAAATCCTGCATACCAAAGCAAATTAGTGCAGGGGTTTTATTAAACTGAGTGAGGCTTTGCGCGATATCAGTCACCAATTGGTAATTTCTATCACTGGGCTTTAATGGAATATCCTGCACAAAACGCAGCGTCGATATACGGTTAGCCCAAGAATTAAATGGCGCCACATAAGCTTCACGCACAGCTTTATCCATAGGTTTGCGCTTAACGCCAACGAAAGATGCCGCCGCCGAAAACGCATTGAAACCACGCACTAACAAGGTGCCTAAAAAGGTTTCGCGGCATAGCCACAGCGCCCAAGGAAAAGGCTTACTCTGCGGCAGATGAAACGCGGCAGTGTTGAGTAAGACTAAGCGCTTTATGCGCTCAGGGTAGCGCGCAGCATAGCCCATGCCTATCATGCCGCCCCAATCGTGCAGCACTAAGGTGATGTTTTCACGCACGTCGAGATGCTCAAGTAACGCTTCAAGATCGTCAATGCGGCTTGTTAAGGTGTAATCATATTGTGGGTCATCAGGCTTATCCGACAGGCCGCAACCTATGTGATCAGGCACGATGCACTGAAAATCCCCTTTAAGTTCTGCCACCAAATTACGGTAGTAATAACTCCAGCTGGGATTGCCGTGCACCATAACCACAGGCTCGCCCTGACCTTCATTGAGATAATGCAACTGCTGGCCATTGCGTGACAAAAAATGGCTCTTAAAAGGCAATAGGGACTCTAACATTGTATTTCCTAGCTGTTATTCTAATTATTTACCACTTAATGCCTAGCATCATGCAGTTAAGGCCGCTGCCAATACCCAGAAAACTCACCTGATCGCCCACTTTTAAGAAGCCTTGATCGTGCGCCATAGCTGCGGTCACAGGTAACGACACAGTGCCCATGTTGCCTAAGGTTTGGTAAGTTGGGTATTCTTTTTCATGGGGGATATTAAGCGCATTAAGCACCTGTCTGCGGTTAGAAGCGCCCACTTGGTGACAAATCACCTTGTCGACTTGTTCTACCAGCCAATCACGCTGAGACAAAAAATGCTCCCAGGTATGCTTGGCCAAATCTACGCCTTCTTTAAGTAAGGTCACCGCATCGGTTCGCATAAACTCGCGGTACAACAAGTGCCCAGCTTCTTGGAGGCCCCATTGACACAGCTGATGATGCTCTGGCGCAGACAAGTGACTAGCGCCTAATAATTGGTGCTGGCGGGCAGTTTTTAACGGCAAGCTGCCATCGGTTAGAATCACCGCAATAGCGCCTGAACCGCCAGTTAAGGTGGCTAAGGACTGAGCAAAGTTTTGCATGGTGGGATCGGCAAGCATATTGTCGATTGTCGCTTCGACGATATCGCGTGCTGATTCGCAAGACACCACCATACCGGCTTTAATCTGCCCAAGTTCGATACGGTTTGCGATATCCAAAATCCCTGATAACACCCCAAGGCAAGCGTTGCTGATGTCATAAATGGCGGTGTCTTTAGACACCCCTAGTTCGGCTGCTATGCGGCATGCTGTGGCAGGTTCGTGCTGATCGCGGCACACGCCAGTGTAAACCACTGCGCCTAAATCACTCACGGCGATGCCAGTTTCATCTATGGCTTTATGGGCGGCACTAATAGCACCGTCAGAGAGACGAAAGCCTTTAGGCCACCAGCGGCGCTCTGTAATTCCAGTTAAGGCGGCAAGCTGGCCCATAGGAATACGGAACTTTTGATATAAAGGCGCTAGGCGTGATTCTAGATCTAGGCTGGACACCACTAGGGGGGCAAGCTCATAGGCTAAACTATTGATAAAGACGCGGGAATATTTCATGAAACCGTATTAATCACTCATTATGATAGCCGTTATGGCACGACTCAATTTATTGTTATTCGTTTGGGCAGCTTATCTCTGGCTCATTTCACAAGCAAAATGCGAGATAAAAACTCCCTAAGCAGCCATTTGAGCAAGAATAGCCTAAATATTCAATCAAAAACCGCCTTTAAGCCCTAAGCTGCCACTACACTTTACCTACAAATTAGTCATTATCATTCGACTAGCTGCTTGATTTAATCAAAAAAATTATAAATAAAATAACTTAAACAAAGGCTTAAATACCCATTTGATACTTAAGCCTAGATTTTCAATATTTAATGCCTTGAATAAAGCCATTTCTTGGAGTGATACTGTTTGCACAAAATTCACTCAGCCCTACCTGATAACCTGACTCCTGTAAATAAATGGCACGGTCCAGTAATAACCAAGTCTCTAATACGCTGCGAAATAAATGACTGACCAAATCTATCCGTAAGGTCAGTGCGTGCCTTTTCTGGCCTTGGCGTAAAAAGGCCGCAAAATCTACCCCTTTTGGTAATAATAATTGTTTGGCACTGGCGGCCCAGTGACAAAAATCGACAAAACTGCCACTCAGCTGACTCTGTTTTAGCGTCGGTACGGGTAAATAATGTTGCTTGCCAGTGATTTCACGCTGCAAACTGTCAAACCCTAAACGCCACACAACCTCTTGGTGACGTAAAGCTTGCTGCTTGGAACTTGCTATCACGCTTTGCTGCAAGGGTAGCTGTAAATGATGCCGAGTAAGACCCAATCCCCTGCCGTTCGCCGCCAATAATTGTGCCTTGCTCGATAACGGCTGATATACCTGCTCTCGAATAAGGTGATAACAACAGGGGGAGATGGAAATCATCTTTGTATTGGCAGCGGTTGCAAGCTGTAATAAACGCACATGTAAATCGCCGCAGGCATGTAAAGCGATAGCGTGCTGCTTTGCCTTAATAGGGCTATTCTCTGCGTGAATATCTATGTCTTCAAAGGCATCCGCGCAAATAAAATCTTGCGCAACGTGCCATTTATCGGCAAGTGTCTGGCCTTGTTCACACAAGCTCTGCTGCCACTCAAGACTGGTCACCGCCACCTGTTGAGTTTTTGCCACTAAGCGGCCAAGGTGACCTTTACCCGCACACCACTCAAGCACAGGCAAGTCATTAACACCTTGCAGAAAACTCATCTGGGTAAATGCGGTAATTTGCTGCCATTTACGGCCCTTTATGCCAGCGCTAAAGTGGCTCAAATCCTGATGGCTAAAGGCATCAGTCGCGGCTGGGTCCTTATCAGCTAAGCTTTGCTCATCCACTCGCGGTTCATCGATGCGCAGCGCGGAAAAAGCATTATCGAGTAATGGCAGCAAGTCAATTAAAGATTGAATTTCAGGGGCATGATGCGCGGCCTTTGCAAGATCCAATCTAAGGCTTGGCAGTAAGGTGGCGACTAAGGCCGTTTGATTTTTATCTATTGTATCAATGTTCTCATCATCAAGGGCGGTTACTGCAGTAGCTAAATGGGGAAAGCGAACAGCCCAAGGCAAATCATGACATTCAAAGGCCTGCAATTGCCACAGCGGGGCTAATCCAAGCAATAACTGATTAAGACGTTCAAAATGCTGCCCATACCCAGAGGGGGGAATTTGTTGCTCAATGGCCATTAATTAACTGCACTCGACATGCTATGCTTTGCACCACTAACAGCTTACCGAAGTTACCGGTAAGCGTATGAAATAGATAACTGAGATTGTAAACCATGCATTCACCTTGTGTCGCCCGCTGCGGCTTAAATGATGACGATTATTGTATGGGCTGTTTTCGCCACATCGATGAAATTGTTTCTTGGTCATCAACCACAGAAATTGAACAACAAGTGATTTGGGATAAATTGCCTGCGCGAAAAATTGCGTTTGAGGGAGACAGTAATAACCAAACCATCAGCCGCGCCAAATGGCTTGCCACAGAAGCTAAACAAGGCTAATACCGGTATTCTCCAAGCGTTTAATCTTGCAGTTTACTTTTTCATTCTCGCTTTCAGATCGGCGAAAGGGTTATAAGTCGCAGTTGCTTGTTTGGTTTCAGTGGTGCTGCCATAGCGAATAAGCTCTTCAAAACGTGAATGCTCATTATCGTGACAATACAGGCATAGCAGTTCCCAATTACTGCCATCTGAAGGGTTATTATCGTGATTGTGATCCCTGTGATGCACAGTGAGCTCAGACAAATTTTTATGAGTAAATTCACGAGTACAGCGACCACATACCCAAGGGTAAAGCTTTAACGCTTGCTCACGGTAACCCTTCTCACGACTGGCTTTATACTCATTGGCTTCGGCCAATACTTTATCTAACTTGCTTTGACCCTGATTTGCTGACATTGCCTTTCTCACACTCAAAAAAATTGCCCCTAGGATAATAAGGCTTATCACTGGGGGCAATCTATTTATTCAGCGCTAGCCATTAAAGCGCTAATGCGGGTCATTGGCAACCTAACCCGAGTGACATCTCTAACCTATGTATTTTTGATACACAGCGATGCAATACGGCTTACAGTTCATTGCCCACGGGAGCGTAATTGGACAAGTGCAGATAATGTAAATAACGTTCGTATTGACTAACAATATCTGCAATGATCTGTTCTTGGGTATAACCCATCACATCATATTGCTGACCACCATGCTCAAGAAAAACTTCTACCCGATAGAAGGTCTTTTCTTCTTTATCTGCATGCTCCACCCGACCAGACATAGTAAAGGCTTGAATACGCATACCATAGACGAAAGCTAAAGGCTCGTCGGCACCGATAATCAAACGGGCTCTGTGATCCAAGTGTACAATTTGTGCTTGCACCCCTTTTTGCACAAAGATACTTTGCACTTCAACTAATGCGGGCCTGGCGACTTTGGCAATAAACACCTGAGCTTCATCAAAACTAGGTTGAGAAACCAAGACGCCAATTCTGTCTTGCCAGCTCATACTCGTCTGAGCGTACTGCACACTAGTATTGTGTGACTGAACATTACTGAGTTTAAGCCAGTCATCTTTTAAGGCTCGATATAAACCTAAACACATCAATAACATTACCAGCAGAAATGGCATGGCACTGGCAATCGCCGCGGTTTGCAAGGCTTGCAAGCCACCAGCGACAAGTAATACAGCAGCGACAACACCTTGTAGCGTCGCCCAGAAAATACGTTGCCACACAGGGGCATTACTATCGCCACCAGAGGTCAGGTTATCAATCACCAAAGAACCTGAATCAGATGATGTCACAAAGAAAGTCACCACCAAACACAGGGCAATAATCGATAAAAAATTAGACATAGGAAAATGTTCAAAGAACTTGAACAAGGCCACTGAAACATCAGTGGAAACCGCTTCAGACAAATAGCTGGCACCATGATTCATGATGGCATCAATCGCGCTATTGCCAAATATTGTCATCCATAAAAATGTCAGCGCACTTGGGACAAATAATACCCCGATTAAAAACTCACGAATGGTACGACCACGGCTTACTCTGGCGATAAAGGTACCCACAAAAGGTGACCATGAAATCCACCAGCCCCAATAAAGTAACGTCCAGCCACCAATCCAATCATCTTTTTGCTGATAGGCATAAAGATTAAAGGTTTTCTCAACTAGCTCACTTAAGTAACTGCCAGTGTTTTGCACAAAGGCTTGCATCAACATCACTGTTGGCCCAAGTAAAAGTACCGCAAACATGAGCAAACAGGCTAAGCCTAAATTAAGTTCACTTAAACGTTTAACGCCTTTATCTAAACCAGAAAAGACAGACAAGGTTGCAATAGCAGTAATAATGGCAATTAAGCCCACCTGCATCCAAGCATTATTAGGGAAGCCATCAATTAAATAACTTAAACCTGAATTGACCTGCAACACCCCAAAACCTAAGGACGTTGCCACACCAAACATGGTACCCAGCACCGCAAATGTATCAACAGCATGGCCTATGGGGCCATAAATACGTTCGCCAATTAACGGGTATAACGCAGAGCGAGGCAGCAAAGGAAGTTTATGACGATAAGAAAAATACGCCAAGCTTAACGCCACTACGGCATAAATTGCCCAGGCATGCAGCCCCCAATGGAAGAAAGTGATCTTCATGGCATCTTTTGCGGCAGCAATGGATTCTGGGGTTGCATCAGGCGGTGCTAAATAATGCATCACAGGCTCTGCGACACCAAAAAACATTAATCCTATGCCCATGCCTGCAGAAAACAGCATGGCTATCCAGCTTTTGTAACTGTAATCGGGCACCGCATGATCTGGCCCCAGCTTAATGTCACCAAAACGGCTCATCATCACAAACAAAACAAACAGCAAAAAAATAGCCACGGCTAAAATATATAACCAGCCAGCTTTCTGCTCTATGCCACCTTGTACCGATTTAAAGAAATGACTCGCCTCTTGTGGCCAAAGCGCACACAAAAATACCATCAGAGCAATTAAAACCACAGATGAGAAAAACACTGCTGGGTTGATACTTGTCTTAATCGACATACTCTCTCCCAAGAATATAAATAGATAACCTATCATCAAAAATTAATTATAGATCCAGATACAAAGCATATCACAGCTAGTGCTTGCAAATGTATGCTAGTTAAAATTCAGTTTTATAAATCAACTAATTAACGGGGATTTTATGAAAGAGTGACTTGACCATCAGATCAAGATAGTTGATTATGTACACACTTGTTAAATAAAAGCACCGAGAGTTGCGCCACAGAGGTCAAATTGTTGCAAATTGTTGCAAAAAAATGATTTTTTGCTATTTATTTTCAACAAATTAATGAGTAGAATGCTCGCGCAAATAAGCTTAAATATAAAGGATTGGTCAGCAAAGATCACACATGGCAGTGAAAATATAAAAAATAGCTCATTGTTGTTGATGTTCTTTTAGACACTTTCCCCAAATGTTCCCCCTTCAATCTAGGTAACAATAAAAACACCTGAATATGAAAATAAACTCAACAGTGTATTTCTGTTGATTTAATAACTTAAGTTTAATCGCTAAACCAAAGTCGCAATGTAACAAGGATATTACATGAATTTTGATAAAAATAAATTACTTCTATCGGCCTTGATGGCATTGGCCTTA
>NZ_JACJDV010000027.1 GCF_014163735.1 Shewanella sp. SR44-3
TAGCACTTAGAACCTAAAATCTAGAATTTGGCTTGCTGTAAAAATTCAGCGCGGGTGGCTGGGTTGGACTTAAAAATTCCGCCTAAGGAGGTGGTCGTGGTCGAGCTGGTGGAGTCCATCACGCCGCGAGATTTAACGCAGAAATGCACAGCATCAATTTTTACCGCTACGTCTTTGGTTTCGAGCAAGGTTTGCAGCGCCACTAAAATCTGCTGCGTTAGCCTTTCTTGTACTTGTGGGCGCTGGGCGAAGAAGCGCACTATGCGGTTTATTTTTGATAAGCCTATGATTTTAGCCCGTGGTAAATACGCCACTGTGGCTAGACCATCTATGGTGACTAAATGGTGCTCACAGGTGCTGGTGAGGCTGATATCTTGCACCCTGACCATCTCATCGAAGCCCATTTTGTTGTCTATGACAGTGATCTTAGGGAAATTATCATAATCTAGGCCTGAGAAAATCTCATCCACATACATCTTAGCGATGCGTCTTGGGGTGTCCATCAGGCTGTCATCGGTTAAATCCAAGGACATCAAGGTTAAGATCTCACGCATATGCTGCTCAATCTTAATCTTGCGCTCTTCAGGCGTTGAAGTTTTTGGCAGCATAGGGGTTTCTAGCCCGCGCTCTTTCAGTGCTGCTTGTACTTTGATTGCGGCGTCACTTAATGCCATCTTGTCCTCCAACGACTCTGTCATACTGCTTATGAGTGTACCTTAAAAAACCTAGGGTGCTTACACCGCAAGGGGAGGGAGAATAGCGTGATTTGCTGCAAATTAATACTAGAGGCAATAAAAAAGCCGACCTATTTACTCAGGTATCGGCTCTATCTTAAGTGTAAATGTGAGTGGCGAGCTTAGAGTTTAAGGTTGCTATCTATGAAACTGAGCATCTTTTGATAGTATTTTGCCCTGTGGTCATCGTTATAAAAACCGTGGCCTTCATCATCCATGACCAACTTTTCATAAGGATAATTACGGGCTTTTAGGGCATCTTCTAATGATTCAAATTGTTCAATGGGAGCGCGTTCATCATCACCGCCATGAACTAACAGTAACTTGGCTTTGAGTTTTTCGACATTATAACTTGGTGACATGGCTTTAAGTGTTGCTTGATCGGTTCCTAACACTTGCTTTAAGAAGCTAGTGCCCGATCGAGTATCAGCCACGTCACCTTCCTCAAACATCATAGGCAAGTCGTATACGCCGGCAAAGCCTATGGCACATTTGAACATATCAGGCTCGATAATGGCACTTTGCAATGCGCTGTAACCGCCAAAGCTGCCTCCGACGATACAAACACGTTCTTTATTGGCAAAGCCTTGCTCAATGACATAGCGAGTGGCATCGATAATATCAAACTGGATATCTGAGCCCCACTTTTGGTGGCCCATTTCCTCAAACGCTTTACCGTAACCGCCAGAGCCACGGAAATTGACTTTCAATACCGCATAGCCTTGATTGGCAAGCAGTTGGCTTTCTGGGTCAAAGCCCCAAAAATCACGAACACCGTGCGGACCGCCATGGGGGTTTACGATTAAGGGTAAGTTTTTAGCTTCAATCCCATTTGGCAAAGTAAGATAGCCGGAGATCTGAACCCCGTCGCGACTGGTGAAACTGATAGGTTTAACTTCAGCCATTAACTCTGGTTCTAGCCATTTTTTTGATGGAGATAGAAAAGCGAGAGTGTTCTTTTGAGTGTCATAAATGTAATAATCGCCAGGATTTCTGTCATTAAAGGCAGCGATAATTAGTTTGCTACCATCACGGGTTTCACTGACTATTTGCACTTGATGCCCAGGTAAGCTGGCGAGCAATTTTTTAAGTAATGTACTGCGTTTATCATCTTGGTTGACGAAGGCGTAAGTTGGATAGCCTTCATTGAACTCTACTGCATAAAGCTGCTTGGTCTGGTTGTTTATCCAGAAATTAGCAGGGTCTACCTTGTCATCTTGGATGATTTTTTGCTGCTCACCAGTATTGAGATCAATTTTATACACCCCCATAGTTTCACTGTTTTTGCGGCCAGCGGCATAGATGCTATGCGGATTGTCGGCAAATGAAATAGGGCTAAAGTCTTCTAATTCTAGTTTAAGTTTACTGCTCTCAACCCATTCACCCGCTTGACGATAATAGATTTTGGTGTCGTTATTCTTGTCTTCGCCGGCAGCAAAGCGCACTTTGCCCGAGTGATCTGTCATAAAACGAGCTCGACCGATAGGTGACCCCATGAGTCGCTTGCGTGTTCCACGGTAGAGGTCGACTCGATAGATATCTTGTGAGGCTTCATAGTTTAGTGTGCGGGAGCCGTTCCAAGGAATAGCATTGACCAATATATATCTTTCATCGTCAACTAAAGGATCTAAAATATAGGCTGTGGCTCTAATGGGGGTATTCTTCTTAAGGTTGGAGCCTGTTTGCTGTTCACTACTTTGGTAACCAAATAAGTAGGTGCCTCTGCCACCGTCTGCATTGACCGCATAGAGTTCGCCATAGTATTGGGGGGCATCAGTCCAGCCTTTTAGGTATTCTTTTTGTAAAACTAGCCGTTCATCGTTAGCCCACTCATAGTTACCTACTTGCGCATTTCCTGGAAAATTAATTGCACCAACGAGTTTATTATCGTCGAGTGATAATATTATTAAGGTATTTTTTCCGTCACGCTTAGTAACGACACTTAAATATTTACCTGAAGGCGATAACTTCACATTGGCATATTCGGCGCCTTTACTGAATAGTTCTGGCTGAGATGGGGAAGCGGAAAACGCGGCGCAGTGAAATAAGGCGGCACTGAGCAGTAAAATAGTCCTAAACATAAACATCCTTGTACAAGTGGTTAACAAAATTGGTGGGTATTCTACAAAGTCGCGTGCTAAATTAACAGATTGCATTCCATTTCTTTGTTAATTTAGCACGTCATGGCATCAGCTTCTAAGCAGTTGCTGTTGGATGAAGGTCCATTGCTCATCAAAATGCAGTGTCGGTTTTTGCTTGAATTCACTGCGAACAAACTGCGCGATGCGGCCTTCTACTACGGCCAGTAGCAGATTGGCTAAGATGGCTTCGTCTAAATTAAAACCTTGTCCTTCTCTTAAGGTTTTTTCCCTTAAAATCTGTTTGAGCTGGGTTTCAATCTTGGCGAATAACACACTAATGCGGCTACGCAGCCTATCGTTTTCACCTAAAAGTGCATCACCGTTGAGTACCCGCGATATCCCTGGGTTGCGCTCGGAGAATACTAACAGTAACTGCAACACCAGCTGGCAGCGTGTCATGGTATCTTTTTCTTCATCCATGATGAGGTTGAGGCGCGATAGAATAGCATCTTCGATAAATTCGATTAAGCCTTCAAACATCCGAGCCTTGCTAGGGAAGTGCCGGTATAAGGCCGCTTCTGAAACCCCGACTTCGGCGGCGAGTTTCGCTGTGGTGATCCTTTGTCCTGGGCTGGTTTCCAGCATTTGAGCGAGGCACTGTAAAATGTGCTCGCGGCGATTTATTTTTGGGCTAACGGCCATTATCATTTCCTTGGCTCAGTGACAACTTTAGAAGACTATTTGGTACCTGAGTGACCAAACCCGCCTTCACCACGATCTGAGCATTCAAACTCGTCCACTAAGGTAAATTTTGCTTGTACCACAGGGACAAATACCAATTGTGCAAGCCGTTCACCTAGGGTTAAGGTGAAAGGCGTATCGCTTCTATTCCAACAAGACACCATAAGTGGGCCTTGATAATCCGAGTCGATTAAACCGACTAAATTTCCCAGCACTATACCATTTTTATGACCGAGTCCTGAGCGAGGTAAGATCACTGCCGCTAAGTTTGGGTCTGCCACATGGATGGCGATACCAGTGGGAATAAGTTTGGTTTCCCCCGGTGCAAGTGTGAGTTCTGTCTCTAACATGGCACGTAAATCCATACCCGCGCTGCCTGGAGTGGCATAGGCTGGTAAGGGAAACTGGGTTCCTATACGTGGGTCGAGAATTTTAACTTCTATAGCTGTTTTCATTGTGCAGTGATTCTTTGTGCTATCAGTGTCAGTAGTTGGCGCGCTAGGGTGAGCTTGTCGGTTGCGGGCAAATGCTGGCTGGACTCTTTATCGAATACCATAAGTGCATTGTCATCGGCATTAAAGCCTAAACCTTGAATAGAAACATCATTGGCAGCAATCATATCCAGCTGTTTTTTCTCTAGTTTACCTCTAGCGTATTGCTCTACATCTTGAGTTTCTGCGGCAAAACCTAGGGTAAATAACCTAGGTTTGTGCTGTGCAACCGTGGCTAAGATATCAGGATTACGCACTAGCGCAAGTTGCATTTGCTCGGCAGATTTTTTGATTTTTTGATCTGATGCACTCGCAATCCGGTAATCGGCAACGGCGGCGCAGCCGATAAAGATATTGTGATTATCCACTTGCGACATCACGGCTTCTAACATCTGCTCGGCAGACTCTACATCGATACGCTTGACACCATTAGGCGTGGCTAAGTTCACCGGTCCAGCGACTAAAGTCACTTCGGCGCCCATTTCTGCAGCGGCTTTGGCTAAGGCAAAACCCATTTTGCCTGAGCTGTGGTTGGAAATATAACGCACAGGATCTATGGCTTCACGGGTGGGCCCAGCTGTGAGTAGTAACTTATGGCCGTTTAATAGCTTAGGTGCAAAAAATTGTTCAAGCATCAATGCAATATCCAGTGGCTCTAACATGCGTCCTGGCCCAATTTCACCGCAAGCTTGGCTGCCAGAAGCGGGTCCCCATACGGTAAAGCCGCGGCGCTGCAAATTAGCTAAGTTGTCTTGTGTTGCCGCATTTTGATACATCTGCTGATTCATTGCGGGGCATAAAATAATCGGGGCGCTGGTGGCTAAGCAAGTGGTGGTGATTAACTCATCGGCCATACCAGCATTGATGCGAGCCATTAGGTTGGCGGTAGCAGGAGCGATAATCATAGCATCGGCCCAGCGAGCCAGTTCAATGTGCCCCATGCCAGCTTCAGCGGCAGGATCGAGTAAATCGCTAGAAACAGGGTGCCCCGATAACGCTTGAATGGTCAGCGGAGTAATAAATGCCTGAGCACCTAGGCTCATTACCACTCGCACATCTGCACCACGTTCTTTGAGGCGGCGAATTAAATCTGCCGTTTTATAAGCGGCTATTCCGCCACCAATTCCGAGTAAAATTTTCTTACCTGTTAGCATGACTGTCATCACCTAGGCTAAGTCTTAATTGCGGCTAAGATATCATAAAGCGTGACCCTTGGTGACACTCTAAACTGAAAATTTAGACCATACTCAAGGGATGCTTTCCATCATTAAGCTAAGGAGTGCTGATGGCCATTAAAGATTGGCCTCAAGGGGAAGGCCCAAGGGATAAGTTATTGGCTCATGGTGCGGGTCAGCTCAGTGATGCAGAATTGCTGGCTGTGCTAATAAGAAATGGCACATCGGGCCAAAATGCATTAACAACTGGGCGATTATTACTCAATCATTTTGGTGGTTTACGCCATTTAATGAGTGCTGCTGAGAGACAGGTGTGCAAAATTCCTGGGGTAGGACCGGTAAAATATGCCCAATTACAGGCTGCAGCGGAGATTTCTAAGCGAATTTCACGGGAAAACCTACAAAGAGGGCAGATTTTGACAAATCCTGATTTAACTCGGGACTATTTAATGAGACAATTAGCAGACCGCTCCTATGAAGTGTTCGCCTTATTATTGTTGGATAGCCAACATAGAGTGATTCAATTTGTAGAATTGTTCCGTGGTACCATAGATTCTGCCTCAGTATATCCTCGTGAAGTGGTGAGCTTAGTGCTAGAAAAAAGGGCTGCGGCAGTTATCATATGTCATAATCATCCGTCTGGTGTTGCTGAGCCCAGCCAGGCTGATAGGCGAATAACTGAGCGATTAAAAAATGCATTAGCAACTATTGATGTTTCTTTGTTAGATCATATGGTTGTTGGTGATCAAGAGATAGTTTCCTTCGCAGAACGAGGGTGGATAATTTAAACACCACTTGACCTTAGCTCTGGGAACGTGTATAAAATGCGCCCTCTTTGTGCCTCGGGCGACGGCCATACGAGGCACATTTATGCTCGAGCGTTAAAAATTGTTTTGGAGAAGATTGACATGTCAAGAATATGCCAAGTAACTGGCAAGAAGCCAATGGTTGGTAACAACCGTTCGCACGCAAAAAATTCGACTCGTCGTCGTTTTTTACCTAACCTACAAAACCACCGTTTTTGGTTAGAAGAAGAAAAGCGCTTCGTGCAACTACGTGTATCTACTAAAGGTATTCGTATCATCGACAAGAAAGGTATCGAAGTAGTTGTTAAAGAACTTCGTGCCCGTGGCGAGAAGGTATAATAGAAAATGGCTAAATCTAAAGGTAATCGTGAGAAGATCAAATTAGTATCTAGTGCTAAGACTGGTCACTTCTACACTACTGAAAAGAACAAGCGTAACATGCCTGAGAAAATGGAAATCAAGAAATTTGATCCAGTTATTCGTCAGCACGTTATGTACAAAGAAGCTAAAATCAAATAATTGATTTTTTGACTCTTAAAAAGCCCCTCTTGAGGGGCTTTTTTTATGCCTGTAATAAAATACACTACACTTGTGTGGGTAAAATAAATCATTTCTGTTGATAAAAATGATTTTAAACTGCATTAAAATGCAATAGGATTGCGTTTTTATTGATTCCACATGCTTTGGAAATATAGAGTGTGGATATATAATTGGCCGTATTACTAATAGTGCTATATCAGTGATATAGACTCTACAACTTACCAATATGAGGTGAATTAACCTGTGAGAACCACTGAACTAGTAGATGGATTTCGTCATTCGGCCCCCTATGTAAATGCACATAGAGGCAAGACATTTGTCGTCATGCTAGGTGGCGAAGCCCTTGCCCACCCCCAATTTCGCGGCATTTTAAATGATGTTGCTTTGTTGCATTCTTTAGGCATTGAAGTGGTGTTAGTTTATGGGGCACGGCCACAGATAGATGAAGGTCTAAAAGCCGCAGGTATTGAGCCTGCCTATCACAATGGGGTGCGGATCACAGATGAAGATACTTTAAAAATTATTAAGCAAGTGGCCGGTGCGGTGCAGTTCGATATCACGGCGCGCTTATCTATGAGCCTTGGCAATACGCCGATGCAAAATGCGCAGATTAACTTAGTCAGTGGTAATTTCGTCATTGCTCAACCTTTAGGTGTCGACGACGGCGTTGATTTTTGCCTCAGCGGTAAAGTAAGGCGCATCGATGCTGTGGGTTTACGTCGTCAGCTTGATAATAATGGCATAGTCCTGATGGGCCCCATTGCTGCATCGGTAACGGGTGAGAGCTTTAACCTGACCGCTGAAGAAGTGGCGACTCAGGTCGCGATTAAGCTTAAAGCCGATAAAATCATCGGTTTTAGTGAAACCAACGGCATTATGGGCGAAAACGGTGAAGTGATAGCGGAATTGATGCCTAACCAAGTCGAGGCAATGCTGGCCGATATGGCACAAAACCCCTGTGCCTCAGTGGGCACTATGGCATTCCTAAAAGCCAGTGTTGATGCATGCCGCAAGGGTGTACCTCGTTGCCATTTGGTCAGTTATCTCGATGATGGCGCATTGCTGCAAGAGTTATTCTCCCGTGAGGGCATAGGCACCCAAATCGTCACAGAAAGCGCCGAGCGTCTTCGCCGTGCCAGCATCAGTGATATTGGCGGCATCTTAAACCTTATTCGCCCATTGGAAGAGCAAGGTATTCTAGTGCGCCGCTCCCGTGAGCAGCTGGAAATGGAAATCGAGCAGTTTATGCTGATTGAGCGCGATAACTTAGTGATTGGTTGCGCGGCGCTCTATCCTTTCGAGGAAGACAATGCCGGTGAGTTTGCCTGTCTTGTGGTTCACCCTGATTATCGTGATGCAGACAGAGGCAGCGTGCTACTCAATAACATCATAGGCCAAGCTAGGGTACGTGGTTATGGGCGTTTATTTGCGTTGACGACTCGCAGTATCCATTGGTTTTTAGAGCACGGCTTTAATATTGTCGAAGTGGACGCTTTGCCAAATAAGAAAAAACAGTTATACAATTTCCATCGTCGCTCGAAAATTTTAGCGCTGGATTTATAGGGTTTAGCTCCAGAAGTATCAGTCTATTAAATCTTAGTTACCTTAGTTCAGATGTAAAAATGCCGACTTAAGTCGGCATTTTTTATGTCTTAATTTTTAACTCTAAACTCTAGGCTGGGCTAGCGAGTTTGGCTTTTTTATTGTGGCGGCGTTGCAGTAATAAATCACTGACAAAGATCATCAACGCTGCCCAAATAAACCCAAAGGTAATGGCCTTTTCTATATCGAAGGGTTCATTAAAGAGTTTGATTGCCAAGATAAACATGATGCTTGGGCCAATATATTGAAAGAATCCTAAGATAGAAAACGGAATGCGCACCGCCGCCCCAGCAAAACATAATAACGGTACGGTAGTGACGATACCGGCAGCCAGCAGAATCAAATTCAGGCTCCAAGCATTGGTAAGCATGCTGGCACTGGAGCTGTCTAAAGTCAGCAATAAATAACCTAAGGCCACAGGTGCTAAAATTGCCGTTTCTACCAGTAAGCCGGTTTTAGCATCCACGTTAACTTTTTTACGCAATAAGCCGTAAAAACCAAAGGAGGCGGCTAATACTAAAGACACCAGCGGGATAGAACCAAAAGAAATCAGCTGAATAATCACCCCTAAGCTTGCCAACGCCACCGCAACCCACTGCAGTTTACGCAAGCGCTCACCGAGAAATAGCATGGCCAGCAACACGTTAAATAACGGGTTAATGAAGTAGCCAAGGCTTGCATCTAACATATGGTCATTATTAATCGCCCAGATGAAAATTAGCCAATTCCCCGCGATCAACAGGGAGGTGATCAGTAACACTAACAATTGTTTAGGTTGTTTAAATACTTGTCTCAGGCGGCTAAATCCACCAACAAACTGCATTAGCACTACCATAAGCACAAAAGACCAGAGTACCCTGTGCATTAGAATTTCAAGAGGAGAAACCTGCTGAATAAGTTTGAAATATAATGGGGCAACGCCCCATAAACAGTAGGCACAGATAGCGAGAATGACGCCTTTACGGTATTCGAGTTCAGACATGGAATGATGACCTTGAGAATGAAGAGGCGATTGTAGGCGCCACTTCTGTGAGACTCAAGGCTAAGCCTTGATTCATTTTGCTGTGAGCCAAGGGTAAAGCGTAAACAAAACGATAAATTAGGCTGTTTTGACCTCTATCACTGAATTATGGCCAGATCATCATTTGCCGCTGCTCATATTTTATTGGGCATTTAACCAACCATGTAAGTGCCTGTGCCGAAGGCGATATGGGTGCCTTGTTCATTATGCAGCTCCATGCGGCACACAGATACGCGGTTGCCGGAGCGAATAACACTGCCTGTGCCAGTAAACACCTCGCCGCGTCCAGGCCTTAAATAATCTATGCGTAAATCGATAGTACCTAAGGTGGTGAGCCTTTCCTGTAGTGCTTCTAGGGTCCAATCATCACGGCTGGATACCAAGCCTGCAAAGGCGGTGAGGCCACCAACGATATCCAGTACGGTCGCCGTCACGCCGCCATGGAGAATTTGCTGGTGAATGTTGCCGATTAACTCGGGCTTCATGGTGATCACTACTTCGACACCGTTTTCATCGTAATGCTTGATCTGTAGGCCCAGTAGGTTATGAAAAGGCACAAATTGGTCGAAGACTTGGGCCACCTGTTGTAGGGCTTGGGTTTTTATATCATTACTCATAGATATCCTTATCCTTATTCTTATTGTTATTCATTTGTCACCTGTGTCATCACGATAAGGTAATTTAGGGTAGAGCAATTAATCTAGCCTGAGTTGGCTTAGGTTGCAAATAGGTAAAATGTCAGCTTTTATTCGTTACGCCAAGACATAGGGCGTCAGCTGTTTTAGAATGTCAGCCCCAACAGCGAGTGCAGAAGTGAAATGAATAATTTAAGCCCAGATTTGGACCCAGCAATAACGGCATCGCAAGATGAGCTGAGTGCACGTCTGCAGCAAGTATTTGGCTACCGTTCATTTCGAGAGGGGCAGCGAGAAGTCATGGAGCGCACCTTGGCGGGTGAGGACACTTTGGTCATCATGCCCACTGGTGGCGGTAAAAGTATTTGCTATCAGTTGCCTGCATTATTGTTTCCTGGGCTAACTATTGTTGTCTCACCTTTGATTTCATTAATGAAAGATCAAGTCGACAGCCTGCTTCAAACTGGTGTGCCTGCCGCTTATTTAAACTCCTCTCAACCTCGTGAAGTGAGCATGAATGTATTGCGCCAGCTACACAGTGGCGAAATAAAACTGCTGTATGTATCACCAGAGCGCTTGCTACGTGATGATTTTATTGAGCGTTTACAGCATCTTCACCTTAGCTTGTTTGCTGTAGATGAGGCGCATTGCATCAGCCAGTGGGGTCATGATTTTAGACCTGAGTATGCCGAACTTGGCCGTCTAAAGCAGCTGTTCCCTCAGGTGCCGCTAATGGCGCTGACGGCCACCGCAGATCAAGCAACCCGCACGAGCATTTGTGAGCGATTGCATATCGAACCTTTCTGTTTATTATCCAGTTTCGATAGGCCTAACATTCGCTACACAGTGGCTGAAAAACTCAATGCTGCCAGCCAGCTTAAGCAATTTATCGCGTCTCAGTCAGGCAATAACGGCATTATTTATTGCAGTAGTCGCAGGCGCGTGGATGAAGTGGCTGAACGGCTGCGTTTACAGGGCTTGAGGGCTGAGGCTTATCACGCTGGCCGCAGTCAAGAAGAGCGCGCAGATGTACAAGATAAATTCCTCAAAGATAAGCTTGAAATCGTGGTGGCCACAGTGGCTTTTGGCATGGGAATTAACAAATCCAATGTGCGCTTTGTGGTGCATTACGATATCCCCAAAAGTGTAGAGGCTTATTATCAAGAAACCGGCCGCGCGGGCCGTGATGGTTTAGATGCCGAGGCCTATATGTTGTTCGACCCCGCCGACATTGGCCGAGTTAGGCACCTCATTGAGCAATCTGAACCCGGACCACAACAGCAAGTCGAGTTTCATAAATTACATACCATGGCGGCGTTTGCCGAGGCGCAAACCTGTCGCCGGCAAGTGTTATTGCATTATTTTGATGAAAGCGCCTCAAAACCTTGTGGTAACTGCGATATCTGTATCAATCCGCCTAAGCGTTATGATGGCAGTGAAGATGCTCAAAAGGTGTTATCTTGCGTGTTTCGCTTAGGGCAGCGCTTTGGGATTAATCATTTAATTGAAGTGCTTAGGGGCTCCAAAGCCGCCAATGTGTTAGACCGAGGCCATGATAAGTTATCGACTTGGGGCATAGGTAAAGAAAAGAGCCCTGAGCATTGGCTCAGCGTAACGCGCCAGCTGATCCATTTAGGGCTTGCCAGTCAGGACGTGACCCGAGGCTCATCCATAAAGCTTAATGATGCCGCAAGGCCTGTGCTTAAAGGTGAGCAAGCCTTGATGCTTGCAGAGCCACGTATTCAGTTGGTGAGCAGTAAGCGTAAAATCAGTAATAGCCGCGCCCCACAGCAATACGACAGACAACTGTTTGCCCGTCTTAAGCTACTGCGCCGTGAAATTGCCGAGAAAAATGACATCCCACCTTACCTAGTGTTTAACGATGCAAGCTTGGCAGAAATGTCTGCCATGTTGCCCACAAGCCCAGGTGAGATGCTTGCTGTAAACGGCGTGGGTGAGCGTAAATTGAGCCGTTTTGGTGGCGAGTTCCTCGATGAGATTAGTCACTACCTTGCTGGCGATTAGTCATTGATGGTTGTCGATTTTTTTTAGTTATTTGATCTAAATGGGCTTTTTTGATTAATTGCTCAAAACTGTCTAATTGCTGCAAGCTGGCTATCCCAGTGGGAACATTGGTGTTAGCTTGCCAGTTCTCTATGCTTAAACTCACCTGCGCAGCGACCCGTCTTGCACCTTGTAATGAGGTGTGAGGCAGGAAAACAATAATTTCCTCTAGTGAATGGCGATAGAATTTATCTTGTTCTCGTAGTGTGTGCTCCAGATGAGTTTGCAAATCCCCTAAATCAACCAAGCGAACGCCGCTGATGTTAAGCAGTAAAATGCTTAATGGATATCCGGCGCGTTTGGCATTTTTTAACAAGCCGCCGATCTCTTCCTCTTGCTGAGCGACTTGTTTAATTAAAGGGGGAAGCTTTGGGTCTTTTTTGATAAAAAATAATATGCTGATAAACAGTAATGATAAACCCAGTGCAACTAAGGCATAGGTTTGTTCTAAGGTTAAGTAACGTTGACTACGGGCAAGTGTGGCTTGCGCATTAGTAAGTTGAGCTTGTTCATTAGCCCGCGCTTTGAATTGTAAAAAGCGTGCTTGATTGATTTTCGCGGCTATTTTTTTCTCGAGTTCAAAGCGTAATACTTGGTATTCGTAGGCCTGTTTAAAGGCATTCTTGGTTGCATAATACTGGCTTAAGATAGAGTAATATTCTTGTAAATCTAGCTGATGATTTTCGCCTTTAGCAAGCTCAATTGCTTGATCCATAATGGCTAAGGCTTCTTGATCGCGGCCTTGCTTGAAACGTATCTGGGCCAGAGTGCGTTTGGCTCGTGCAAGATATAGGGGATGGTTATATTTTGAAAAGGTGGCAATGCTGATATTGATTTGTTTTTCAGCACTACTTAGCCTATTTCTAAGTAAATCAAACACAGACAATGAAGCATAATTGTAAGCCAATTCTATTGAATGATTCGTATTGGGAAGCAGTTTTTTTGCATGGTTAATATAATCATCGGCTTGTTGTTCATTAATGTGGATAGTGATTAATGCCGCATTAATCAGTAGTAGGTACTCAATCTTACCGATAGCAGCTTCATCGGCTCTGGCCTTATTGGTGAAGAAAATCGCTTGTGACACATCACCCGTCGAAAAAAATAAGCTTCCCATTGCTGCCAATAAATAAGTTTTCGGAGCGAGCTGCCAACTTGGGGTTTGAGTTTGCGCTTGAGGGTAGATATCTAAGGCTAAACGCAAATCCTCCATAGCGGAATTTGCATTTTCGATCCGAAGATCTATTGTCGCCCTCAGGTAAAGCGCATTCACTATGGCTTGAGGCTGTTGATATTGATGGGCTAATGCGAGAGCGTTATCTATTAGCGGTAAAGCCTTGTCCAATTCCCCTAGGTAGTTTAACGCATCTGCTTGGCAGAGAATGAAATAAGCTCTGACATGATCTAATTTGAATGTTTTAGCCTTGGTTTCTCCCCGTTGAGCACTGTTGATGGCGGCTTGGTATTCGCCTTGTTCTAGCAAATTGTAGCATTGCAGCAGTTCAAAACGCAGTTGCTCAGTTTTAGTGAGTAAATCAGTCTTTGTCGCTTGCTCAATTAAGCTTAATGCAGCTTGAGCTTGTTGCGGATATTGATAATTTAAAAGATTGAGTTTGTTTAAGTGTTCACTGACGCTGGCTGTGACGCCATCAACGCTGATACGTGCGCTGTGAGTGGGGTTAGCATCGCTAGTGTACCTGCTACTGTAGTTGTTATAAGACTGCGCATTTAACGCGAAAGAGAGGCTGCTAAAAAATAGTGCGTTACAGCTTATACAGAATAAATACACAAACAACTTCATCGACAATCGACTCACAAGAAAGGCTTAAAAAACGTGCCAGTATACCTAGGTTTGTTTCTTGGTGCAGGATAATCTGCAGCGAAAATGAGCATAGCTTTTAGTATCAGCTTCAGCTTTGTGGGCTAAATGATCCTAGATAACATGTGGGATCTCATGTGGAATTGATAATGAATCATTTTCATACAGTAAAAAATGGGTTGACACTTTTATAGCCACAGGCTATCAATAGTGCTCAGCAGGCAAACCTTATTTGGGTTTGCTGTTTGATTTAACGGTTAACTTTGAGTCGATAAATATGACAAATACTTACTTGCAACTCGGACTCCTTCTCCTCTCTGACATTTTTGTGCGGAGTGTGTGGTGTTGCAAGTAAAACAGCAAAATTAACACAAAACCCGCGCTAATCGTCGCGGGTTTTTTGTTTTTAGGCCCAGTGACCAAGCAAATTAATTGACTATTTTGGAGACACTATGCCTAACAGAGTAATTATTTTTGATACCACATTGCGAGATGGCGAGCAGGCTTTAGCCGCAAGCTTATCGGTGAAAGAAAAACTGCAAATTGCTCTAGCCTTAGAGCGCTTAGGGGTCGATGTGATGGAAGTAGGTTTTCCTGTATCGTCCCCGGGTGACTTCAATTCAGTGCAAACCATAGCCAAAACCATTAAAAATAGCCGCGTCTGCGCCTTAGCTCGGGCCTTGCCTGCGGACATAGATGCGGCGGCGCAAGCACTCGCTGTGGCAGAGCAGTTTCGCATCCATACTTTCATTTCCACCTCAACCATACATGTTGAAAGCAAATTAAAACGCAGTTTCGATGATGTGTTAGCGATGGCGGTGAACGCGGTTAAATATGCGCGGCGTTTTACCGATGATGTCGAATTTTCTTGTGAGGATGCGGGTCGCACCCCAATTGATAATTTGTGCCGCATGGTTGAGGCGGCAATAAAGGCTGGCGCTCGCACCATTAATATCCCAGATACCGTGGGTTACACCATACCGAGCGAATTTAGCGCCATCATAGAAACCTTGTTTAATCGAGTACCCAATATTGATCAAGCGATTATCTCTGTGCATTGCCATGATGATTTGGGCTTGTCGGTTGCTAATTCCATTGGTGCTATTGAGAAGGGCGCGCGGCAAATTGAATGTACTGTCAATGGCATAGGCGAGCGAGCAGGCAATTGCTCATTGGAAGAAATCGCGATGATTTTAGCCACCCGCAAAGATAAATTAGGGCTTGAGACTGGGATCATCGCCAAAGAAATCCACCGCACCTCAAATCTTGTGAGCCAGCTATGCAATATGCCAGTTCAGGCCAATAAGGCTATTGTTGGTAGTAATGCCTTTTCTCACTCCTCGGGCATTCATCAAGATGGCATGTTAAAGGCCAAGAACACTTATGAAATCATGACCCCAGAGAGCATAGGCCTTCACAGAAATAACCTGAATATGACCTCTCGCTCAGGGCGACATGTAATCAAGCATCGCATGGAGGAAATGGGCTATCACAGTGATGATTATCAGATGGACGCCTTGTATGAGCAGTTCTTGAAGCTTGCCGACAAAAAAGGCCAGGTGTTTGATTATGATCTTGAAGCTATCGTCTTCATGGCCGCCCAAGTGGCGGAGGACGATCACTACCGCTTACAGCATCTGTCTGTGCACTCAGATTCCAGCGAAGGCGTTGCCACGGCCACAGTGCGAATTGCAGTCGAGGGGAAAGATTTAACCGAGGCGGCTATCGGTAATGGCCCTGTGGACGCAGCTTACAAGGCCATAGCCCGCGCCAGTGGCCGTGAGGTTGAGATCAGCAGTTATAAATTAAGCGCAAAAGGTCAAGGGCAAGATGCGTTGGGGCAAGTGGATATTACCGCCAAGTATCAAGGACGCACTTTCCACGGTGTGGGCTTGGCAACCGATGTGGTCGAGGCATCGGCCCAAGCGTTAGTGCACGTCATGAATCTTATTTGCCGCGCCGACAAAGTTGCGGACATCAAATCACAAATTCAATTTAACAGGGAGCACGCCGGGGTATGAGTTATCAAATAGCAGTGTTAGCAGGAGACGGTATTGGCCCAGAGGTGATGACAGAGGCCCACAAAGTGCTCAAGGAAGTTGAGCTGCGCTTTGGGTTAAACATTGAATACAGTGAATATGATGTGGGCGGAATTGCCATAGATAATCACGGCAGCCCTTTGCCAAACTCAACCCTAAAGGGCTGTGAAGCCGCAGATGCCATTCTTTTTGGTAGTGTCGGCGGACCCAAATGGGAGCATTTAGCCCCAGATAGCCAGCCAGAACGTGGCGCTTTGCTGCCGCTTAGGGCTCATTTTGAACTGTTTTGCAATCTACGTCCGGCTAAGTTGCACCAAGGTCTTGAGCACATGTCACCACTTCGAGCGGATATCTCAGCTCGGGGCTTTGATGTTCTGTGTGTGCGTGAATTAACTGGCGGAATTTACTTTGGCAAACCTAAAGGTCGCCAAGGCGAAGGCGAGTCAGAAGAAGCTTTCGATACCATGCGTTATAGCCGCAAAGAAATCCGCCGTATTGCGCTGATTGCCTTTGAGGCCGCAAGGGGACGTCGCAAAAAAGTGACCTCAGTAGATAAAGCTAATGTGTTGGCGTGCTCAGTACTGTGGCGCCAAGTGGTTGAAGAAGTCGCTGTGGATTATCCTGATGTCACCCTAGAACACATCTACATAGATAATGCCACCATGCAGTTACTGCGCCGCCCTAATGAATTTGATGTCATGCTGTGCTCAAACTTATTTGGCGATATTCTATCTGATGAAATTGCTATGTTAACCGGCTCCATGGGCTTATTGTCTTCGGCGAGTATGAATGGCACTGGTTTTGGTTTGTATGAGCCCGCAGGTGGCAGCGCTCCAGATATAGCGGGGCTTGGAATTGCCAACCCTGTGGCACAAATTTTATCGGCAGCATTAATGTTGCGCCACAGCTTAAAGCAAGAAGAGGCCGCTTGCGCTATTGAGCGCGGCGTAGCTAAAGCTCTAGAGGCGGGTTATTTAACTGCTGAGCTATTGAGTGCGGATGAGCGCCATCAAGCAAAGTCGACGACTCAAATGGGTGATTATATTGCAGCAGCAATAAGGGAAGGTGTGTAATGGGGCAATCCGTTGTTAAGCAGGCTGTAAAAGGCGCAATAAAAGAGACCGCCAAAACCTTGTATGAAAAAGTCTGGGATGCGCATTTAGTGGCAAGTCCAGCAGGTGAAGCCGCGATCCTTTATGTCGACCGTCATTTGGTGCATGAAGTGACCTCTCCCCAAGCGTTCAGTGGCCTAAGGGCTGCGGGCAGGCCGTTACGGGCACCGCAAAAAACCTTCGCCACCATGGATCATAACACTTCAACTAAGAGCGCAAGCCTAGATGCCTTAAGCCCCATGGCGCGCACTCAGGTGGAAACCTTAGCGCAAAACTGTAAAGATTTTGGCGTCAAACTGTATGACATTCATCATCCTAATCAAGGCATAGTGCATGTGATGGGACCAGAGCTGGGCATTACTCTGCCAGGTAGCGTGATTGTTTGTGGTGACTCACATACCGCGACCCATGGGGCTTTTGGCGCCTTAGCATTTGGCATTGGCACCTCAGAAGTTGAGCACGTGCTTGCGACGCAAACCTTAAGGCAGTTACAAGCGAAAACCATGCGAGTGGAAGTGCGCGGTGAAGTGACTGATGGCGTGACGGCTAAAGATATCGTGCTTGCCATTATAGGTAAGCTTGGTATGGATGGTGGTACAGGTTTTGTGGTGGAGTTTTGCGGTGAAGCCATTAGCGCATTGTCCATGGAAGGGCGGATGACCTTGTGCAATATGGCCATCGAAATGGGAGCTAAAGCAGGCATGGTAGCACCGGATCAAACCACCTTTGACTACTTAAAAGGCCGTGAATTTGCCCCTAAAGGTGAGCATTGGCAGCAAGCGATTGCAGCTTGGTCACAGCTTAGCAGTGATCAAGATGCAGTATTTGATGCTGAAGTGGTGTTAGAGGCTCAAGACATTGCGCCGCAATTAACTTGGGGGACCAACCCAGGTCAAGTGGTCGCCATAGATGGTGAAGTGCCCAATCCTGCCAATGAAACCAGTAGCACAGAACGCAGCAGCATGTTGAAAGCCTTGGAGTACATTGGTTTAACACCTGGCACTAAGATGACTGATATCAGCATCAACAAGGTATTTATTGGCTCGTGCACCAACTCACGCATCGAAGATTTGCGCTCGGCTGCGACCCATGCCAAAGGCCGTAAAGTCGCCGAGGGTGTTGTGGCTATCGTGGTGCCGGGTTCAGGTCAAGTGAAGTTGCAGGCAGAGGCTGAAGGCTTAGATAAAATTTTTATTGATGCAGGGTTTGAGTGGCGCTTACCGGGGTGCTCCATGTGCCTTGCCATGAATGATGACAGGTTAGAGGCGGGCGATCGCTGCGCGTCTACCAGTAACCGTAATTTTGAAGGTCGCCAAGGCCGTGGTAGCCGCACGCATTTAGTGAGTCCTGCAATGGCGGCAGCAGCTGCTATCGCAGGCCATTTTGTTGATATTCGCGCCCCTTACTAAGCCGATACAGGAGAACCAGATGCAAGCATTTACTGCCCATAGCGGCTTAGCGGTAACCATTGACAGCGCTAATATTGATACCGACCAAATTATTCCCAAACAGTTCCTGTCTAAAGTGACTAAGGACGGTTTTGGGGTGCATTTATTTCATGACTGGCGTTACTTAGATGAGGCCGGTGATAAGCCTAACCCAGAGTTCGTATTGAATTTACCCCGTTATAAGGGGGCTTCAATTTTATTGGCACAGGAGAATTTTGGCTGTGGCTCGAGTCGAGAACACGCACCTTGGGCACTCGCCGATTTTGGCTTTCGAGTTGTGATAGCACCAAGCTTTGCCGATATTTTTTTTGGTAATGCTGTTAATAATGGCTTACTTCCTGTCATCTTAACTCACGCTCAAGTGCAGCAATTGATTAATGAAGTGCAAGGGGCGTCGGGATCTAAAATTTCAGTCGATCTTACTGCGCTTAGAGTCACATCGCCCAGCGGCGCTGAGTTTGCTTTTAGTTTAGTGGAGTCGGCGCGGCATAAATTGCTCAATGGTCTTGATGCCATCGGTGAAACCTTGACTCATGAACAGATGATTTCAGCCTATGAGGCTAAGCTTCCGGTTTGGTACGCCTAGGACGGGAGGCTTTAAGTGAGGTTTAATCTTAATTAAATCAAATATTAATGTCGATATTAGGGGCGGGATCAGACGCTAACTTAGTCTGTTTTTGCCGCCTATCATAGGCTTTGATATAACGGTTATTACTGGCATTTCGCCGCTCTGATTTTGGGCGAATAATTCTTGGAGGCAGTTGTGATTGAGGTGACTCATGGCTGTCTTCAGTTATGTCTTTGCCCTGATGGGGTTGTACCACCTTACGTTTCAGTTTGACGTTTGCCGTCACGGGTCTTGCCAACATGGCATAAAGACTGTCTAGACCTGACATATAGCATCCTTGTTATTTGGTATCTCTCTAAGCTATCGGCCACCCTGCTGTCAGGTTGAGCAAAAAATGTACATTTTCAATGTGCAGTTCTGATTCTCTCGATGATATGATTGCTATTATCATTAGCTGTCCATGAGCAAATTGTTGGTTTTTGCTCATGACAAAATTCACCCTGTAGATCATACTCATGGAGGATCGACATTCGCAGTAAAAAAAGAAATAAGAGGCAATGAATGCATTTTTACACGGCAAGACAGCCTATTTTGAACCGTAAACAACGGGTTGTTGCTTTTGAGTTATTATTTAGAGACAGCCATAACAACTGTTTTCCTGTGGATGTGCCAGATAATGTAGCTACGGCTAAAATTTTGATAAACAGCTATATGAGCATGGATATCGAAGACATGACTGAAGGCAAACCTGCCTTGATTAATTTCCCTTCTAGTTTGCTAAAAGAGTACTTAGTCCATATTTTGCCATATAAGAATATGGTGGTTGAAGTGCTGGAAACGGTAGAGCCTAACGATGAAAACTTTGCCATTTTACGGCAGCTATTTCATCAAGGTTATTACTTAGCCTTGGATGATTTTATCTATAGCCCAGCATGGGATAGATTTTTACCTTTTTTTAAATTGATAAAAATAGATATTATTGCCACCCCCTTGGTCAAAATTGCTCATCTATTACCCCTGTTTCGCCGCTATAAAGCTAAATTACTGGCTGAAAAAGTTGAAACCATGGCGGATTTTTTACAAGCCAAAGAGCTGGGCTTTGACTATTTTCAGGGGTATTTCTTTTATAAGCCTGAAATTGTTATCGGCAATGAAATTGAATCGTCTCAGCCGTTTTTGATGTCTATTTATAGTGAGGTGATGAGGCCTAATTTTAGCTATCAAAAGCTGGAAACTTATTTCACTCAGGATATGGATTTAACCTATAAGTTATTGCGCTTTGTTAACTCTAGTTACTTTGAGCATGTTCAAGACATCTCATCAATTAAGCAGGCAATGATTTTCCTTGGCGAAGATCAGTTACGTAAGTTCGTCAGTCTGATCGTTATTGCGGAATTAAACCCAAATAAGCCGCCGGTCTTGATCCAAAATACTATGATAAGAGCGCGACTCTGTGAGGTTGTGGCTAAGGTGATGAGGCTAGACAAGCTCGCCGATGCGGCTTTTTTAATGGGATTATTTTCGACTTTAGATGCTATTTTAGACAGACCTATGGACAGGGTGCTGCGTTCTTTACCTTTAGCCCCAGAAATCAATAATGCGTTATTGCATCAACAAGGTGAGCTAGGCCAGTGTTTTGCGCTAGCTATAGCCTATATGGAAGGAGATTGGGATTATGTCACAGCAGCGGTCAATCGCCATCAAATTAATGCCCAGGAGTTAACTTTCAAGTGCAACCAAGTGTATTTATGGCTGACGGAATACCAGCGTTTTGCAGCACCAAAAGTTGGATAATCGGTTTACTTAATGCATTGAGAGTACGCTTGTATATTTATCATTATAAGGCGTTGTTATGTTGCTTTATTTTTGACCTAAATGCTTGTGGTTAATAAATTTAAGCTCAATGAATAAATATACTTGATTGATATTTAAGGTTGTTTTTTTTCATCACCCACATAGTATTAGCGTTAGGTGAATTATGCTGCTGGCATTGAGCGAACATCTAAATCATTACTAATAACGACTTTAACTCTTTAAGGTATTGATAAAGGTTGTTATTTTTATAAATTGATAAGTTTTTTGTAGTTGATAGTTGAACTGTTGTACGCTCAATTGTATTTGTAAATATAATCAATGCTTATCTTGGTAGAATAAAATTCTGTAAAATTCAAAATATTAGTTTAATAAACTATTTCATGGTCAAAGGTTGCAAACTTATACTGCGTCAGTACACTGCCGCCATGGCGTTGAGTTTTTACTCTATTGCCGACCCTAAATAGCAATCTAGTATTTGAATAGACACAGAGAATCATAATGAAAAAAACCGTGTTAACCTTGGCCATCAGCGCCTTAGTAGTAGGTTCAACCGCTCAAGTAAATGCGGCTGGTTTCCAGCTTGCAGAGTACTCAGCCACAGGTCAAGGTCGTGCTTTTGCTGGCGAAGCTGCCATGGCTGACAACGCCTCGACTCAGGCGCGCAACCCTGCCATGTTAAGCTACCTTGAAGGCCAACAAGTCTCTTTCGGTGGCATCTATGTGATGACTAATGTCGATGTTGATGGTGACGTTTCCCTACGTTCGCCATTATTTGGCGCTAATGCAGTCGTTATTCCTGCCGACGGTAAAGATGTGGCAGATAGCGCATTAGTTCCTAATTTTTACTACTCTAATCAATTAAATGCTGACTGGACTTTGGGTTTTGGCGTTAATTCTAATTATGGATTAGCCACTGAAGTACCGGCGGATCATGCCGCCGCTATTTTTGGCAGTCACACTTCGGTAAAAACTGTTGAGTTTAATCCTAATCTTGCTTATCGCGTTAATGATGCTTTCACTTTAGGTGCAGGCATACGTGTTGTTTATGGCGAAGGTGAAATTTCAGCAAGTACTCCTGCTTGGGTTGGTGCGATAGGCAGTAATCCTAATGTCCCAGTAAGCATTGCAGCACGCCTGCCTGCAGCGGGCACCAAGCTTAAGTCTATGAAAGGTGATGATATAAGCTATGGTTGGACTTTAGGTTCAAGCTGGCAAATCAATCCAAGTAACAGAATTGGTTTGGCTTACCACAGTGGCGTGGAGTTTGAGCTTGATGGTACTGCGGCAGGATTGAGCTATACCGGCGGTCAAAACGTCGATATCGAAGGTTATTTACCCCTTGAATTACCAGCATTTGCTGAACTTGCCTCTTACCATGAGTTGACTGATAACTTTGCTATTCATGCAAGTGTTAACTGGTCTCAATGGAGTGTATTTGAGCGTTTAGTGGCGCATTTCCCAGGTGATGTGAAACCTGTTGGCAACCTTGAGACAGATCTTGTAAAAGAAGAGAACTTCAAAGACAACTGGCGTTTTGCTTTAGGTTCAAGCTATCAAGTTAACAATGCCTTGTTAATTCGTGCAGGCGTAGCTTTGGATCAAACCGCTGTTGATAATGCCCATAGAACCACTACGATTCCTGACTCTGATCGCTTATGGTTTAGCACGGGTGCCGCTTATCAAGTCTCAGAAAATCTGATGATTGATTTTGCTGTGACTTATATTCGTTCAATCGGTGATGCACCGATTAATGAGAGCCAGAGTTTATTGGGTCTTGTGGATATTGGCTTTAATGGTGAAGCCAGTGGTGATGTATGGTTAGTTGGCAGCCAGATGAGCTATAAGTTCTAATTTGCAATAACTTGCCAGTTAAATAGTCTAGGGCCCTGTTTTTACAGGGCTTTTTTATTTTCTGTTTTTGATGTTTTTTCTACTGGCGCATAGTGTATTCCATGTTAGAATTCGGCGAATTTTTCCGCCTTAGGTAGCATTAAATGAACAAAGTGTGGGTGTTAATGGCTGCGGCGTTATTTAGCCAAACTAGTCATGCAAACGAAGCGCAGATCTCTACAGTTAAGCAGTTTGTTGAAGGTTTTAACCAAAAGAATGTGCAGTCGATGCAGGGTCACACCACGGATGATGTGAAATGGTTTTCTATATCTGAAGCCGCAATGGCCTTAGAAACCTCGGATAAGGAAGAGCTTGGCGAAGCAATGCAAAATTACTTCACCGGTTACAGCAGTGCCAATGCCAAAATTATTACCTTAGTTAACTCAGGAGACTTTATTAGTACCGTTGAGCAAGTGACATGGCAAAATGAAGGCAAATGGTTCATGCAGTGCAGTCTGGGTGTGTACCATTTTAAGCAGAATAAAATTTCCAGCGTCTGGTATTACCCTGCTCATGTTTGCGATGACACTAAGGCTAAGGTAAATTAAGCGGCAATATCATAGAGTTCACTCTTTAGCTTGAGCCATTGTCATAATGAATTAGCCAAGCTAAGGGAGTGTTTGCACAGGGAATGACGTTGCAACCATGGCCGATAAAACCACTCCAACTAAATATATTGTCGCCTTAGATCAAGGCACTACCAGCTCCAGAGCCATAGTATTTGATCACCAAGCTAATATTGTCGCCACTGCCCAACGTGAGTTTACTCAGCGTTATCCTCAAGCCGGCTGGGTCGAGCACGACCCAATGGAAATCTGGTCTTCCCAAAGCTCCTCCTTAATTGAAGTGTTAGCCCGAGCAGGCATTGAAACTCAGGATGTTGCGGCTATCGGCATCACTAATCAACGTGAAACTACCGTCATTTGGAATAAACGCACAGGTAAGCCTATCTATAACGCCATTGTGTGGCAATGTCGTCGTAGTCAGGGAATTTGTCAGCAGCTCAAAGCCCAAGGCCTTGAAGCTATGATCAGGCAAAAGACAGGCTTAGTGTTGGATCCCTATTTTTCAGCCAGTAAAATTAAATGGGTTTTAGATACTGTGCCCGGGGCGCGAGCCCAAGCTGAGGCGGGCGAGCTATTATTTGGCACTATAGATACTTGGCTGGTCTGGAAACTGACTCATGGGGCTGTGCATGTTACTGAGCCCACCAATGCCTCACGGACTATGTTGTTTAATATTCATAGCCAAAGTTGGGATCAAGAGTTGCTCGAAGCCTTTGATATTCCACCGTCATTATTACCCCAAGTAAAACCTTCCTGCGCCATTTATGGCCACACAGATATCGTTGGTGGCCAGATTGCTATTGCTGGTATGGCAGGGGATCAGCAAGCGGCATTATTTGGTCAGTTATGTGTAGAGCAAGGCATGGTGAAAAATACCTACGGCACAGGTTGTTTTCTGTTGATGAATACCGGTGAACAAGCGGTTACCTCACAACATGGCTTACTGACTACGGTTGCCATTGGGCCGCAAACTCAGGTTAATTATGCCTTGGAAGGGGCGGTGTTTATGGGCGGCGCGGTTATTCAGTGGCTCAGAGATGAAATGGCCATGATTGAACATGCCAGAGACAGCCAAACCTTAGCTAAGCAAGTGTCAGATACCAACGGGGTGTATTTAGTGCCCGCGTTTGTGGGGCTCGGCGCGCCTTATTGGGATGCCGATGCAAGAGGGGCGTTAGTAGGCTTGACTCGAGGGGCTAATCGTAAGCACATAGTGCGCGCTGCGTTAGAGGCCATCGCCTATCAGAGTCGCGATGTACTCGATGCTATGGTGAAGGACTCTGGGGTTGATATCAAACAAATCCGCGTGGACGGCGGCGCGGTAGAAAATGATTTTTTAATGCAATTTCAATCAGACATTACTAACGTCACTGTGATCCGTCCAAAAAATACTGAGACTACGGCCATGGGAGCGGCTTTCCTTGCGGGCCTTGCTGTTGGGGTATGGGAGTCGATTGAAGAGCTGCACAATATCACCAATATCGACAAAACATTTAACGCCAATATGACAGATGTTGAGCGAGATGGTCGTTATCTTGGTTGGCAGAATGCTGTGAAGCAGGTGATGACGACAGAGGCTTAACGGAGCCAGAATTAAGCTGATAATTGACTCACACCTCGATATCTATGTGCTTAATGTGCTCGCCATTGGGGAGCACGATATCCGTGTCATCGCTAGCTGTCTTGTTATGAGCAGCTGCGCTGTTTGCATCGGCAGTGTCATCATTAGAGATTTCAACGCCCGCAATGACAACACTCGTCTTTTCGATGCTCTGCATTTCAATATGCGGAGCCCCGCCGGTAGTTGCATCTATGTTGCCTGAGTTTGTTGAAGTCTTTTCTTTAGCTTTTATAAGGTTAGGCTTTATTCTGGCTTCTTGCTGAGTGTCAGCATTTGGTGGCAACTGTGATTGAGGTGACTCATGGCTATCTGGGTGTATATCGTCTGTGAGACTCACCTTGCTCACATTACGTTTGCGGTTGTAAAGCGCCTGCACGGGTCTGGCAAGCATGGCGTAAATGCTGTCTAAGCCCATATAACCTCCATTTTGTCTGTATTGCTAGTATATCCTTATATCGGCCTTACTTGCTGTTTTTTTAATCACTCCATGTGCTTAACTGCCCTAGAGTCGCTAGGGCGATGTTGAGTTCTGTTCGTTCAGGGATGAGCGCTTGGCAATCAGCAGCATCATGCTGACAACTGAGTCGATAGCCTTTATCCAGTTTACGGCGACTAATTTTAGCCAGGTCAGCTTCTTGGGCGATGGGCGCAGTTCCCATAAAGCGCACCATGCATAAACCGCAACTGCCACCGCCACCACACTGAGTTGCAATCCGCTCTTTGGGGTGATTTAAACTTGTCAGTAACATCCCTGGTTGCAATGACAAACGACTCAAAGGCTCATCGTGCTTACCAAATACTTGGATACAGCTCGGCTTAAATCCTTGCTGGAAATATGACTTGAGAGAGAAATGACCTTGATAGAGGCGTTTTATAAGTAAGGCCGCGCCGCTTATGCCCAGTAATAAACTCAATAAGGCGACAATTTGAGTCCACAGGTGATTAAAGCTCAAGCCGTTGTCGGGGGCATAATCCATAAAGTGCAGCATGAATAACCACTCTTTAATGTTACTGCGGCTGTTCTTATGGGCTAAGACTTCTCCTGATGCACCATTAAGATAAATCCGCGTTTGCGCCTCATCATTCACTGTCACTAGATAGACTGGATCTTGAGTTTGAAAGCCGCCTTCCCCATGTTGCAGTAATTGCGGCGCAGAAAAGTGAAGCTTAGCTATATGAGGCTGGGCGATAGTTTCCAGTGGCTCAGAATTTTGCTGTGGCTCAGAGTCTTGCTGTAACCGAGAGGATTGCAGCGGCCAGGGCTGATAACTGCTGCGGGCAAGCTCGGCTAACATCTTAAGATCCCAACTGACAGGGTTAAAGTCTGCAGTGGAGCCCATTGCCCAATAATAAGCTGTCTGCGGCGGGGTTAACTGAAGCTTGTCTTTAAGCAACAATTTGTACATAGGTTTGCCATGAACCTGTATCAGCTCCACGCTCAAAAGGTGCTGGTTCGGTAACTTGGCGGCTAAGGTTGCTAGGCTCATCATCGGGGGTTGATTTATACCCAGAGCAACGGGCTTGGCTTGGTTTCGATGCAATTCGGTATTAAACACCTCACTTGGAATAAGGTTTAGCGCAAGACCAGATACAATCCACAGCAATAACTGCAAGCCTATCAGCAGCGCGAGCCATTTATGTAGTACTTGCCAGCGTAAAGCCATCATGGTGCCTCCCCTTTGTGAGTGCTAACTAACGGATTGGCAGAAGCGTTATGGGTAGCTGGGGCGGCTCTAAAGCTGATGTAAGTTAAGGCTATGCCAGCAAGGGCCGTGAGCAAGGCAACTAAAGCCATGATGGTGAGCAAGGGATTATGGATATCCGAGCGGGTGTCATAATCCATGATGTGCAGCATCCACATTATGTCGAATAAACGCCAGTAATCATGGCGCTTGCTCACTAAGGCGCCGGTGTTTGCATTGAGATAGAGGCTGGCATTGAGATTACTTTCGAAGTTCACTTGCCACACAGGTAATATCCGTGGGCTGATTTCAGCGGGTGGATTATCAAGGTAGAGGGTGGCATTGCTAGGCTTATCTTCACCTCGATAATAGGTTTGCGCGTAAGCGGTGGCTTGAGCTTGCGTCAATAAAGCTGGTGTTTGGCCAGTCGTTGCACTAAGCAGTAGCGGCTTACCGTCGACGGTAAGCTGATAATAGGCTAAGCCATGCACGGCAAAAAGCCTGAGTTGACTGGCATCAGGGTAGCGCGCCAATACCTCATCGAGTGCTAGGCTGAGTTTATCGGTATTAATGGGCTCACTTTTTTGCGCCACTAAACTATCGCCATGAATAAAATCAATATCCATCACCACCATATAAACTCCTGAGCCAAGCCAGAGCAGTAATTGAATAGCGCTAAATAATGCTAGCCACTTATGAGCTCGGCGAATTTGGTGAGATACAGACATAACCTAGAGGACTCGTCGCTTTAAATGTGAGTAACATAAAATTTTAACGATCTTTTTACCACTAAGTTGCGATAAAAAACGATAAATTTGCCTGATTAAGTCAGTTTTCTGGCGAGTTTATTGCCAACTCTTATCTAGGTTAGGTAAAAATTTAACCATATATGTCTATGGTTTCTTTGATTTACCTCTATTCAAGCCACTTTTTACCACCCTATTTATTGACGCAAAAATTTGCTTCTAACCCGCTTGGCTGCTGGATTTATAATATCCATACATAGCTTGACAAGACTTGTAGACTATCCCTAAACTTAGCATTCGTGGAGAAATGTGGTTTTTTGTGGATCTATTCGTTTCATTTGAAAAAACAAGGATGAAATATCGTGTTTCGAGGTGCTAGTGCCATCAATATGGATGCCAAGGGGCGGATCGCGATTCCAATGCGATACCGGGACCCGCTGCATGTCCATGGCGCAGGGCTTATCGTTGTCACTATAGATATCCAATCTCAATGCCTTTTAATCTACCCTCTGCAAGAATGGGAGTTGATTGAAGCGAAGTTGTTAACCCTTTCTGATACTAACCCAGTAGAACGTTCTTTTAAGCGTAGGCTTTTAGGCCATGCCCATGAGTGCGAGCTTGATAGTCTCGGCCGTGTGTTAATTCCGCCGACATTAAGGCAGTATGCTGGTCTGGATAAAAAGGCCATGTTGGTCGGTTTACTGAATAAATTTGAATTATGGGATGAAGCTGCTTGGCAACAACAAATGGATGACAGTCAAACACTGATCCAAAGCCAAGATCTTAGCAGCCAAGACAGATTGGCCGATTTCTCACTGTAAGCACAATAACTAAATAAGAAGACACTAATGAGTCAAGAGTTTGCCCACTTATCCGTATTACTCAAAGAAACGGTAGATGGCTTAAATATCCAGCCAGATGGCATCTATATTGATGGCACCTTTGGTCGTGGTGGGCATTCGCGCCATGTATTAAGTCATTTAGGCCCAAATGGTCGCTTAATCGCTATCGACAGAGATCCGCAAGCCATTGAGGCTGCAAAGCAGTTTGCTGACGATCCTAGGTTTCAAATCGTCCATGGTGGTTTTGGCCAGCTGGCAGAGTATGTGGCAGAGCTTGAACTTGTGGGTAAGATTGATGGTGTGCTGCTGGATTTAGGGGTGTCATCGCCGCAACTTGATGATGCCGAGCGTGGCTTTAGTTTCCTGCGTGACGGCCCATTAGATATGCGCATGGATAACAGCCAAGGCCAGACAGCTGCCCAGTGGATAGCCCGCGCCGAAATTGAAGATATGGCATGGGTATTTAAAACCTACGGCGAAGAGAAAAATTCTCGTCATATTGCCCGCTGTATTGCTGCAGATCGCGAGAAAACGCCGTTTCTGCGAACCAAAGATTTGGCCGATTTAATCGCACGTATCACTAAAAACAAAGAACGTAATAAGCACCCAGCAACACGGGTGTTTCAGGCTATTCGTATTTACATCAATAGCGAACTTGAGCAAATTGATCAGGCCTTAGAAGGCGCCGTCAATGTGCTTGCTCCTCACGGGCGGCTGTCGATTATCAGTTTTCACTCATTAGAAGATCGCATGGTGAAGCGTTTTATGCGCCGCCATAGCCAAGGCGAAAGTGTGCCACATGGATTGCCGATCACTGAAGCTGAAATCAATAAATCTAAAAAATTAAAGACCTTAGGCAAAGCCATGAAACCTTCAGAGCTTGAAGTTGAGCAAAACCCAAGGGCACGTAGTTCAGTGTTACGGGTTGCTGAGCGGTTGGATTATTAAGGCAGGAGTGGGTTGTGAGTCAATCGCCATTGAAATTGTCCCGCTTGGTTTTACAGGATATTTGGCTGCATAAATGGGTGCTGTTACTGTCAATAATAGTGATTTCCAACGCTGTAGTTGTGGTGTATACCAGCCACATGAGCCGTAAATTGACCTCACAATGGGACTTTTTATTGCAAGAACGTGACAGGCTGGATATCGAGTGGCGCAATTTATTATTAGAAGAACAATCGCAATCTGAACACAGTCGAGTAACGCGGATAGCAACTAAGGATCTGGATATGACCAGACCGCTACCGAGCCAAGAGGTGGTCATCAGACTTCAATGAGATAGGAATAATGGCTAAACAAGCGAAGCTAAAAGCAAAAAAAACCAATCCAGAACTCATTCCATGGCGTTTATACGTAGTGGTGGGTTTTGTGCTGCTGTTATTTACCAGTTTGCTTGCACGCGCGGCTTATATTCAAGTCATTGAGCCCGACAGATTGCGCTATGAAAGTGACATGCGCACCCTAAGAACCAGCAGTAATCAGGTTCAGCGTGGGCTTATTACCGACAGAAATGGTGAGATGTTAGCGGTTAGTGTCCCTGTAATGGCGGTATGGGCCGATCCTAAGCATTCGTTTGATCAAGATGCATTCAAAGATATGCGCCGTTGGCAAGCTCTGGCTGATGTGCTGCAAGAGCCTGTGGATGAAGTTGTTAACAAAGTTAAGCGGGATCCTAAAAGACGTTTTATCTATCTAAAGCGCCAAGTCACCTCAGCGGTTGCCGATTATATTAAGCAGTTAAAAATTGGTGGCATTTACCTTAAAGCTGAATCTCGCCGTTATTACCCCGCAGGTGAAACGGCGGCGCAGCTTATCGGCATTACAAATATTGATGATGTGGGCATTGAGGGCATAGAAAATACCTATAATGACTGGCTTACGGGGACGCCCAGCAAGCAAAAAGTGCGCAAGTCTCGCGATGGTCAAGTGGTTGAGCGCCTCGATATAGTCGAGGAAGGCGAGAGCTCAAATGATTTAGTGCTCAGTATTGATCAGCGTTTACAGCAATTAGCTTATCGCGAGCTAAAACGCGCCACAGAAATGAACCAAGCCACTTCAGGCTCTGCAATTATCATAGATGTGCATACCGGTGAAGTGATGGCCATGGTCAACACCCCCTCATATAACCCCAATGCACGGGACAATTTACAGTCTCACCGTATGCGTAATCGTGCCTTAACCGATACCTTTGAGCCCGGCTCGACCATTAAGCCTTTTGCTATGGTTGCCGCTTTAGAAGCGGGCGCGATTAAAGCGGATGATGTGATTGCCACATCACCAGGCTGGATGCGCGTTGGCGGACGCCAAGTGCGAGACGTTGTTAATTATGGCGATATGTCACTGGCTAAAATTTTGGTTAAATCCAGTAACGTCGGCATTAGTAAGGTCGCGCTAGCCATTCCAGTAGAGCAGCTACTTGGCACTTATCAAGCCATGGGCTTAGGGAATTATTCTGGCATTAATCTTGGTGGTGAAAGCGCAGGCGTTATTCATGACCGTCGCCGCTGGTCTGATTTTGAACGTGCGACTTTATCTTATGGTTATGGCTTAACTGCCACGCCACTGCAATTAGCGCGCATGTATGCCACTTTAGGTAGTGGCGGTATATCCTATCCCGTGTCAGTACTTAAACTCAGACAAGCCCCTAAAGGCGAGCGTGTTATCGACGAGAAAGTCGCTCGCGATGTGATGCAAATGCTGGTGGGCGTTACTGAAAAAGGCGGCACAGCAACTCAGGCTCATATTGAAGGCTATCCCATTGCAGGTAAAACCGGTACCAGTCGTAAAGCGGTTGCTGGTGGTTATGGTGACAATTATGTCTCGCTGTTTGCTGGGGTTGCGCCTGTACACAACCCAAGACTTGCGATTGCGATAGTGATCAATGAGCCTAAGGGCGATCGTTATCATGGCGGCGATGTGGCAGGTCCTGCCTTTGGTAAAATTATGTCGGCAGCATTGCAAATGCTGAATGTGGAGCCCATTACTGAGCGCGAACAAGTGCAACTTGCAGCTGCGCCTAGGAGGGCTCAATAATGCGTTTAAGTGATATTTTAGCACCTTGGTTTCATTATGCTGGCGTTGAGTCAGCCTCAAGCTTAAACCTAGATAGCCGCAAGGTCACTCAGGGGGGCTTATTTATCGCCTTGCCTGGGCATCAAGTGGATGGGCGTACTTATATCGAGCAAGCTAAAGCCCAAGGCGCGGTAGCGGCTTTAGTGCATACTGACGATCCTGATTCTCATGGCAAAGTCGAAAACTTAGGTAGCGGCATGACGCCGTGGCCAGTTATCAATTTCTTTCAGTTAAATAGTCAGCTTTCAGCGGTTGCAGCGCAGTTTTACCCACTAATGCCACAAAACGCGCAACAAAAAATGGCATTAATCGGCATTACTGGCACCAACGGTAAAACCTCTGTTAGCCAGTTAATTGCTCAGCTTACCTGTTTATTGGGCGGTAAAGCTGCGGTGATGGGCACCTTAGGCAATGGCTTATGGGGTGAGTTAATTGATAGCGGCAATACCACAGCAGATGCTGTGACCATTATGGCTCAGCTGAATGCTTTTAATGCCAAAGGCTGCGATGTTTGCGCCATGGAAGTATCAAGCCATGGTTTAGTGCAAAGCCGCGTTACGGCAGTGCCCTTTGATATTGCGGTATTCACCAATTTAACTCGTGACCACCTTGATTATCATGGCGATATGGCCTCTTACGCCAGTGCGAAAAAGCGTCTATTTCAATTCGCAAGCCTCAAACATGCACTGCTAAATCTTGATGATGCAACTGGTGCTCGGTGGTTTGCTGATCTCCCAGTTACTAAGCGTAAAGGCTTTAGCGTCAAGGCCGATTCTCAGGCCAGTTATTACACTGATGCACTTCATTTCGATGATGCCGGTGTGCAAGCCGATATTTATTACTATCAATGGAATGAAACTGCGTCAAGCCCCCATAAGGCACGCTTGGTATCACCGCTACTAGGCGAGTTTAATCTGTCTAATTTGTTGGCTGCCATTGCAGCATTACACCTTCAAGGTGTGGCGATGGCGGATTTATTAAGTGTTACCCCAATGCTAGTGCCTGTTGCTGGGCGAATGGAGCGCTTTCCCCTGCCACAAGGTGCCAGCTTAGTGGTGGATTATGCCCACACGCCAGATGCCATTGAGCAAGCTCTCAAAGCGCTACGTATTCATTGCCATGGACAGTTATGGTGTGTGTTTGGTTGTGGCGGCGATAGAGACAAAGGCAAGCGTCCCTTGATGGCCCAAGCGGCGGAGCGGTTTGCCGATAAGTTAATGGTTACTAGTGACAATGCCCGCAGTGAGGCCCCAGGCGACATCATTAGTGATGTGCTTAAGGGCTTAACTCAGCCTGATAATGCCTTAATAGAAGTGGATAGGACGAGTGCTGTTAAGCTGGTTGCAACACTGGCAAAGCCAGGAGATATCGTGCTATTGGCGGGAAAAGGGCATGAAACCTATCAAGAAATAGCCGGGCAGCGTTTAGATTATGACGAGCGCGCCTTGGCATTGGCTTTATCTCAGGTGGCATTATGATTGAATTAACCTTGGCTGCATTAGCAGCGCATTTAAATGCTAAACATCTTGGCGCAGATTTGACGATTGCAAATGTCAGTACTGACAGCCGTGCAATCCCAGCATCTTGTTTATTCGTCGCCCTTAAAGGTGAACGTTTCGATGGCCATGATTTTGCCGCAACAGCCATAGATAATGGCGCGAAAGCGCTGTTGGTTGAACGTGAGCTTGCAGTGGATATTCCCCAACTTGTCGTTGCAAATAGTCAAAAAGCCATGGGTGAAATTGGCGCGCTTATACGCCAAATCGTCTCACCTAAATGTGTGGCATTAACGGGCTCAAACGGTAAGACCAGTGTTAAGGAAATGGTCGCGAGCATTTTGTCTCAAGCGCATCAAGTGCTTTACACTGCAGGCAACTTTAACAATGAAATTGGCGTGCCGTTAACCTTACTACGCTTAACTCAGGGCGATGAGTATGGGGTATTTGAACTGGGCGCTAATCATAAGGGGGAAATCGACTATACCTCTTCATTAGTGCGTCCGAGTGTTGCTCTGGTTAACAACATAGGTAGTGCTCATTTAGAAGGTTTTGGCTCCATTGAAGGGATCGCCGAGGCAAAATCGGAAATTTTTAATCATTTAAGTGCTGATGGCGTTGCGGTTATTAATGCCGATGATGCATTTTTTGGATTGATGCAAACTAAGGCCGCAGCCTTTAAGCAACTGAGCTTTTCCCGTGAGGCTAATACGCACGCAGACATTAAGGCTACTGCACTTAAGATGGATGTTGCAGGTTGTTATGGCTTTATTATTAATTATCAACAGCAACAACTTGCAGTGCAATTGCCTTTGGCTGGCATTCATCAAGTCAGTAATGCACTTGCCGCTAGCGCCATGTGTTTAGCGCTTGGTATTAGCTTGAGTGAGGTCGTCAGTGGCCTTTCAGCGCTTGCACCAGTGAAAGGCCGAATGCAGCCTCACCCCTTAGGGCGTCTGTTGGTCATCGATGACAGTTATAACGCCAACCCTAGTTCTGTCAGCGCCGCCATAGACTGGCTTAAAAATCGTGATGGTTTTTGTTGTTTAGTGCTGGGAGATTTGGGTGAATTAGGCGACAATGCCGCCCTTTTACATAAACAAGTCGGCCAACAGGCAAAAGAAGCACAAATTGATGGGCTATTTTGTTGTGGCAGCTTGACCGAACATACCAGTTTAGCCTTTGGCAGCCAGCATTATGCTGAGCTGCCTGCTTTGCTTGTGGAATTAACATCGGTCATTAAGGCAAATCGCGGTACCGTTACTGTGTTGGTTAAAGGCTCTCGCAGTGCGCGGATGGAAAGAGTGGTAGAGAATTTATTAAATGCTTACGAGCATGGGGAGTTAGTGTAGATGCTGGTTTATCTAGCCGAATATTTAACCCAATTTCACACTGGGTTTAACGTGTTTTCTTATGTGACATTTCGCGCCATCTTAGGCTTGTTGACTGCATTAGTGTTCAGTCTCTGGTGTGGTCCCATACTTATCCGTCGTTTGCAGTTATTGCAAATCGGTCAAGTAGTACGTAATGACGGCCCAGAATCTCATTTCTCTAAGCGCGGCACCCCAACCATGGGGGGGCTGCTAATCCTCGCGGGTATTTTTGTCAGCGTGTTGCTGTGGGGCGATCTTGAAAGCCGCTATGTGCTAGTAATGCTGTTTGTTTTAGGTAGCTTCGGCACTATTGGTTTTATCGATGATTATCGTAAAGTGGTGCGTAAAGACACTAAAGGTTTAATTGCCCGTTGGAAGTATATTCTTCAGTCTTTAGCTGCGCTTGTGGTTGCAGTGTTCTTGTATAGCAGCTCAACCTTGCCAGGTGAAACCCAGCTTGTGGTGCCATTTTTTAAAGACGTGATGCCGCAATTGGGATTGGTCTTCATAGTGCTGGCTTATTTCACTATTGTTGGTGCCAGTAATGCGGTTAACCTGACTGATGGGTTGGATGGTTTAGCGATTATGCCCACAGTCATGGTGGCTGGTGCGTTTGCACTTATCGCGTATTTATCGGGTCACGTACAGTTCGCTAATTATTTGCACATTCCTCATCTACCTGAAGCGGGTGAGCTAGTGATAGTCTGCACCGCCATTGTGGGCGCTGGCCTTGGTTTCTTATGGTTTAACACTTATCCAGCACAAGTCTTTATGGGGGATGTGGGGTCGCTGGCGTTAGGCGCCGCATTAGGTGCAATTGCTGTACTGGTACGTCAAGAGATCCTGTTAGTGATCATGGGCGGTGTATTCGTCATGGAAACTGTGTCAGTGATTTTGCAGGTGGGTTCTTACAAGTTGCGTGGTCAGCGTATTTTCCGTATGGCACCAATTCATCACCACTATGAGCTTAAAGGTTGGCCCGAGCCACGCGTTATCGTGCGCTTTTGGATTATCTCACTGTTTTTAGTGTTACTTGGCCTAGCCACGTTGAAGTTAAGGTAACTAGATATGCAAACTCAATTTACGCACATTGTACTAGGACTGGGAGCCACGGGACTTTCTGTAGTGCGTTATTTGGTGTCTCAAGGTATCAAACCCTTGGTGATGGATAGCAGACGTAATCCACCAGGTGTTGATGCCTTAGCACAAGAGTTTGCCGATATTGAACTGATTGCGGGTGGCTTCGATTGCCGTTATTTGGTACAAGCACAGCAGATAGTGATTAGCCCGGGCATTGCCATAGATACTCCAGAAGTACGCGCAGCCATCGACATGGGCATAGAAGTTATTGGTGATGTGGAGTTGTTTGCCCGCGCCATTGCCGACAGAAAGCCTTGCGTCATTGGCATTACTGGCTCTAATGGCAAAACCACTGTCACCACATTAGTGTTTGAAATGATGTTGGCTGCAGGGTTAAAGGTTGCGGTTGGCGGTAATATTGGCACTCCGGTGCTGGATTTGCTGGATATGGATGCGGATTATTTTGTGCTGGAACTGTCCAGCTTTCAACTAGAAACCACCTATAGCTTAAATTGCATCGCCGCCACTTGTTTGAATATTTCTGAAGATCATATGGACAGATACAGCGATTTAACCGCTTATCGCAACGCTAAATTGCGTTTATATGATCAAAGCCGTTTTATTATGTACAACCTCGATGACGAGCTTACCTACCCCCATGAGCCAATGAATCAGAATCATTTTGGTTTAGGTGTGCCCGAAGGTGATGCTTGGGGCTTAGGTGATGGCAAAATTTTCCATGGCGATAGCGATATTATCAACCTGATTGATGTGGCGCTGATCGGCAGCCATAACCACGGTAATTTATTAGCGGCCATGGCGCTGGTGCATGCCTGCGGTGTTGGCAAAGAGCCAATGATTAAGGTTGCTAGCACCTTCAGTGGGTTATCTCATCGCTGTGAATTGGTGGGTGTTAAGCAAGGGGTGTCATACATCAATGACTCTAAAGCGACTAATGTTGGGGCGACAGTGGCGGCATTAGAAGGCTTAAGTACCCACCTTGGTGAAGTGTATTTAATTGCTGGCGGCGATGGTAAAGGTGCTGATTTTAGGCCGCTAACTCAAGCACTGAGTAATGTGGTGCAACTTATCACCTTAGGTCGTGATGGCCATAAAATTGCTAAGTTAAAGCCAGGCACCATTGAAGTTGCCACCATGGAAGAAGCGGTGGCAAAAGCCGCTGAAATGGCGTTTTCTGGTGATATAGTTTTGCTATCTCCTGCCTGTGCCAGTTTAGATATGTATAAGAATTTTATGGCAAGGGGTGATGATTTTAGGCAGTTGGTGGAGCGACTACCAGATGGTGCCTAACGAGTCGCAGTTTCAATCACAGCGCCAGGGCATGAATTTGTCTTGGAATCGCTTACTTGGCGATAACGCGAGCCCAACGATGGCGGTTTACGATCGTAGTTTGTTGTTTGCTATTATCGCATTGATTTGTTTCGGTTTTGTTATGGTGATGTCGGCTTCTATGCCAGAAGCACAAAAACTCACTGATGATCCGTTTCATTTTATTTATCGCCATCTTGCTTACTTGCTGGGTTGTGCTGTGATTGCTTACTTGGTGCTTAACACTGAGCTGAGCCGCTGGGAGGAATACAGCCCTTATTTGGTGCTTGTGGTGCTGTTGATGTTAATAGCAGTATTGGTTGTAGGTACCACAGTAAACGGCGCAACACGCTGGTTATCCATTGGACCTATTCGCATCCAAGTGGCTGAATTGGCAAAATTTGTTTTTGTGATTTACATGGCGGGCTACTTAGTGCGCCGCCATGGTGAGCTAAGGGAGAACCGTAAAGGTTTCTATAAGCCTATCGGCGTCTACAGCTTGTTTGCTTTACTTATCATCTTGCAGCCCGACTTGGGCACTGTGGTGGTGTTATTCGTCTGTACTGTGAGTTTATTATTTTTAGCTGGCGCTAGAATTGTCGACTTCTTAGTGCTGGTGATGTTTGGTGTCATCACTTTTGTTGGTTTGGTGTTGTTTGAACCTTACCGTATGCGCCGAGTGACCTCATTTATGGACCCCTGGGAAGATCCCTTCGGCAGTGGTTATCAGCTCACTCAGTCTTTGATGGCTTATGGCCGAGGCGATTGGTTCGGTCAGGGCTTAGGCAATAGTATTCAGAAGTTGGCGTATTTGCCTGAGGCCCACACCGACTTTATATTTGCGGTAATAGGTGAGGAGTTAGGTTTTATTGGCATTATCTGTGTATTGGCAGTGCTGTTTTTTGTGGCGCTGAGGGCTATTCGATTGGGTAATTTATGCTTGATCAATGCCAAGCCCTTTGAAGGCTATTTATCTTACGGTATTGGAATTTGGATTTGTTTTCAAACCGTGGTGAATGTCGGTGCCAGCATAGGCATGCTACCGACCAAGGGCTTAACCTTGCCATTTATTAGTTATGGCGGCAGTAGTTTATGGGTGATGACAGCGGCGGCTATGTTGCTTATTCGTATCGATCATGAGCGCCGTTTAAACGTCATTCAAGCCATAGAAGGGAGAGTAAGACAATGACAGTAAATCCCATGGCACCAAGAATTTTAATCATGGCTGGCGGCACTGGCGGTCATGTGTTTCCAGCGCTAGCGGTTGCCAAGAATTTAGCCGAAAAAGGTTGGCAAATACGTTGGTTGGGCACAGCTGACAGAATGGAAGCTCGCCTAGTACCGCAACATGGTTTTGATATTGACTTTATCGATATCCAAGGAGTGCGCGGTAATGGTTTACTGCGCACCTTAGCGGCGCCGTTTAAAATCATGCGCTCTATCATGCAGGCCCGTGAAGTGATTGCTGAATTTAAACCGCAAGTCATTTTAGGCATGGGGGGGTTTGCCAGTGGTCCGGGTGGTGTGGCGGGGCGTTTGGCCGGCATTCCATTAGTGCTCCATGAGCAAAATGCCATCCCTGGGATGACCAATAAATTGTTGGCTCGTATCGCGACTAAGGTGTTATGTGCCTTCCCCAATACCTTTGGGTTAAAGGACGCGGATGTGCAAGTTGTCGGTAATCCTGTTCGAGAAGAGCTGGCACTCTTGGGTAGCATGAAGCAGCAAGGGCAACATGATGCGTTAAAAGTGCTTGTAGTGGGCGGAAGTTTGGGGGCTAAGGTACTCAATGAAGTGATGCCTAGCGTCGTGGCTCAGCTGAGCCGCAGCCTGTCGATTACCGTCTGGCACCAAGTGGGAAAAAACAATTTAGCGTCCACTAAAGCCAGTTACCAGCAGATGGGCCAGGCCGTCAATGTGAATGTAGCCGAGTTTATTGATGATATGGAAGCGGCTTATCGTTGGGCCGATGTGGTAGTGTGCCGCTCTGGCGCCTTGACTGTGTCTGAGCTTGCTGCCGTGGGGTTGCCGAGTATCTTGGTGCCTTATCCCCATGCGGTGGACGACCACCAAACTGTCAATGCCGCCATCTTAGTGGACGCAGGCGCGGGCTTTTTATTACCTCAAGCCATATTAACCAGTGACAATTTAGCCGAAAAACTGAGCTTATTCGCCAATAACCCTGAGGTATTGGTGCAGATGGGCAAACAAGCTAGAGAGGTTGCCGTGTTAGATGCAACCAATAAAGTGGCCGAGATTTGTGCCGAACTTGCGAGAAAGAATTGAAATGACAAATACCGAGAAGTACAAGCAATTACGTAGCATGATCCCAGAAATGAGACGGATCAAGCATATCCATTTTGTCGGTATTGGCGGTGCTGGTATGGGCGGTATTGCCGAAGTACTAGTCAATGAAGGTTATCAAATTAGTGGCTCTGATATTGCCACCAACAGCGTCACCGACAGATTAATTAGCCTAGGGGCTAAAGTGATTATTGGTCATCATGCTGAAAGTGTAGAGCATGCTGATGTGGTGGTAGTTTCGACGGCGATTAATCATGAAAATCCAGAAATTATTGCCGCTAAAGAGCGCCGTATTCCTATCGTTCGCCGAGCCGAGATGCTCGCCGAATTGATGCGCTATCGCCATGGGGTTGCCATTGCAGGGACTCATGGTAAAACCACGACGACTAGCTTAATCGCTAGCGTGTATGGACAGGCGCAGCGAGATCCTACTTTTGTGATTGGTGGTTTGCTTAATAGTGCTGGCACTAACGCGCGTCTTGGCACTAGCCGGTATCTGATTGCTGAAGCCGATGAAAGTGATGCCAGCTTCTTGCACCTGCAACCTATGGTCAGCGTTATCACTAACATTGAAGCCGATCATATGGATACCTATGGTGGCGATTTTGAGAAATTAAAAACCACCTTTGTGGATTTTCTGCATAATTTGCCTTTCTACGGCGTGGCAGTGATGTGCATAGATGATGACATTAACCGCGAAATCATGCCTAGGGTCGGCCGTCAAATTGTCACCTATGGCTTTAGCCAAGACGCAGATGTACAGGCGTTAAACTTTAGCCAGATTGGTCACCAAAGCCAGTTTGTGGTGCGAAGAAGAGGTAAAGAAGACTTAGCCTTAGTGCTAAATTTACCTGGTGAACACAATGTCTTAAATGCCTTGGCTGCGATCGCTGTTGCCAGCGAAGATGATATCGATGATGAGTCTATCGTTACAGCATTAGCAGAATTTGAAGGCATAGGTCGCCGTTTCCAGCATTTGGGCGAGTTCAACACCAGTAATGGTCAAGTGATGTTAGTGGATGATTATGGTCATCACCCTAGTGAAGTACTGGCGACCATTAAAGCGGCGCGTGCTGGTTGGCCGGAAAAGCGCCTGGTGATGGCTTATCAGCCCCACAGATATAGCCGTACCCGTGACTTATATGATGACTTTGTTGAGGTCTTATCTCAAGTTGATTGCTTATTGTTGCTTGATGTTTATTCAGCAGGTGAAACCGCAATCCCTGGCGCCGATGGGCGAGCATTATGTCGCTCCATTCGTTTGCGTGGGCAGATAGACCCTATTTTTGTCGCCAGTCCAGAGCAATTAGCCAGTGTGCTGCCTGATGTATTACAAGACGGGGATTTACTCTTTACCCAAGGCGCTGGCAATATAGGCGCCCTGTCAAAGCACTTGGCAAGTACAAATTTAGGTTTCGAATAGCAAAACGGTTAATAAATCAGCTAACAATCAATTGATTGGTGTTAGTTGATAGCTTTAGTTTAATGATAAAGGTCGATACAATGACCGATCGGCAGAAGCACCTTCTGCGACAGACTCAGGGGCGAAAATAGCGTGTCGTGGAGTGATAAGGGGCGTCAACTCAGAAAGGCCTTATCTAGGGTGAATTGGTATTTTTACTCTGGTCTGGTGTTTCTTGTGAGTGTTCTTGCTGGCATTGGCTGGGGCAGTGTGCAATTACATGCCTTACTTAATGATGCAGATGCTTTGCCCATTGAAGCGATTGCGGTCAAAGGCGAACGGATGTTTACCAAGGACGATGAGATCCAAGATGCATTACAAGATTTGATGCAAGGTAGCTTCTTTAGTGCCGACGTGGTTCAGGTACAGCAGGTATTAGAATCTTTACCTTGGGTGTATAAGGCTAAGGTACGCCGGGAATGGCCGGCACAGTTTAAAGTGCACTTAACAGAGCAAGTGACAGTCGCTAGATGGAACGACAAAGCCTGGCTTAATGTTCAGGGGGAAGTGTTTGAAGCGCCCTTGTTAACAGAACTTGCAGCACTACCTGCACTTTGGGGGCCAGAAACCATGGCCAATGAAGTGCTTACTAGTTTTAAGCAGCTCAATGATTTATTGACGATAAACGGTTTTAAATTGGTGAGTTTAAGTTTAAGCCCGAGACGCGCTTGGCGTGCTCAGTTAGACAATGGCATTTTGCTTGAACTTGGCCGCGAGGATAAAATGTCCCGCGTGCAACGATTTATTAATGTGTATCCGACATTAGAAAAGAGTAGTAAGCCCGTTGCCAAGGTCGATTTACGCTATGACACAGGATTTGCGGTGGGCTGGAATGAGACAAAACAAGAGAGTCGACAATAAATGATCAAAAATCAGGAAAGAAACCTCATCGTCGGGCTAGACATAGGCACCTCTAAAGTGGCTGTGATCATTGGCGAAGTGCTACCTGACGGCGAAATTAGTGTTGTCGGCTTAGGCAATCATCCTTCTCGGGGAATGGATAAAGGCGGAGTTAACGACCTCGACTCTATTGTGCGCAGCGTACAGCGGGCGTTAGATCAGGCCGAACTCATGGCAGATTGCCAAGTATCATCAGTGTATTTGAGCATCTCGGGTAAGCACATACATTGTCAAAATGAAAATGGCATGGTGTCGATTAATGATGAAGAAGTGACTCAAGAAGATGTGGACAATGTGATCCACACGGCGCGTTCGGTCAAGATCCCAACAGAGCGACGTATTCTTCATGTGCTGCCACAGGAATACGCCATCGATGTGCAAGACGGCATTAAGAGTCCCATCGGCATGTCGGGCATGCGCATGGAAGCCAAGGTACATATAGTGACTTGTGCTAATGATATGGCAAAAAATATCACTAAAAGCGTTGAGCGCTGCGGCCTTAAAGTTGATGATTTGGTTTTTTCAGGTATTGCTTCAGCAGATTCAGTACTGACTAATGATGAAAAAGATTTAGGGGTATGCATTGTCGATATTGGTGGCGGCACCACAGATATCGCGGTATACACCAATGGCGCTTTACGTCACTGCGCAGTGATCCCGGTTGCGGGTAACCAAGTGACTTCAGATATCGCTAAGATTTTTAGAACTCCCTTGACTCATGCTGAGCAAATTAAGGTGCAGTTTGCCAGTGCGCGTAGTGCCATGGTAAGCCGTGAAGATAGTATTGAAGTGCCTTCAGTGGGAGGCCGACCTTCTCGGAGCATGTCACGGCATACCTTGGCCGAAGTGGTTGAGCCAAGATACCAAGAGCTGTTTGAATTGGTGCTTAAAGAATTACAAAAAAGTGGATTTGAAGATCAAATCGCAGCTGGTATCGTCCTCACCGGAGGCACCGCGTCGATTTCTGGCGCTGTGGATATTGCCGAGGCTACCTTTGGCATGCCAGTTAGGGTAGCATCGCCGCTACCAGTAAAAGGATTATACGAATATGTTGATCAACCTATTTACTCAACAGGAATAGGTTTGCTTCATTATGGTGCTAGACGAGTCATCGAGCGTCAGTTCGAGCGACCAGAGCGCCAAGGGGTTACTAGCTTTTTGAATCGGGTCAAAAGCTGGTTTAAGGGTGAATTTTAATAACGCAGACTAACGGAGATCAGACTATGTTTGAGATCATGGATACACATTCAGACGAAGCGGTGATCAAGGTCATCGGTGTCGGTGGTGGCGGCGGTAACGCTGTCGAACATATGGTTAAGCACAGCATCGAAGGTGTTGAGTTTATTGTTACAAATACTGATGCTCAGGCATTGCGTAAATCAAGTGCAGGCTCAACAATTCAGCTTGGCCGCGATGTGACTAAAGGCCTAGGCGCTGGCGCTAATCCAGATGTGGGGCGCCAAGCTGCTGAAGAAGACAGAGAGAATATCCTTGCGGCTATCCGCGGCTCGGACATGATCTTTATCGCAGCGGGTATGGGTGGCGGTACAGGTACAGGTGCGGCGCCAGTGGTTGCTGAAATTGCTCGCTCACAAGGCATTTTAACCGTTGCCGTTGTGACCAAGCCATTCCCATTTGAAGGCAAGAAGCGCATGATTTATGCAGAGCAAGGTATTGCCGAGCTTGCAAAGCATGTAGATTCGTTAATTACTATCCCTAACGAAAAGCTATTAAAAGTACTGGGTCGTGGTACTTCTTTATTGGATGCGTTCGCCGCAGCTAACAATGTATTGCTTGGTGCGGTACAAGGTATTGCCGAGCTAATCACTCGCCCTGGTTTAATTAACGTCGATTTCGCCGATGTGAAAACCGTGATGTCAGAAATGGGTAATGCCATGATGGGCACAGGGGTGGCACGTGGTGATGATCGCGCCGAAGAAGCAGCCGAGGCTGCGGTGGCAAGTCCACTGCTTGAAGATATTGATTTAGCCGGTGCGCGTGGCGTGTTAGTTAACATTACAGCGGGTATGGATATTACCATCGAAGAGCTTGAAACCGTGGGTAACCATGTTAAAGCCTATGCTTCTGAAAACGCGACTGTGGTAGTGGGCGCGGTTATCGACCCAGAAATGAGCGATGAGCTACGTGTGACTGTGGTTGCAACAGGTATTGGTGCCGAGAAAAAGGCTGATATTCAATTGGTTGCTAAGCCTGTTAGCCGCCCTGAACCAATTGCCGCAGTTGAAGTGCGTCCAGAGCCTGTAGAAGAACCAATGCAAAACTACATGTCGACAAAAGGCAATGGCAACACAGCAGCAGCGATGCAAAGTGTTAGTGCGCCAAGCCCTGCACCTATGTCACGTGCCGATGGTGATTACTTAGATATCCCGGCTTTTTTGCGCAAGCAAGCCGATTAAGTATGAACCAGTGATGCACTTAAGTCTTAGCTATGGCATGAGTGCAGCGCGCTGAATAGTTGCAAGCAGATGTTGTTAAAGGTGACGATTGCAGTAGTCTTTCTGACTGATTTTTTTGTGATCAGCTAAATTTATGCTAGCATATCGCTCTTGTCTGCCGCTTGAGCTAAAGTCATGGCAGTATTTAATGAGATTTTTATTGAGACTACGACGGGTAACTGAATGATTTTTCAAAGAACTGTTCAAAAAATGGTACAGACCACTGGTGTTGGATTACATTCCGGCAACAAGGTGACGCTGCGCATTATGCCTGCACCGGTTAATTCTGGAATAGTATTAACCCGTACTGATTTAAGCCCAGCAGTGTCTATCCCTGCCAAGGCTGATTTAGTGCGTGAAACCACTATGTGTACCGCGCTTGTGAATGATGCCGGTATCCGTATCTCAACCATTGAACACCTATTTGCAGCATTAGCTGGACTTGGCATTGATAACGCGATTATCGAAGTTGATGCCCCTGAAATCCCCATTATGGATGGCAGTGCGAGTCCCTTTGTGTTTTTATTGCAAAGTGCGGGTATTAAAGAGCAAGCAGCAGCTAAAAAATACATCAAAATCAATAAGACTATACGTGTCGAAGACGGTGAGAAATGGGCTGAGTTAAAGCCATTCAAAGGTTTTAGAGTTAATTTTAAAATTGACTTCGCTCATCCTGAAATTGCCCGCAGTCAGCAACATATGGTGATGGATTTTTCGACATCAGCGTTTGTAAAAGACATCAGCCGTGCACGTACTTTTGGTTTTATGCGCGATATTGAGTACTTGCGTGCTAATAATCTAGCCCTGGGTGGCAGCATGGAAAATGCGGTTGTGTTAGATGAATACCGCGTCCTTAACCCCGATGGTCTGCGTTATGAGGACGAGTTTGTAAAACACAAAATCCTTGATGCTTTCGGTGATCTGTATGTAGCAGGTCATGCGATAGTAGGCGAGTTTTGTGCATTCAAAACCGGCCATGCGCTGAATAACCAGTTAGTTAGAGCCTTATTAGTACAGCAAGACGCTTGGGAATTAGTAAGCTTCGACAAAGAGGCTGATGTCCCCGTGAGTTTTATGGTGCCAGGCGCTCAAGCCTTAGCATGACGCGTTAAGATTGCCTATTACGGCTGGCCAAAGCAGCCAGCCGTTTTAGTTTCTCCCCTAGGGATCCTTCCACGTGTTCAGCTAGTGCCTGCAAGTGTTCAGCGGCGACCGAGCTCAATTGATTGTGAGCAATGTTGGTTTTCGATTGCGCTAATGCTAATCCTGGGTTGACTTTAACCTCAATAGCGGTAAGCATTGGGAGCGTTTCATTCTGCAGTTGAGTTAATAGTGCAGATTTCTGAAAATTTATCCTGGCGGCCCACGCTGCCGATGTGGTTTCAATCACAAGAACACCCTGGCGAAGGTTAGCGACTTTCAGCTCCTGCGCCACAGGGCCATTGAGTATCTGTTTTACGTATTGATTAAGATTATTCAATAGTTCTGCTTTCTCAGCCATTTCGGGCAGTTTTCCGAATTGATATACTAAATTGCTGAGGTCTTGGGGGGGCTTTTTCATATGATAATAAAATGGCTGGTTTAGGCTATGAGTGTAACAGTTTTTATCCAAGGCCGAAATGGCGTAACCCGTTGGCAACCGAGCAAGCGTTGGTTACTGCTGCCTATCCTTTTGCTCGCCTCCGGCACGGGCATATATCAATATAGCAGTGAGCGCTTTGAAAGCCAGCAGGCTAAAGCTGACAAAAATCAAAAACTGCGCGAACAACAAAAGCAGCAAGTACTGCAACTTAAAAATGCAACCGAATCTCAATTGGTGACGTTAGTGACTCATGTCGCCAAGATGCAAGCAAAAATTACCCGCCTCGAAGCCCTTGGTCAACAAGTGGCTCAACATAATCTTCTCGATGACCAATTTGATTTCACCAATGAAATCGGAGTCGGTGGACCGAGTGAGTTAGGCTCTAGTATTGAATTAAATCAGCTTATCGATGACATGGATAAGCTGGCTTCAAGAATTGATAATAATAATGTTCAGCTGTCTCTACTTGAAACAGTGGCATCTAATCTCCATATAGATGAAGAGCGTTATATATCAGGGCGACCAATCTATAAAGGTTGGTTATCTTCGCCCTATGGTTTACGAAATGACCCTTTTAATGGTCGCAGGACTATGCATAAAGGCATAGACTTCGCCGGAACAGAAGGGGCCGATGTGATAGCAACAGCAGCTGGTGTTGTCACTTGGGCCGGAAACATGTTTGGTTATGGTGAGTTAGTGGAGATAGATCATGGTAATGGTCTGCGCACCCGCTATGGGCATAATAAGGCTTTGTCAGTAAACGTAGGTGACGTGGTTGCCAAAGGCGAGAAGATTGCCAAAATGGGAAGTTCAGGTCGGTCTACCGGTCCCCATGTACATTACGAAGTATTACGTAGTGGACAGCAAATCGATCCTCGAAAATATGTCTATCGCAAGACAAGTTAATAGCATTAGCGGTTAGCGCACTCAATTAAACTCAACCTACAAGAGATAGTGATTAAGATGTTAGGCAAACTACTGACAAAATTATTCGGAAGTCGAAACGACCGTACCTTAAAAAACCTTGGCAAAATCGTCACCCAAATTAACGCCTTAGAAGCTGACTATCAGAAGCTTTCTGATGATGAACTCAAAGCAAAAACCCTTGAGTTTCGTGAGCGTTTAGAAAAAGGTGAAACCTTAGACGACATTATGGCGGAAGCTTTTGCTACTGTGCGTGAAGCTTCTGTTCGTGTATTCGATATGCGTCCTTTCGACGTCCAGCTCTTAGGCGGCATGGTGTTGGACAGTAACCGTATTGCAGAAATGCGTACAGGTGAAGGTAAAACCTTGACAGCGACACTGCCCGCTTATTTAAATGGTTTAAGCGGTAAAGGCGTGCACGTAATTACAGTGAACGACTACCTGGCAGGTCGTGATGCGGAAAATAACCGTCCATTATTTGAATTTTTAGGTCTATCAGTTGGGATTAACGTAGCAGGTATTGGCCAAGAAGCAAAGAAGATGGCCTATGACGCTGACATCACCTACGGTACTAACAACGAATTTGGTTTCGATTATCTGCGCGATAATATGGCGTTCTCACCTCAAGAGCGCGTGCAACGTCCACTGCATTACGCACTTATCGATGAAGTGGATTCGATCCTAATCGATGAAGCCCGTACGCCGCTGATTATTTCCGGTGCTGCTGAAGATAGTTCAGAGCATTACCGTAAAGTTAACGTGCTTATTCCATCGCTCATTCGCCAAGATAAAGAAGATACCGAAGATGAAATAGGTGAAGGCGATTACAGCATAGATGAAAAAGCAAAGCAGGTGCATTTAACTGAACGTGGTCAAGAGAAAGTTGAACTGCTGTTAATCGAGGCAGGCATGTTAGCTGAAGGAGATTCTCTGTATTCAGCAACCAATATTTCTTTATTGCATCATGTGACAGCAGCATTACGTGCTCACACCTTATTTGAAAAAGATGTGGATTACATAGTACAAGACAATGAAGTGATCATCGTTGATGAGCATACTGGTCGTACTATGCCAGGACGTCGTTGGTCAGAAGGCTTACATCAGGCTGTGGAAGCCAAAGAGCAGGTTCATATCCAAAATGAAAACCAAACGCTCGCTTCGATTACATTCCAGAATTATTTCCGCCAATATGAAAAACTTGCTGGTATGACGGGTACTGCCGATACTGAAGCATTTGAATTTCAGCACATCTATGGTCTCGACACTGTAGTGGTGCCAACCAACAAGCCTATGGTTCGTAATGATATGGCTGATTTGGTTTATTTGACCGCAAGTGAAAAATATGCCGCGATTATTAAAGATGTAGAAGCTTGTCGTGAACGCGGGCAGCCCGTACTCGTGGGTACTGTGTCAATTGAGCAGTCTGAGCTGTTAGCGTCATTACTGAAAAAAGCCAAAATACCTCATAGCGTGTTAAATGCTAAATTCCATGAAAAAGAAGCTGAGATTGTAGCTCAAGCAGGTCGCAGCGGCGCGGTAACTATCGCCACCAATATGGCTGGTCGTGGTACGGATATCGTCTTGGGTGGTAACTGGAAAGTTGAAATTGAAAACTTAACTGATCCAACCGATGAGCAAATCGCAAAAATTCGTGCTGATTGGAAAGTTCATCATGATGCTGTTATTGCAGCGGGTGGTTTACATATTTTAGGCACAGAGCGCCATGAGTCTCGTCGCATTGATAATCAGCTCCGTGGTCGCTCAGGTCGTCAAGGCGATGCGGGTTCATCACGCTTCTATTTATCAATGGAAGACAGTTTAATGCGTATCTTCGCATCAGAGCGAGTATCAGGCATGATGAAAAAGCTTGGTATGGAAGAAGGCGAAGCCATTGAGCACCCTTGGGTATCAAGGGCAATTGAAAATGCTCAGCGTAAAGTTGAGGCGCGTAACTTCGATATTCGTAAGCAATTACTTGAATACGATGATGTTGCAAATGATCAACGTCAGGTGGTTTACTCACAGCGTAATGAATTGATGGACGCCACAAGTATCCAAGATACCATTAAAAATATTGAAGCCGATGTGATTAACGATCTTGTTGATCAATACATTCCACGTCAATCATTGGAAGAGCTTTGGGATGTAGCAGGGCTCGAACAGAGATTTAATCATGAGTTTGGCATTCAGTTGCCAATTCAGCAATGGTTAGAGACAGAAGAAGACTTGCATGAAGAAACCTTGCGTGAACGCATCGTAGCTTCATGGAGTGAAGCCTATCAAGCTAAAGAAACCATGGTTGGTTCTGATGTGCTACGTCAATTTGAAAAAGCAGTTATGCTGCAAACGTTAGACGGACTTTGGAAAGAGCATTTAGCAGCGATGGATCATTTACGTCAAGGCATACATTTACGTGGCTATGCGCAAAAGAATCCTAAGCAGGAATATAAGCGTGAATCATTCGAGCTTTTCCAGCAGATGTTAGATTCATTGAAGCATGATGTAATAAGCGTGCTGTCTAAAGTGCAAGTTCAAGCACAATCTGATGTGGACGACATGGAACAGCGTCATCGTGAGGAAGAAGCTAAGATCCAGCGTGACTACCAACATGCAGCAGCGCAAGCATTAACAGATGATGAGCAAGAGCCAAGCGATGAGATGCCAAAGACAATGATCCGCGAAGGTGACAAAGTGGGCCGTAACGATCCATGCCCTTGTGGTTCTGGTAAAAAGTACAAACAGTGTCACGGCAAATTAAGCTAACCAATAGTAAGCTGATGACCGTCTTAGATACTTATTAAAGACAAATAAATCAGACTCAGTCAGTTAAAGGCAGCCTTATTTGGCTGCCTTTTCATTTTTAGCAGTAGCTAAACCGCGAACGAATCGTATTATCCCTCATTAGAGAGAGTGTTGAAATGACCTTAAAATATAAAATTGTGGATAACTTTGGGGGTAAATGGTGCGTATCGTGTAGTTAAGTGGATAAGGTGAAAAAAGATCGCTAAAAGATGATCTTTTTACACAAAAGCCCTTGCGTAAAAAATTAAGCTCCCTATAATGCGCAACCACTGACACGGCAAGCGGCTCACGCCATTATTGCGGTAACTAACGAGTCAGTTTGAAGCCTTCAAATAGAATGTTTCAAAGC
>NZ_JACJDV010000028.1 GCF_014163735.1 Shewanella sp. SR44-3
GCTGGGAGAGCACCTCCCTTACAAGGAGGGGGTCACTGGTTCGAGCCCAGTAGCGACCACCATAGCTTCATTGATGAAGTTATTTTTATGTTGATTACATCCCAGGTCGCTTAGCTCAGCTGGGAGAGCACCTCCCTTACAAGGAGGGGGTCACTGGTTCGAGCCCAGTAGCGACCACCATGTAATCCAGTAAGTATTGTGTAGAGTCCCAGGTCGCTTAGCTCAGCTGGGAGAGCACCTCCCTTACAAGGAGGGGGTCACTGGTTCGAGCCCAGTAGCGACCACCATTTTCTCATAGAATAGGTGGACTCGAAGGTAAAATATCCCAGGTCGCTTAGCTCAGCTGGGAGAGCACCTCCCTTACAAGGAGGGGGTCACTGGTTCGAGCCCAGTAGCGACCACCATATTTTACTAAGATTTTAAAATAGATTGATATCCCAGGTCGCTTAGCTCAGCTGGGAGAGCACCTCCCTTACAAGGAGGGGGTCACTGGTTCGAGCCCAGTAGCGACCACCATATCTCTGTATTCTGTTAGATTATTCTGCGTTATATCCCAGGTCGCTTAGCTCAGCTGGGAGAGCACCTCCCTTACAAGGAGGGGGTCACTGGTTCGAGCCCAGTAGCGACCACCATTTCTTTGCTTCAAACAATCCCAATCGTTTTTATTCCAGTTAATGTCTTCTTTTTATTATTCTCTGTGAATTATCCCTGTTAAAAACGTCATCATATCTATTCGTTTGAACACTATTTCTCATTGCTATTTTTTCAAACTTTATTGTTATTATTTTAAATAAAGTGGCAATAAAAAAGCCACTCAATGAGTGGCTTAGCTTTGGTGTTTTAGTTTAATGATCCAGTGCCTCTTACCTAAGTAAATAGTTAGTCAACACCGATAAAACCGCCAGTTTGATGAGCCCATAATTGCGCGTATATGCCTTTAGCGTCGATCAACTCTTGATGTGTGCCTTGTTCAACAATCTTACCTTGATCTAACACTATGAGCCTGTCCATTGCCGCTATGGTCGATAATCTGTGGGCGATGGCAATAACGGTTTTGCCTTCCATTAACTCGTAGAGCGACCCTTGGATTGCCGCTTCGACTTCAGAGTCCAGCGCAGAGGTGGCTTCATCAAGTAATAGAATCGGCGCATTTTTAAGTAACACACGGGCGATGGCGATACGCTGTCTTTGGCCACCAGAAAGCTTAACCCCGCGTTCACCCACTTGTGCATCTAAGCCAACATTGCCGTGGGGATCCGTTAAGTGTTCAATGAACTCATGCGCCTGAGCCTGAGTGATGGCGGCCATCAAGCGCGCTTCACTGGCATTGGGGTCGCCATAGAGCACATTCTCTCGAATGGATCTGTGCAGTAATGAGGTATCCTGAGTCACCATGCCGATGTTGGCCCGCAGCGAGTCTTGGGTAATGTCTGTAATGGGCTGTCCATCTATGCATATTTGCCCTTGCTCAACATCATGAAAACGCATCAACAGATTCACTAAGGTGGATTTACCCGCGCCAGAGCGGCCAACAAGCCCCACTTTTTCGCCAGCCTTGATATTAAGATTTAATTCATCAATAACGCCGCTTTGCTCGCCGTAATGAAAACTCACTCGGTTGAAATCTATTTTTCCTTGGCTGACCACTATGTCTTTCGCGTCTGGCTTATCTTCAATAGCGATAGGCTTAGATAAGGTATTCATGCCGTCTGTTACAGTGCCAATATTTTCGAATAATGAACTGATTTCCCACATGATCCACTGGGACATGCCATTCAAGCGCAAGGCCAAACTCACGGCAATGGCGATAGCGCCGACACTAATGGCATTGTCAGCCCACAGCCAGATGGACACAGCTGCGATAACAAAGGCCAGCACATAGTTGATGATTTGCACTGAGACGTTGATCACAGTCACTAAGCGCATCTGTCCATAAACGGTTTTTAGGAAAATCATCATGCTGTCACGGGCATAATCCGCTTCTTGCTTAGTATGGGAGAAGAGTTTTACCGTCGAGATATTGGTATAGCTGTCGACGATGCGTCCTGTCATGGTTGAGCGTGCATCGGCTTGCTCAGTGGAAATAGCCTTTAACTTAGGCACTAATTTCCACTGAATCGCCACATAAGCGGTGAGCCAGACAAGCATAGGTAGCATTAAGCGCAGATCGGCGCTGGCTATCATCACTAACATGGAGGTGAAATACACCAGCACATAGACCAGGACATCGAGTAATTTCATTACGGTTTCACGCACCGCAAGTGAGGTTTGCATCACTTTCGTGGCGATACGGCCGGCAAAATCATCTTGATAAAACGAAATGCTCTGTTTAAGCAGATACCTGTGAGTCTGCCAGCGAATAGCCATGGGATAATTGCCCAGCAAAGATTGGTAGGCAATCGAGGCGTGTAGCCACACCAGCAGTGGGATCACCAGCAAGACGATGACAGACATGGCGATCAAGGTAGTCTTCTCATCTTGCCACAAGGTTTGCGGATCTTTAGTGACAAGCCAATCCACCAGCTGACCCATAAAGCCGAATAAAGACACTTCGAGCATGGCTAAAATAGCGGTTAATACCGACATGGTGATCAGCAAGGCGCCAAAACCTTGAGTGTAATGGCGACAGAACGCATACACGCCAGAAGGGGGCTGGCTTGGTTCTTCTGGGGGCAAAGGTTGGGTTAATGATTCAAAAAATTTAAACATCGAATACTCAGCGCATCATTCAATAAAAACAGATAGCTAGGATAACCCAAAATGGATGGCTGTTAATGGGTAAATTTCATTTCCACTTGCCTAAACGAGTTATTTACCTTATCTGAACATTGAGTTCCGATTTCCGCTAGTGAGCAGCTGTTTATTTCAGTACAGTAGGGCATAGATATGAAATACAGTGGATAGAAGCCAATGGCAACTCGCAATGAAGTTCAAGGGCCACATGAAAATAACTGCGTGATAAGTCCAAGTGTATGCCTGCAAGCTAGACTCAGCCGCGATGCAAGGTTTGACGGTCAGTTTTTTACTGGAGTATTTTCGACGGGTATTTATTGCCGCTCTATTTGCCCAGCGCCGCCCCCACTGGAGAAAAACGTGCGCTATTTTGATTCTGCCATTCAGGCTGCCAATGCCGGGCTGAGGCCTTGCCTGCGTTGTCGCCCCGACAGTGCGCCGCATTCACATGCTTGGCTTGGTACTCAAACCAGCTTAAAACGTGCCATTAGTCTGATAGAACAAGGCTATTTACGTGGTGATAACTCAGGCTCTGTGGAGTCGTTAGCGCTTAAGTTGGGGATTTCGAGCCGTTACTTAGCCAAGCTCTTTAACCAAGGTCTGGGAACATCGCCCAAGCGCTTTGCCTTGTATCAACAGTTGATGTTTGCCAAGCAATTGTTACATCAAACTCAGCTACCCATAACACAAGTTGCAATGGCCGCAGGCTTTAATAGCTTGCGACGCTTTAATGAAGTGTTTCAGCAAGAGTTACAACTGACGCCAACGGCGCTACGCAAAGTGTCAGCCAAGGCCCAAACAAATACTCGAAACAATAAGGATGCAGAGGGGGCAATAACCCAAGAGATTTGCCTGTCGCTGGCATTTCGTCCGCCGCTCAATTGGCACAAAATGTGGGCGTTTTACCAATGTCGTCAAGTGATCAGCATGGAAATTTTAGATGAAGACCAAAGCTATAGCCGCAGCTTTTGCTTCGATGGGGTAAAAGGCGTGTTCAAGGTGCGTCTCAATGAAACTAAGTTGCAGTTCGACACCCAAATTTATTTACTGCACAGCCAAGATGTGAAGCAATTACACCCAGTGGTATTGAGGATAAGGCGTCTGCTCGATTTAGATACTGATATGGCATTGATAGCGCAGACCTTTAGTCCGCTTGTTGCCATGGGAGCAAAGCTTGATGCTGGGTTACGCATTCCTGCGACCGCGAGCGTGTTTGAGGCCGCGTGCCGCGCCATATTGGGTCAACAGGTTAGCGTGCAACAAGCCACTAAATTACTCAATACGCTGGTTGAACATTATGGCGAAACCTTTGATCTTAATGGTCAAGTTTGGCGCTTATTTCCAACGCCAGAAGCTGTGGCTAAAGCGAGCCTTAAAGAATTAAAAATGCCAGGTGCCCGCAAGCTTGCCCTCAATGCCCTTGGCGCTTATGTGCAAGAGCACCCACATTCCACCCCAGATGATTGGCTTGAGGTTAAAGGCATTGGCCCTTGGACTGTGGCCTACGCTAAGATGCGCGGCTTAAGTGAACCCAATGTGTTTTTAAGTTCAGACTTAGTGATTAAGCATAGAGTTTACGGGCTATACGCTAAGGCAGGGGAAATCATTGAAACCCCAAAAGCGTATTTAGCCTTGGCGGCTGACATAGCCAATAAGGTGTCACCTTGGGGCAGTTATCTCACCTTCGGCTTATGGGATGATGAAGCGCTAATGACGAGTAAGAAAGAGTCGAGCAAGAATGTGGTTAGCAAAAAAGTTATTAACAATAAACAACCTAGCCAGAAAGCGTCAAACAAGAAGGAAGCGCTCAAATGAAGCCAAAAAACCAGATTGATAGCAAGATGCCAGCGCCTGTGATTGAGTTCCTTGTGAGTAGCCCTGTGGGGCTGTTATCCCTAAAGGCCAGCGGGCTAGGTTTGACCCATTTGCAAGTAAGCTGTTTGGAGGCGGTAAGTCAAATCCTTGAAGTAAAATCGACCACAGTGTTAGATAGAGATTTAAATCCCCCGATTGATAAAGCATTGGTTGATCAAGGCAGGGCACACCTTGATCTCACCTTAGCTCAACTTACAGAGTATTTTGCCGGAAAGCGCCAACACTTTGAGCTCCCCTTAGCACCTAAAGGCACTGAGTTTCAGCGGCAAGTGTGGCAGGCACTAAGTGAGCTTAACTTTGGCCAAGTGTGCAGTTACTCTGATATTGCCAATCACATTGAACGTCCCAAAGCCGTACGTGCTGTAGGGGCGGCAAATGGCGCCAATCCCATAGCCATTATCGTGCCTTGTCATCGCGTCATAGGTAAAAGCGGCAAGCTTACTGGCTATGCCTACGGCCTAGACATGAAACAATATTTACTTGATTTAGAAGGTATTGTTTAACCTTGTCTTGTAGCGTCAGCATGTTAGATGACTTAACTTCTGTGCCATTAATGGGTTGAGAGTTAAACATTAATATGACTTGCCTAGGGAATGCGGTTAATTAATCTGACTCTCAGATTAAAGTGCGTTAAAATGCGCCCCTGAATTCATTTCTTGAGCGCCTTAAATCAATGACCCCAGCTTTCGCCGCCACATTTGCCGAATTTGGCTTACACAGTGCCTTATTGTCACGTCTTGTCGAATTAGACTATCAAGTGCCAACCCCTATTCAAGCCCAGACCATAGGCAATGTGTTAGCGGGTAAAGACTTGTTAGCTGGGGCGAATACTGGCTCAGGTAAAACCGCGGCGTTTGCTTTGCCCCTATTGCATGCTTTGCTTTCAAAGCCGCTAAAACCTCTTAAGGGTAACGGCGTTCGTGCGTTGGTGTTAGTGCCAACCAGAGAACTTGCTAAGCAAGTGGCGGACAGCTTTAAGTCTTATGCGGTGCACACTAATGGCGCCATTAAAGTTGTCGCAGCGTTTGGCGGTGTTTCTGTCAATACTCAGATGTTAGCCTTACGTGGCGGCGCCGATATTGTGGTGGCAACGCCTGGCCGTTTGCTCGATTTACTCTCTTCTAATGCACTCAAACTTGCCGATGTCAGCACCTTAGTGCTCGATGAAGCGGACAGAATGCTAAGCCTTGGTTTTACTGACGAAATCGGTCAGATCTTGGCGCTGCTGCCCAAAAAGAAGCAAACCTTGTTATTCTCGGCAACTTTTCCTGAAGAAGTGCGCCAGTTAACCCATGCGCTGTTGAATAATCCAATTGAAATCCAATTGCAAAACCCAGAGTCAAGCACGCTAGTGCAGCGTGTGATGACGGTAAACCGCGACAAGAAAACCGCCTTATTAGCTCATTTACTCAATGAACATCAATGGCGACAGGTACTGATTTTTGTTGGCGCTAAAAACAGCTGTAATCATCTGGCGCAAAAATTGGCTAAGCGCGGCATCACCGCTGAAGTGTTCCATGGTGATAAAGCCCAAGGTGCGCGCAGTCGTGTACTTGAAGGCTTTAAAGCCGGCGACATTCAAGTGTTGATCGCAACCGATATCGCAGCCCGTGGCTTAGACATTGAAAAACTGCCGGTAGTCATCAACTTTGATTTACCCAGAAGCCCCGCAGATTATATGCACAGAATTGGCCGCAGCGGCCGTGCGGGGGAAGTGGGCTTAGCATTAAGTTTATTGTCACATGATGAATATCATCATTTTTCAGTAATAGAAAAAAAGAACAAAATTCGGTTGGAGCGTGAGCAAGTGGCGGGTTTTGAAGCCGATGAGCAAATGCCAGAAGCGCTACTCGAGCAGGATAAGCCTATGGCTAAGCCTGAAGGCACGGGAAAGAAAAAGCGCAAAGCTTTGCCGCAAGCCAATGTGAGCATTTGGGCTAAAAAAGCTGACTAGTTTAGCCTGTTCAAGGTTAGTGTTTAGCCCACTGTGTTGTGATGTTAGGCGGCTAATATTACGATAAAAGTTCAACGCCAGAGTAGTAGATGAAATGAATGACATTTTTTGGTTAGTCGATGGAAAAATTGCAGGACGCAGTGGCCCAAATAAAACCCCGTGGGATCTTGCTGACATTAAAGCTGCCGGCATTAAAGCGATAGTGTCGTTGAATGATGCTGCAGAGTGTAATACCAATGCCATGGCTGCGGTGGGAATTGTTCACCGGGTATTTACCTTGCCAGATAGCATCCCGCCCACAGATGCAGATTTAGCCACTTGCACTGAAATATTGCCAAAGGCCTTAGCTTTTATTGACCAATGTGAAGCGGATCACTTGCCTGTGCTTATTCACTGCCGCTCAGGCAAAGACAGGACTGGGCTAATGATGGCCTATTATTTGATGCAGCATGGCGCGGCGCCGCTACATGCTGTTAGTCAGGTGCGTAATGTGCGCGATATTGCTTTTAGTGCCGAAGGCTGGGATCAATTTGTGTTTGATGTGCTCTACGCTTTACAAGATTAACCATAGACTCGAATTCAGATAATCATAAGCCATGAATGACTAAGCCAAATGGTTTAAACGAAATAATTTAAGTTTTGAGCGCCTAAGTCGCTTTGTTGTTTCTGGGTTGTAGGTCGTTTACTCTAGATTGTTGATAGTCCATTGGTTATTGATTTTAATGCCAATGCTGACTTTAATGTTAAGTGTGATTAACCTCAGGTTTTTGGCTCAAGTAGTACGAGTAAAATTACACGAGAGTGTGATTGTTTTTATATTGTTTAACACAAAGGATCAAGGGTATGAAAAGTAAGGCGGGTCAATCTCAAGGATTATTACTTTTTCGTTTGAATTACACTCAGCTTTTTGCTTTAGGTACCTTAAAAATTCGTGAGTTAGTGCCTTATGTGCCACTGGCTAAAATCCCCAAATCTCACCCTCATGTTCTCGGCGCCGCAACTGTTCGCGGTAGTACCATTCCCGTCATCGATATGGCAGCAGCCATAGGCTTTCGGCCAATTGCTGAAGAAGATAAAGCCAATAGCTATATTATTATTACTGATTGTCAGCGAATGTTGATAGGCTTTATGGTGCGCGAAATTGATAAAATCATGGAATGTAACTGGCGTGATATCGAAGCTCCTTCTGGCAATTTAGGCGCGAATGCTTTTTTAACTGGCGTCACGCGTTATGAAAATCAATTAGTGCAATTGATGGACGTTGAATTACTGCTTTCAAAAATATTTCCTGAAGATCCTAATACAAAACGGGCAGCATTGACCGATATACAGCGAGAGAAGCTAAAGCCGCTGAAAATCTTACTGGTTGATGACTCAAAAGTGGCCCGCAAACAATTATCAGATGCGCTCGACTCACTTAATATTAGCTATCAGGTGACGGCTAACGGACAGGAGGCTCTTGATATAATGCAGCAAGCGGCGGCGAATAATAAACCCATTGATTTATTAGTGAGTGATATCGAAATGCCAGGGCTTGATGGTTATGAACTTGCCTTTGCCGTGCGAGATAACCCTCTGCTCGAGCGTGCCTACATTATTTTACACACTTCGCTTTCAAGTGAGATAAGCGTGAGTCAGGCTAAGCAAGTGGGCGCTAATGAAGCATTAACTAAATTTGATGCTCATGAATTAGTCAATGCCATGCTTAGAGGCGCAAATCAAGTGACTGAACCCGCGTAACTCACATCAGACCTCTTTCTAAAAGCGCTGCTATCAATGGGTTGTGATTGATATGCAGGCTTATTTCGGTTAGCTTACTTTGTTCGTATGCTGTTATGGCAGTCGTTAATAAGTTGCTGGGCAACGCTTAGGGGAGTACCAATGGAATTGGTATTGCCCATCACAACAATAATAAAGGTTTTTACATGAGTTCAAATCCATCTATTTTTCAGCGCGTTATCCACGCAAGCTTAGTACTTCAAATTATTGCTGGTATTGTGTTAGCTATGGTGCTGGCGAGCGTGTCCACGTCTGCTGCGATGCAAGTGAGTTTTTTGGGGGACTTTTTCGTTGGTGCACTTAAGGCGATTGCTCCTGTGTTGGTATTTGTTTTGGTCGCATCATCCATTGCTAACCAGAAAAAGAACAGCCACACCAATATGCGACCTATCATAGCGCTGTATTTAATCGGCACCTTTGCCGCAGCACTCACTGCCGTGCTATTAAGTTTCGCTTTTCCCACAAGCTTAGTGTTAGTGACTGGCGTTGAGGGTTCAAACCCACCCCAAGGCATAGCCGAGGTATTAAGTACCTTATTATTTAAATTGGTGGATAATCCCGTCAATGCATTAATGACCGGTAATTATATTGGCATTTTGGCATGGGGTATTGGTTTAGGTGTTGCGCTGCATCACGGCACTGATGCAACCAAAGCAGTGCTTAATGATATCAGCCATGGGGTGTCACAAATTGTGCGCTTTGTTATTCGCTTAGCCCCTCTTGGTATTTTTGGTTTAGTGGCAGGCACTGTTGCCGCAACAGGTTTTGATGCTTTAGCCGGTTACGGGCAATTATTGATGGTGTTAGTGGGCGCTATGCTTATTATTGCTTTAGTGGTTAATCCGCTAATTGTTTACATTAAAATCAAACGCAACCCTTATCCTTTAGTGTTTAAATGCCTTCGTGGTAGCGGCGTAACAGCATTCTTTACTCGCTCAAGCGCGGCTAATATTCCAGTGAATATGGCCTTATGCGAAGAGCTTAAGCTCCATGAAGATACTTACTCAGTGTCCATCCCATTAGGCGCGACCATTAACATGGGCGGCGCTGCTATCACTATTACTGTGCTGACTTTAGCCGCGGCTCACACTTTAGGTGTGCAAGTGGACTTCATCACGGCGCTATTGCTTAGTGTTATGGCCTCGGTTGCGGCATGTGGTGCATCCGGCGTTGCTGGTGGCTCATTACTGCTTATTCCATTGGCGTGTAGCTTGTTTGGTATTTCAAATGACATCGCCATGCAAGTGGTGGCAGTGGGCTTTATTATTGGGGTAGTGCAAGATTCTGCAGAAACCGCCCTTAATAGCTCAACCGATGTATTGTTCACTGCTGCAGCCTGTGAAGCGGCAGAAGCGAAAGCAAATAGTTAAACCAAACTCTAACACGTATGTGAATGCCAAAAGGCAGCCACAAAAAAGCCCATGATGTTTTCATCATGGGCTTTTGCTTTTTAAGCCGATAAATTTAGGTTAACTAGATCAATGACTAGAACGGATGCTGACTAAAAAACTGCATTTCGACTTGCTTGAAAGGGTGTAGCACAGTGAGCGACTGAGCGTGCAGGTTTAGCCTGTGGCTGGCAGCAATGACGGCACTATCACCGTAAAACTCATCTCCAAGAATGGTGTGCCCTAGGGCCTGCATGTGCACCCTAAGTTGATGAGTACGGCCTGTGTGTGGCTTTAATTCGACCAAGCTTGATGATGCTCTGTGCTCAAGTAAATTGAAGTAAGTGAGTGCTGGCTTACCTGAATCACTTACTTGCTGAAATGGTGGCTGTTGCAGATTTGGCCCAAGGGGAAAATTAACTTTCCCTTCATCTTGGCTGAAATAGCCTGTCACTTCTGCGATGTAAACTTTTTTGGCTTGGCGGTTTTGAAACTGAGTTTTGAGATTGGATTCCGCTTTTTTATTGCGGGCAAAAATCATAATGCCCGAAGTATCGCAGTCGAGACGGTGAATTAAAATGGTTTCAGGATACAACCGCTGCAAGCGGGTGATGGCAGTATCATGCGTATCCGGAGAGCGGCCTGGGTTTGACAATAATCCCGAGGGTTTGTTGATGACTATGATGTCTCTATCAAGGTAGCGTATGTCTAGCCAAGGAATACTCGGCGGCTGATAATTAAAGACTTGCATCACGGGGCTATCGCTCATTGTGCTCTCTATCATGGTTACTGGGTGAAGCTATCAGTAGATATCTTCAGGGCGCTAATGATAACAAAGTTTTACTAGCCTGGAAAAGCTGTGGTTTGCGCCGCCAAAGTCTGCCTTGTATATAAGTGCAGGCCAATATAAAAGCCTAGCTTTGTATCTTCAGCCAGGTATAAAAATCTAGCCCTAGGTATATGGGTAACTTTGCTTAAAGGTTAGCCCACCAGAGCCTGAATCTTAAGCCCCATTCAGAACTCGCCCCAGAGGTGACGAAGACGATATTATTTTCACTGTCTAAGATATAAAACGCAGGCACAGCCTGCACACCCCAACTCTGGCTGATGGCGCCATTATCATCATTAATCACATCAAAGTTGTAGGCTTGGTGAGTCATAAATTCATTGATCTGCACATCGGTACCAGATGCCAAGGCAATGGCTATTGTGGGATGCTCGCTAGTGATGGCGTGCACGGCAGGGGAGGTAAAGCGGCACACTGGGCACCAAGTACCAAAAAAGTACACTAGCTTGGCCTTAGGCTCATTTACATGGCCTGACAATGCCATACTGCCCTGAGTGGTGATTAGATCAAGTGCTGGGGCTGTATCTTTAAGCATGTGACGTTGCTGATAGCTTGAAATTGCAAAACCTATGATCATCAGTAGGCTTAAGTCTCGCAGTAAATGAAGCCAAAAACGGCGTTGTTTGAGCTTTATTAAGGAGGTTAAAATACTCACACGCCAAGCCGATGACTTGTCTTTTAAACTCAGCTCTGACTCAGTTGATGGTAATTTTGCCAAGTTGTGTGCTCTCATGTTGGGGCAAGGGTCTTTGACTTCGCCCTGTTTCAATGTCTCAGAGTAAAGTAAACTGCGGCTCGAATAAAGCCAACCAACAGGACTTAAGGCGCGTTGAACAACAATTAAGCGCCGCGATATACCATGATGCAATCACCGCTTACTCGCTATTTAGGTCTTTGTCGCAATGACATTGTTGACGATCCCGCTCAGCACCAAGCCCTTGAGGCATTAGAGACACTTTATCAGCTCTGGGTAAGCCAGCAGGCGAGTCAAACCAGCATTTCCGCTCACTCTAGGACGAACAGGGCTGAGCAGATAAATATCATTAAAGGAGTATACCTTTGGGGGGACGTGGGCCGAGGTAAAACCTTGCTGATGGATATATTTTATCAAGCCGTGAGTGAGGAGCAAGATGCCCCCGTGCTCAGGCTGCATTTTCATCGTTTCATGGCGCTGGTACATAAAAAGCTCAATCAGACCTCAGGCAAGGGAGATCCACTGCTCTATGTTGCCAAAGAACTTGCCGCAGAATATCGATTAATTTGTTTCGATGAGTTTTTTGTCGCAGACATTGGTGATGCCATCTTGCTTGGCCGGCTGTTTGACGCATTGTTTAACGCAGGCGTGGTGCTAGTGGCAACCTCTAATATTCCCATTATTGAACTGTATAAAAATGGCCTGCAGCGAGATAGATTCTTACCTGCGATAACGCTATTACAAGGTTTTAATCATGAAATTCATTTAAGCGGTCAAGTGGATCACCGCCTAGCGCCCTGCAGCAATTTGTCTGCAGTCAGTGACGACACCCAGCGACTGGAATATTTATCTTTACCTTCAAAACATAGCCCTCAGATCCAATTTACCCAGCTTTGCGCGCAATTATCAGTACAAGCAGAAAAGCGACAGCTTTCCTCAATGCTGGATAGCACAGTGCGCATTTGTCAGCGAGATATCCCCATAAAAGCCCAGTGTAATTCTATCGCCTGGTTTGAGTTTCAAGCCTTGTGCCAAGGGCCGCGCTCGGCATTAGATTACATTGAAATTGCCGAGCAGTTTAGCCACATTTTACTCAGTGAAGTGCCGCGTCTTGGCGGTGAATTACGCAGCTGGATAAGAGCGCGGGGCACTGAAGATGGCGCTCTTGCCACCCCAACAGGAGAGCGGCAACTAGCCTACGCCATTGAGGATGATCCCGCGCGGCGCTTTATCAGTTTGGTGGATGAATTGTACGACCAAAAAGTGACGTTAGTGCTGAATAGCCAATGGCCATTGGATGAGCTTTATCAAGACGGGGCGCTCAAGTTTGAGTTTCGCCGTACCTACAGCCGCTTAGTTGAAATGCAGCGCTGGCTGTAACACTTCAGTATTAATAAAGGTTTTGCTGTGCGTCATCGCTGATGTCATTGTCATCGCCTTTTCGGCAACAAAAATATGCAGCTTGATACTGGTGCCCGTTGGGGAGTCAAATGCGCCAGAGCAATGCCGATCCATTGATGCGGTTGCTTATCTATAGGGGCAAAAAATAGCGATGAGCCGCAATCACAGCAAAATCCACGGCGCACTTTGTCTGATGAATGAAGCCATTTTAGGTGCTGTTCACCGTTAATGAACAGTGCCTCCCGTGATACTTCAACATTGGCAAACTGATGCCCAGTCCATTTACGATATTGAGTGCAATGGCACACATCCGTTGCCGCGAGTTTTTCTTTAACAGTAAAATTTACCTTGCCACAAAGGCAGTTTCCTTTGTGCATTTCAATTCCTTCACCTGTTATTTTTAATCGAGTTAATTCAGTTTACTGAATATTAAAAATCGCCGTGCTGAAATCCTAGACTCTTTTTCTGACCTCATCTTTTGTAACATAGGTTTTACATCATGAGTTGGGTTATTTTTTGTCAGCCCATTGGCTAAATCGTCAGTCCCTGTATGTTATGCAAAGATGAATTTAATTCATACTGAGCATTACCACACTAACAACACATAATATTTGTGGTCAGGAGATTGAAATGCAAGATAAATGGAAGTCAGCAACGGTTGCGATTCATGGTGGTCATCAAAGAGAAGCGTTTGGGGCGCTAGTCACTCCTTTGTACCAAAGTGCCACCTTTGCCTTTGAAACCGCTGAGCAAGGTGGTGCTCGGTTTGCAGGGGATGAGCCGGGTTATATTTATACGCGTCTTGGCAATCCCACCACGGCTGAGCTTGAGCGTAAAATGGCCTTGCTTGAAGGCGCTGATGATGCAGCAGCTACGGCATCTGGGATGGCGGCAGTGTCTGCGGCTTTGTTGACTCATCTGGAGCAGGGCGACCACCTTATCGCTTCAAAAGCTGTGTACGGTTGCACCTTTGCATTACTCACTACCCAGCTTGTCCGTTACGGTATTAGTACCAGCTTGGTGGATTTTAGTGATATGCAAGCGGTTGAAGCTGCGATTAAGCCTAATACTCGGGTGCTATTTTGTGAGACCCCCGTTAACCCACATTTACAAGTGTTTGACCTTGAAGCCATGGCGACAGTAGCCAAAAAACACGGGCTTATCAGCATAGTGGATAACACCTTTATGACCCCTTTGCTGCAAAAGCCGTTGGCAATGGGCATAGACATGGTGATCCACAGTGCCACCAAGTATTTAAACGGCCATGGTGATGTTATTGCAGGCATAGTCTGCGGTAAAAAAGATCACATGCATAAGCTTAAATACGAAATTTTAAAAGACTTTGGCGGCGTCATGTCTCCCCATGATGCATGGCTTATTCTGCGCGGGCTTAAAACCTTAGATGTGCGTTTAGCAAGACATTGTGACAACGCTGAAGTACTCGCGAATTACTTGGTTGAACATGACGCCTTTTCTAAGGTGTTTTATCCAGGCTTAACGAGTCATCAGGGGCATGCTTTTATCGGCAAGCAAATGAAGCGTGCAGGCGGGGTGATCGCCTTTGAACTTAAGGGTGATAAACAAGCGGCGATTGATTTTGTTAACCGTCTTAAGCTATTTACCATAGCGGTAAGCTTAGGGGATGCTGAGTCACTCATTCAGCATCCGGCTTCCATGACTCACTCGCCGTATACTTTAGAGGCCAGGATGGATGCTGGGATCACAGATAATTTATTACGGATCTCAGTGGGCCTTGAAGACGTGACTGATTTGATCGCTGATATTGAGCAAGCGTTAGCCTAAACGCGGATTTTTTAGAACTAAAAACGCCAGCAAATGCTGGCGTTTTTATTGGGTTTACTCATGAGTCAAGGTGAGCTGATTACTGAACGTTCTCAGCATCGTCAAATTCACCTTGGAAAAGCACTGAGGATAAATAGCGTTCAGCGGCAGAAGGCAGAATGACCACGATGGTTTTACCTTCAAATTCTGGTAATTCAGCAATACGATTAGCTGCAACCACGGCGGCACCTGAAGAAATGCCGACTAAGATGCCTTCCTCTTTCATCAGGCGTCTTGCCATCTCGATAGCATCTTCATTGCTGACAGCTTCAACTCTATCAATGAGAGATAAATCTAAGTTACCTGGGATAAAACCTGCGCCAATACCTTGAATTTTATGAGGTCCTGGTTGCAGTGGCAATCCTGCTAATGCTTGGGCAATAACCGGTGAGTCAACAGGTTCAACCGCCACAGACGTAATGGCTTTACCTTGTGCTTTAAGGTAACGGCTCACCCCCGTTAAGGTGCCACCGGTGCCGACACCAGCAACAAACACATCTACTTCACCGTCGGTGTCATTCCAAATTTCTGGACCTGTGGTTTTTTCATGTATAGCTGGGTTTGAAGGATTTTCAAACTGTTGCAAAATAAGGTACTTTTCTGGTGCTGATTGACGAATTTCTTCGGCTTTATCGATAGCGCCTTTCATGCCTTTAGCGCCTTCAGTAAGCACTAAATTTGCGCCTAAGGCTTTTAGCAATTTACGACGTTCAAGGCTCATGGAATTAGGCATGGTTAAGGTCAGTTTATAACCACGGGCAGCGGCAACATAGGCCAAGGCTATCCCAGTATTACCCGACGTTGGCTCTATGAGTTCAATATCTTTATTGAGCAAGCCTTTCTTTTCTGCATCCCAAATCATGTTCGCGCCGATACGGCACTTAATGCTGAAACTTGGGTTGCGGGATTCAACTTTAGCCAATACTTTGCCATTGCTGACCTTGTTGAGTCTAACTAAAGGGGTATTACCCATAGTGTATGAATTATCTTCGAAAATCTTGCTCATGATACTTATGCTCCTTTGAGTTCATGCCTTGATCATAATCTGCTTTATCAGTTTGAGAAGTGATTCTTTGTTCTTCGTTATGCTTTTTAGTTATTAATGGAACTATTTATATGCACATAATATTCGCTTTAGGCGATGAAAGCGAACCTAGGACTTAAAGTATCGCGCTCATATACGGCTTTATTTAACGAAGTCATGTTGAACTTAACTTTATTTTTGGTCATTAGTTGGTCTGACCATAGCCAAAATAGAAATTAGTATTAAGGTTATTCAAGTAGATAGTACTAGAATAAGCAACAACAATTTACGGTCAATCTTCATATAACGCCCATGAGATTTTTGTTTTTAGAGTGTCCTATGGTTTGACCGCCTATTCAATTATGTTTGGTAAGAGAATGATGAAAAAGGTAGTAATTTCAGGAACGGGTTTATTTACCCCACCTTATAGCGTGTCTAACCAAGAGTTGGTGACTAGCTATAACGCCTATGTCGATCAATTCAATTTAGCTAATCAAGCTGGAATCGCTGATGAAACCGTGGCTCCATTAGCACATTCATCGAGTGAGTTTATTGAAAAAGCCTCAGGGATCCAGAGCCGCTATGTGATGGTCAAAGACGGTATTTTAGATCCGAACGTGATGATGCCCTTGATTGCAGATGCGCCGTCAGATGCCTTGTCCATGCAGGCATCTATGGGGATTGAAGCGGCTAAGGAGGCGTTAGCTCAAGCTAACCTTAACGCTGAAGATATAGATTTAGTCATAGTGGCTTGTGCCTATACCCAAAGAGCTTACCCTGCTATTTCAATCGAAATTCAGCAAGCTCTTGGCACTAAGGGCTTTGCCTATGACATGCTGGTGGCTTGTTCATCGGCGACGTTTGCCATAGTGAATGCCTTAAATGCCATTCGCGGCGGCACAGCAACAAGAGTGTTGGTGATCAATCCTGAGCTGACATCGCCACAAATTAATTTTAAAGACAGAGACAGCCACTTCATCTTTGGTGATGTTGCGACCGCCTTAGTGGTAGAAGATGCGCAGTTCTGCAAAACAGACGATGCGTTTAGCATTTTGTCCAGCCGCTGCGTCACGGATTACTCTAATAACATTCGCAGTAATTTTGGTTTTGTGAATCGCTGCGATCCGGCTAATGCTCACAATGGCGATAAACTATTCCACCAACAAGGCCGCAAGGTATTCAAAGAATTGTTGCCAATGATTTATCAGCATTTGGACGCACAATTTAATGATGAGCAAATAAAACCTGAAGAATTTAAGCGTTTATGGCTACATCAAGCTAACATCAATATGAATATGTTTGTGGTTAAGAAATTACTGGGCGATGAAGTTGACCCGATCAAAGCGCCCATAGTACTTAATGAATTTGCTAACACAGCTTCTGCTGGCTCCGTTATAGCGTTTCATAAATACAAACAAGACTTTACCAGTGGCGATTTAGGCTTGTTATGCTCATTTGGCGCTGGATACTCCATCGGCAGCATAGTGCTGGAGAAAATCTAGCCACTAAAAAAGCACTGACAACAAAAGAGGTGAGTGGATTGCGAGTTTTGATAGTTGAAGACAGTAACACTGTATCTAAAATTCTGAAGCATTTAATTGTTCAGGAAACGGGTTGCGAAGTCGATATTGCTGAAGACCTCACCTCTGCCATTGCCCTTTTGGAGCAATACAAATATTTTGTGGTGGTCGCAGATCTTATTTTACCCGATGCCCCTAATGGCGAAATCGTTAAATTAGTGCGCTCAGCTTACACAACCCCATGTATTGTGATGACAGGGAGCTTTAATGAAGAGCTTCGTGATGAATTGTTAACCATGGGGATTGTTGACTATATTCTCAAGGAAAATCGCTATAGTTATCAGTATGTTGCTAAGTTGGTTGCTAGGATTAATAGTAATAAAGACGTCAAGGTGTTAATTGCTCAGCATTCAGTTATCAGTCGAAAATTCGTTAAATTGCTCTTAGAGCAGCATCTATTTCAAGTCATAGAGGTCGAAGATGGCGAGCAAGCACTGACCGTACTGGCTGAACAAGAAGATATTCGCTTACTTATTACTGATTATGAAATGCCAAACCTGAATGGCGCCGATCTGGTGATTAAGCTAAGAGAAGAGTTTGAGCGAGAAGATCTCGCCATCATAGGTCTTGCTGATGATGCCAGCTTATCGGCGCGTTTTATCAAGAATGGCGCCAACGACTTTCTGCAAATGCCGTTTGTTCATGAAGAGTTTCATTGCCGAATTAACAACACCTTAGATGCGCTCGATATGATGCAAAGTCTATGGGAAAAGGCTAATCGAGATTACCTCACCCAAGTTTTTACTCGGCGATACTTTTTTAGTGAATACGAAAATGAGCACGAAGAAGAAGGCTGCTTTAGTTTGGCACTCCTTGATATCGATTTTTTCAAAAAGGTGAATGACACCCACGGGCATGATGTGGGAGACGAAGTCTTGGTGACCTTTGCTAATCGTTTAGTGGAAGCATTTGGCCAGCGCTTTACCGTAGCCCGTTTTGGTGGTGAGGAGTTTGTGGTGGCCTTTAAGGGTTTAGATGCAGACAAAACTCTCACCTTGATGGAAGCGTTTAGAGTGAAGAATGAGCACAAAAGTATCAGCACTTCAGCTGGAGATCTCTTGGTGACCTTTAGCTGCGGCATAGCAACCTTTGGTGATGAACAAATCGATCAGGTACTCAACCGTGCTGATGAAGCGCTTTATGCGGCGAAAGAGCAAGGGAGAAATCTCATTCTAGTTCATTAGTTAATCACTATATTTAGTGGTCCACTGATGATTACAGACTGAGTGCGAGTATAGGATTAATAAAAAACGCCAAGGGAAACCTTGGCGTTTTTTATTATGTGTTAGCTAACTGAGCTGAGGTTAGCTAGTCAGCGGCAATCACAGGGTGCTTATAAGCTTCTCTGTACCTGTCGACCCACATAGCTGTTGCGCCGCAAATCGCTACAGGCATCACGATAAAGTTGATGATAGGGATCATGGCAAATAAGGTGACGGCGGCGCCAAAGCTATAACTTGTGCCTCGGGTTTGCCTCAGGGCAAATTTCATGTCCTCAAATGGCACCTTATGATTATCAAACGGGAAATCACAATACTGCACTGCCATCATCCAGGCTGTGAATAAAAACCACAGTACAGGTGCTAAGGTTTGGCCGACGACAGGAACCCAAAACAGAATTAAAAACCCAATAGCTCGCGGTAAATAATATTTAAGCTTTTGCCATTCACGGCCAAAAATTCTTGGCAAATCTTTCACCAAATCTATGGCGCCGCCAGAGTTTAGCGCTTTGCCGGTAAGGTGTTGCTCCACTTTTTCAGCCAACAAGCCGTTAAAAGGAGCTGCAAGCCAGTTCATCACTGAGCTGAAGATAAAAGACATAATAACCAGTAAGCTCAGCACAGCCAAAGGCCAAAGGAAAAACTTAAGCCAAGTTAGGTATTCTGGTAGTTGGCCATTAACCCAGTCAAACAACAGCGCTAATTCACCAATGGCTAGATACATTACAGTGCCAAAGAGCAGGATATTAATCATAAGCGGGATAAATACGAAGCTTCGTAACCCCGGTTGTTTAATTAAACTAAAACCTGCCATAAAGTAGTCAAAGCCACTCTTATTCGTTTTTTTTACATCGCTGGGCATTAAGGCTCTCCTTAAAAGTCTTTTCAGGATTGTGCTTATCTCAAGGTCATAAAACAAGGCGATATCGCTATTTCACTGATAAAAATCGTTACAAAATGCGACCTAATTGTTAAAGTGGGCGCCGTTGATACTTGTCTTAAGCCCAGGAAATGACTCTTTAGCAATATGAGATTAAAACAGATAAAACTTGCTGGATTTAAATCCTTTGTCGACGTGACTAAAATTCCCTTCGAACAGCAACTATCAGCAATTATTGGCCCTAACGGTTGCGGTAAGTCAAACATCATCGACGCGGTGCGCTGGGTGCTTGGAGAGAGCTCGGCCAAGAATCTTCGTGGCGACTCGATGGCTGATGTTATCTTCAATGGCTCAAGTGTACGTCGCCCTGTGTCAGTAGCAGGGGTTGAGCTGGTATTTGATAACAGCTTAGGTCGCCTTGCTGGTCAATATGCCAGTTATCAAGAAATTTCCGTTAAGCGTCAGGTGAGCCGTGATGGCGAGAGTTCGTATTTTCTGAATGGACAAAAATGCCGTCGTAAAGACATCACCGACCTATTCATGGGAACCGGTCTTGGCCCGCGCAGTTATGCCATTATTGAACAAGGGACTATTTCACGTTTAATTGAATCTAGGCCGCAAGATTTGCGGGTATTTATCGAAGAAGCTGCGGGCATTTCTCGTTATAAAGAACGTCGTAAAGAGACTGAAAATCGCATTCGCCATACCCGTGACAACTTAGCGCGCCTAAATGATATTCGTCTTGAGCTAGGCACTCAGCTCGATAAACTGGCGCAGCAGGCTAAATCGGCGTTAGCTTACCGCGAATTTAAGCATAGCGAGCGCCAGTTACAGGCGCAATTACTCGTGGTGCGTTATCAAGAGTTAGCCCTTAATACCCAAAAAATTGAACAAGAAGTTCAGCAGTTTGAACTTGAATTGGCGGCAATTAATTCTGCTGCACAAGCTGCGGAATTGACATTATTGCAATGGCAAACCAGCTTAGCCGAGTTAACGGAGCTTGAGCAGCAGCAAGTTGAGCACTTTTACCAAAGCCGCACTGATATTGCTAAATGTGAACAAGCCCTGCAGCATTGGCAAGCGCAGCACAGCCAGTGGCAGCAGCAAAAACAAGCGTTAACGGCCCAGCTTGAGCAAAATATCCATGGGCAAAACCAAGGGATGCTTGAGCTGCAAAGGTTAGAGGCCGAGCAAGCCCAGCAGCAAGCTGTGTGGCAGGCGAGCCAAGAGGCCCTTGAGATGCTCGAGGAGCAAATCAATGCCCTCGAAGACAGCAGCGATGAACTCAACCAAAAGTTAAGCCGCAGTCAAGAAGCTTTATCCAGCGCAAAAATGACCTATGCATTAGAAAATTCTAAGCTTGAGCATGTTCAACGGGACTTACTGCAAAGCGAGTCAAAACTTATCGAGCTTGCCAATGAGTACGATGGGTTGAAACACAGGGATAATCATGATGCCTGCGAGCAGCTGCGTCTTACATTAACGGATAACCAAGAGGCGCAATTACAACAGGCCCAGCTTAGCGCCGAGCTTGAACAGGCTTTGCATGCTCAAGAGCAGCAGCTTAATGACAGCACAACGCATTATCAGCAATTAATGTCCGCGCAAACGTCAGCCAAATCCCGCTATCAAGTAATAGAAGAGTGGTTAGCCGATGAACAAGGCACTGATGGCTCTGTGCTACTGTGGCAACACATTAAGGTGACTCCAGGTTGGGAACTTGCGGTTGAATTAGCTTTGCAACAAGTGCTGCAGGCAAAAATATTGCAACCTAACACTCTGACTCAAGCAGGCTTTGAGCAAGACTGTCAAAACATAGGGTTTATGCCTTCAGCAACTTCATTTAGCCATAAGGCATTTTCAGCCGAAGTGAATTTGGCCCCTTGGACAGAGCAACTTATTTGGGTTGAAGATTTAGCCTATGCTAAAGCTCATATTAATGAACTCAAGCCACAGCAGTGCTTTGTGAGCCGTGATGGTTATTTACTCGGGCAAGGTTTTTTATTGCAAGCCAAGAGCCAAAAACAGTCAAATCTATTATTGACCCAAGAGCTGAGTCAGCTTTCATTGCATATTGAGGGTTTGAATGTTGACACTGAGCTCGCCCATCAGCAGATGCTTGAGGCAAAGCAAGCGCTGACCCAGATAAAACAGTCAGTGCTTGATACCCAGAAACAAGGCCATGAGTTGCAACTTAAGCTGCAGACATTAACTTCTGAACTTGCTAGGTTACAGCACCAAGATGACACCCGTGCCAAGCATTTAGCAAAACTTGTGGCTGCCCAATCTCAACTTGAGCTGCAGCGGCAAGAAAGCCTGCTGCAACAAGCGGCCTTGCAGGAATGGCTAGACAATCAAGACGATGTATTACAAGGTTTATCCAACACTCAGCAAAAGGTTAATCAAGAGTGGTTGTCGGTTAGTGCTCAACTTAGGCAGGCTAAAGCTGCGCGCATTGAGCAAGAAAAAACCAAGGGACGCCATGAGCAAGTTCGCCAATCTTTGAGCACTCAATTGGCGCTGCAACAACAAGCATTGAAGCAAACGGCCCTTAAACACCAAGAGTTGAGCCATAGCTTAGCGCAACTTGAGCAAGCAAGCCGTCAGCAACAAAGTAGCCAAGAACAAGACCAACATAGCCAACACGAGCGTAAACTCGCCCTGTTGCTGGAGACTCAAGCAATACAGCAGACACAGCTAAATGATACCCGTAGTAAACAAGCTAAGGTTCAAACTGAGCTAGATAATGTACTATTAACGCAAAAACAACAGCTTGGTATCATTGAAGGCTTGACTCAAAAGATAGGCGCGTTAAAGTTACGTCGTGAGGGTTTTAAAGGTCAGGCTGATGCGCAGCAGCAATTGCTCGATGAGCATAAGGTGGATGTGGCTAATGTAATTGCTCAACTAAAGGCGGATGTCAAAACTGGGCAACTCAGCACTGAGCTAGATGCACTAAGGGCAGAAATCGTAAAGCTAGGCGCCATAAACCTTGCTGCCATTGAAGAATATGAAGTGCAACAGCAGCGTAAAAGCTATTTAGATGCGCAAGATGAAGATCTAAACAAAGGCTTATTGATCCTTGAAGATGCGATTCGTAAGATAGACAAGGAAACCCGCAGTCGCTTTAAGGCTACGTTTGAGGCGGTAAATAAAGATTTAGGTTTACTGTTTCCTAAAGTGTTTGGCGGTGGTCAGGCATATTTAGCGTTAACAGAAGATGATTTGCTTGAAACAGGCGTGACCATCATGGCGCAGCCACCAGGGAAAAAGAACAGTAGCATTCACTTATTAAGCGGTGGAGAAAAAGCGCTAACCGCATTATCATTGGTGTTTGCCATCTTTAGGCTGAATCCAGCACCTTTTTGTATGTTAGATGAAGTTGATGCGCCACTCGATGATGCCAACGTCGAACGTTTTTGCCGTTTATTACAAGAAATGTCCCAAAGCGTACAGTTTATATACATTAGCCATAATAAAATAACCATGGAAATGGCAGATCAATTAATTGGCGTTACTATGCATGAACCTGGGGTTTCACGTATAGTTGCTGTGGATATAGAACAAGCGGTCGCCATGGCGGACGCGCTATAAATAGGAATACAGGTAACCAATGGAAGATTTACAACTTGTTTTGTTTGTATTGGGTGCTATCGCTATTATTGCGGTATTGGCACATGGTTTTTGGTCTATTCGCAAACAGCAACCTAAGCCGATAAGAGAAAGAACACGGGCGCAAAATATTAGTGAAGCACAACGTCGTGATAGCCAAGGCTTTGATGCTGATGGCATTGGCGCTGTCCGTGTGCGCAAGCCCGGTGATAAAGAGCAAGCTGGGCATCATAATCACACCAGCGTTCCTGTGATGACGTTACAAAAAACGTCTCAAGCTCAAACTGAGACTACAGCTGCCCGTAGCCTTGAACCGGTAACCGCTGAGCGAGCATCAACAGTAAAAACTATGGCAGAGCCAGCTCAATTTGAGACAGGAAAGCATGAGCCTGAATTATTTTCTGAACCTGTTTCTAGCTCGCAGCCCTTAGCGGCGCAAGCCCAAGCAACTCCAGAGGTGTCGCCCCAGGAGCCAGAAGCGCTGGGTGAGCCTCAAGATGTATTAGTACTGCACGTGGTTGCGCAAGATGGACAAGAAATTCAAGGTGCAGAATTGCTGCCCTGTTTGTTATCTCTGAATTTTAAGTTTGGTGATATGAATATTTTCCATCGTCACAGCGATAATGCTGGTAACGGCAAGGTGTTGTTCTCTTTAGCTAACATGATGAAGCCGGGGGTGTTTGAGCCTGACAATATGGAACAGTTTTGCACCCAAGGGATAGTGATGTTTATGACATTACCTTGCTATGGTGATGCTCAATATAACTTCTCTATCATGCTTAATTCTGCTGAGCAGCTTGCTGATGATTTAGGTGCAGTGGTGTTAGATGAACAGCGTAAAACCTGGACAGAGCACAATAAACAAGATTATTTACGCCGTATAAAAGCCATAGTCTAAGTCTAAGTTTAATATAACAAATAAGGCCGCTTAGCGGCCTTATTTGTTATCTAGTAGGAAGATCAGATGTCAGAGAGTAAAAAGCAAATTGCCGATATAGTTCAAGAGCTTAATCAACACAATATTAAATACTATGTGGATGACGCCCCAAGCGTCACTGATGCCTACTATGACAGACTTATGCAACAGCTATTGGCTTTAGAGGCTGCCTATCCTGAATACATTCAAGCGGATTCACCGAGTCGGCGCGTAGGCGGACATGCATTAGACAAATTCTCCCAAGTGACTCACCTAAAGCCGATGCTCAGCTTAGATAATGCGTTCGAGCAAGCTGATTTTGAGGCGTTCAATAAACGTATTACTGATAAAGTGGCTAGTGTCGATTATGTCTGTGAGCCTAAACTTGACGGTTTAGCTGTGTCTATCACCTATCGTAACGGCCAGTTTGAGCGGGCAGCCACTCGCGGTGATGGCTCAGTGGGCGAAGATATCACACAAAATGTGCGCACCATTAAACCCATCCCCATGAGTCTTCGCGGTGAAGGTTATCCAGAGTTGGTTGAAGTGCGTGGCGAAGTCTTTATGCCCAAAGCGGCGTTTGATGCACTTAATGCTCGCCAGCAAGCCAAAGGCGACAAAGTCTTTGTGAACCCGCGTAATGCCGCAGCGGGCAGTTTACGACAATTGGATTCTAAAATTACCGCTTCACGGGCACTGGGCTTTTATGCCTATGCACTTGGCGTTGTTGAGGGTGAAGTTCAGCCCATGGAGCAAAGCCATTTTGGTCAGTTACAGCAGCTAAAACGCTGGGGCTTACCTGTCAGCCAAGAAGTGAAGCTGTGCGATAGCCTAGAAAAAGTGTATGCCTATTATGCTGACATTCTTAATCGACGCAGTCAGTTAAGCTATGAAATTGATGGGGTTGTGATTAAGGTTAATGCCATTGATAAGCAACTGAGTTTAGGCTTTGTGGCCAAAGCGCCGCGCTGGGCTATTGCTTATAAATTTCCAGCCCAAGAAGAGATGACTTTACTAGAATCCGTGGATTTTCAAGTGGGCCGCACCGGCGCTGTCACTCCTGTGGCCAGGCTTCAAGCGGTATTTGTCGGCGGGGTGACGGTATCAAATGCCACCTTACACAACGCCGATGAAATAGCGCGCCTTGGGGTAAAAGTGGGCGACACTGTGATTATTCGCCGTGCGGGCGATGTGATCCCACAAATTGTTGCCATAGTGCCTGAAAAACGTCCTAATAATGCCCAAGATATTGTCTTTCCAACGCATTGCCCAGTGTGCCAAAGCTTGGTTGAGCGCTTAGAAGGCGAAGCCGTGGCTCGCTGCAGTGGTGGCTTATTCTGTGAAGCCCAGCGAAAAGAGGCCATCAAGCATTTTGCTTCTCGTAAAGCGTTAAATATCGATGGTATGGGCGATAAAATTGTCGAGCAGCTGATTGATAAAGAGTTAGTACAATCACCCGCAGATCTTTTTAGTTTAACCGCATCCATGCTAACCATGTTAGAGCGAATGGCGATGAAGTCGGCTACTAAGTTAGTTGCTGCAATTGCAGCGGCTAAAACCACCACCTTAGCGCGCTTTATATACAGCTTAGGCATTCGTGAAGTCGGTGAAGCCACCGCAGCAAACCTTGCCAACCACTTTAAAACCTTAACCGCAGTGCGTGAGGCCAAGGTTGAACAGTTACTGGAGGTTGATGATGTAGGTGAAATTGTGGCTAAGCATATTGGGCATTTCTTTGCTCAACCTCATAACCTTGAAGTGGTGGATAAACTCTTGGCTGCGGGGATTAATTGGCCTGAAATTACGGTTGTTGCAGCAGCCGATTTGCCGTTAAAAGGCCAGACCTGGGTTCTTACCGGCACTTTAACTCAGCTTAATCGTAATGATGCGAAAGCTCAGCTACAAGCCCTTGGGGCCAAAGTGGCTGGCAGCGTGTCTAAAAATACCGATTGTCTGGTGGCGGGTGAAGCCGCTGGCTCTAAGCTTGCTAAAGCCCAGGAACTGGGTGTAAAAGTGATTGATGAAGCTGAGCTGCTGACCTTCTTAGCCACAGTAGGCTAAGCAGGGGGATGCGTCTTTTATCAAGCAACAGCCTGTCATTAATTGATTGTAATCGTGTCATCTGGAGTCAGTTTGAATTTTAGCAATATTACTTGGCTCGATGAAAAGGGCCAGATTAAACCGCCCATCTTCTTGTATTTGATATTGGTGTTTTTAGCTCGAGGCTGGTGTGTGTTTATTGCCTCTTTGACTCAATTTAGCGATCAAGCAGGCTTAGTGAAGCTGTTTTATCCAGAAAAAAGTGACTTCATTTTGGCACTGATATCAGGTATTGGTGCTGTGATGATTTACGGCTTAGTGATTAGTGAGCGCAAGCGCTCGCCTATTTGGATACAACCCGTGTTTAGGCACTTTATCAGCATGATGTGGCTGTTACTGGTACTGGATGCCATTATTTTAGGCCAGAGGTTAGTGCATGATTATTTCATCTTTAAAATTAGCTACGCCCTAGATGGGCTTATCTTATTCTGGTCAGCCCTCTATTTAGCTAATTCAAAACGGCTTAAGTACTATGCTAAAGATTGGCATAAGGAAGAAGTGCTTGAAACACACAGTGTGCCTGATGAAGTTTCAGTGGATCATGGCACTGACCAATCTTTAGCAAGTATTAGCCCCAAGATATCAAAGCGCACTGCTGCCAATGCACCTTCAGAGCTCGAACAGCTGCAAGCACACGATAAAGACAATAAGAAAAGGCAATAAACTCCTGTAATTAGCCAAGTCAATAAGACTTTTGCTGTAATAATGAGCGTTCGCGCTGATAAAATAAGCAAAAGCTAGCTTATAATCACTTTTTTTTAATAATAATCTATAGTTACTGTTACCTTTAACTCAACATAAATTATTAACGTCTACTTCAGAGGAGGGACAGGGTGGCCAAAGCTGAATTAACAAAAATCCCAGCCTCGCAAATGTTGGTGGGCTTGACGATAAAATTACCCTTGAAGTGGACTCAACATCCTTTTTTTATTAATCGAATTAAACTCAAAAGTCTTGCACAAATAGAGCTTATCCGTGGTTTGGATTTGAGCTTTGTTTATGTACTGTCAGGCCATGAACTTTTGCCTGAAACTATTGATGAAGTCGAAGATGCTTCTGAGGCAGAGGACGCTGCGAAACCTAAAACCAAAGGCAGTGCTCTTGATTCAAAATCAGCAGCCATCAAAGCCATGCGTATTGGGCAGCAGCGCTTTTTAAATAATATTAATGAAAGTCGTAGTGTATTTGCCAAAGTGGGGCTAGACCCAGAAGCGGCTTATCGTGATGCGGCGACATTAGTCGAAGGCTTGGTTGAGCATTTACAAGAGACTGATACACCATATCTGACATTAGTGGGTAGCGGTGAAATGGAAGTCAGTGTAACTCAGCACGGGATCTCAGTGGCTGTGTTGTCCTTGATGATAGGTCATGCATTAGATTTACCTAAGAGCGATATGCGCGATCTGGCTCTGGGTAGCTTGTTCCATGATTTTGGCAAATTAAAGATTCCTGAGAATATTCGCCGTAAGCGTAATGATCTCAGCGAGCCCGAACGTAACTATTTAAAAATGCACCCTAATTTAGGTTTTGATACGCTCAACGCTTGTAGCTTGTACCCTAAAAATGTACTGAATATTGTGCTTCATCATCATGAATACATAGATGGCAGTGGTTACCCTGATCATTTAACTGAAAAAGATATTCCTCAGCTGACTCAGATAGTGTCATTAGTGAATGATTATGAGGACTTATTAGCGCAATTTACCTTCTCGCCTCAATTAGCGCTTGGCACCCTATTTAAGTCTCATGCGAAGCAACATTCACAATCATTAATCGGTATTTTGGTTAAAGTGCTGGGTATTTTTCCCCCTGGGACTTTAGTTAGTTTGTCGGATGGCAGTATAGGGAAAGTGATGATGACCACCAGTGAAGTGAAGCAGCCCCATGTGTGGTCTTGTAATCATGCTGGTGGTGAACCTAATTTACGATTCTTGCTGGAAGAAGATGTGACGGTAAGTTCAGTGCTTAAATTAGAAGAACTCACCGAAGGTGCATTAAAAACCTTGCAGGCCGACAGTCCGATAAGTTTTTATTTCAGCGCCATGCCAGATAGCTAATCAGTGGTTTTAGTGGCTAAATTTATTACTGCCCAGACTCGCGTTCAGCCTTAATCAAATATCAGCCATAAAAAACATCAGGCATTAACTCGTAGACATCAAATAGCATTCCTCCCCGTGAATACGACACAGATGGATTTGACGCTATTAAATACACTCTTTATTTCCCAAAGGATCCTATACCCAAATGAAGCAAATTGGCATTATTGGCTGTGGTTGGTTTGGCTTACCATTAGCCCAAGCCTTCATAAAGCAAGGGCATCAAGTTATTGGCTCTAAACGTAGTCTTGAAGGCTGTAAGCAGCTGGCGAGCCTTGGTGTAACCGCTTATCCACTGGATTTAAATCAAGACTCTTTTGCTGATGAGATAAATGGGGTTCTTGATTGTGAGTTTTTGGTGATTAATATCCCTCCAGGACTCAGAAAAAAGGCTGGTAAACCTGAAAGCCGCTACCTTGAACAGTTGCAAAAACTACTCACACTGATAGGTCCGCGTTACTATCAAAAGCTAGTGTTCATCAGCACCACAGGTGTTTACCCCGCCAAGATGGACTGCAGTGAGCCATTAAGTGAAGCAGATGCCGCGCCCCACAGCGACTCCAGCGAGACCTTGCTTAAAGCAGAAGCTTTATTTGCTCAAATAACGAATAGTTGCATTGTTAGGTTTGCAGGTCTTGTCGGCCCTAATCGCCATCCAGGACGCTTTTTGGCGGGTAAAGCATCTTTAAGTGGCGCAAATGTGGCGGTTAATCTTGTGCATCTTGATGACTGTATCGCCGCTGTGATGCAGATAATTAATGCAGAACACCGCGCTAATAACTGTGTTAATAGCACTACTGAAATCTACAATGTTGTTGCACCAATACACCCAAACAAAGGGGAGTTTTACGCCTTTGCAAGCGCTCATCTAGGTCTTGCTGCGCCAGAGTTTAATCAGCAGCTGATGCCTACCAAAGTCATATCAGGAGCGCTTCTGTGTCAGCAGTTTGGCTTTGTATATCAATATCCTGATCCCTTTAAAATGCTGTATGCCTGTTAAGGGCACTTAGGGTATAATTCGCCACAGAAATGAGCCGCCTCGGTTTAGATTAGCGACCCAAAGGGCAAAAGCGTGAATAATATTCAAGAGTTTCCACTGTTAAGCGGTGATGAGTTTGTAGAACTGTATAAAGTGCTTAAAGTACAAGGTTTAGTTAATGGCGGCGGTGAAGCCAAACATGCGATTACCGAAGGCCAAGTTAACGTTAATGGCGAAGTTGATACTCGAAAACGCAAGAAGTGTGTTGTGGGTGATGTCATTGAATTCAATAATGTATCTATTAAAATAGTTGCCACTAAGTAAGGAATAAACATGCAATTTCCAGATGACGATAATGGTGAAATGCTTAAAGCGATGGCCGATGCAGGTATCGATCTTAGCAAAGCATTAGAAGTGGATTTCTTCTTAGTTTTTGATGAGCAGAGTGATGCAGAATCAGCCCTTGAAGCCTTAAGTCAATCAGACTTAGAAGGTGAGCTAGAGCTTGTTTTTGATGATGAAATTGCAAAGTGGGAGCTGATTGTCGCTATCACTATGGTGCCGGCTTATGATGCGCTTGTGGCTAAAGAAACGGAACTTAACACCTTTGCAGCTGAGTTTGATGGCATGACAGATGGCTGGGGCGTGATGCAGCATCAAGAAGGCGATGATGAGTTTGCCGATGATGGCCATGTCCATGGGCCGGATTGTAAACACTAATTGACGCGCTAACAGACAAGATAAAGCCAGCAAATTGCTGGCTTTATCTTAGATTTTTAATCTTGGTTTATTAATTGTTTTCTTCCAAGATTATGTTTAACAGTTTGCTTTAAAAGTATGATTGAGTCGTACAAGAATTAATTTTGCACAAGGATGGCAAAGCCATGGCACACCTTTTTATCATAGCCGCAAACCTCATCTGGGGCGGTTTACCGATTTTCTTCTTCTTTTTTACTGATACTTCGCCACTGTTTATGCTCACTATGCAGATAGTGTTTACTTGGCTTATTTTGCATCTGGTATTTAATCATACTCCAAGCACAGATAAAGGTTTAAAAAGTTGGCTTAAGTACATTCCCTCAACGTGTTTTATTGGTGCCAATTGGGGTGTTTATGCACTCACAGTTCAAAGCGGGCATGCTCTAGAGGCGAGTTACGCCTATTTAATTACCCCTATTTTATTTGCCATTGTAGATTATTTATTGCCTGCTAATCGGGGCAACCTTACCTTATTATGCCTCATGCTCGCAGCCCTTGGACTTATCGCTGTCGATGCCATGATTGAGCAAGTACTCCCCATTGCAGGTATTTTTATTGGTGCTTGTTTCACCGCTTATATTCTTTGGCATCGTAGCCAATCATTAGCGCCAATTACAGCACTGAAACGTGAGACCAGCTTATTATTACCTGTTGCAATTGTAGTGCTATTTACCCTGTTAGAGCCGGAGCAACATTGGCAAGCATTAAGCCACACTCAATTATGGCTATTGCCATTGATTGGCATATTAACGTGCTTGCCATTAGGGCTATTCATTTTGGGCAGTAAGAAAGTATCGTTTAGCCAGATCTCTTTATATCAATTCATTTCGCCCATCGCTGGGACACTAGTGGCAGTTGAGCTATTTGAAGAAAACTTTAGTCTCTCTAAAATGCTTATTTATGCAGGGCTTATTAGTATTTTATGTTTAAACTTATACTTAACACGCCGTCAATTAGTCGCCAAGAGTGAGTTAGCTCAAGCCGTTTTAGATAGCTAACCTCGCAGTAATACCTGTTGGTGAATTAATACGGCATTCTATTGCTGTAAGTTCCTTGCTAAGCGCTTTGAGTTTTAAGTAAAAACAGGGTCTAATATCAGGCTTAATCAGCTTAATATAAGTCAAAGCATGTTTGAATTAACAGTGGAAATGGCGGCAGTGCTGTTTAGCGTCGCCATCTTAGCGGGATTTATCGACTCTATCGCCGGTGGCGGTGGTTTACTGACCATTCCTGCGCTCTTGTGGGCAGGGCTCCCCCCCGCAGCAGCCCTTGGTACCAATAAGTTGCAATCCTGTGGCGGCAGTTTCTTCGCCAGTTGGTACTTTATTCGTAAAGGTATGGTGGATGTCCGCAAGATAAAATTATCCCTCGCATGTGCATTTGTTGGCGCGTCATTGGGCACTATAGGGGTGCAGATGATCGATGCCAGTGTACTGGAGACCTTGTTGCCCTTTCTTATTCTTGCTATCGGTGGCTACTTCCTATTTTCTAAGAAAATCTCAGAAAACGACCGTAACCAAGTCATCACTCCCACAGTTTTTGCCTTCACTGCAGCCTTAGGTATCGGTTTTTATGACGGTTTTTTTGGCCCAGGTACAGGTAGCTTTTTGGCGCTAGCTTTTGTCTCACTGGCAGGCTTTGGCTTAGCTAAGGCAACCGCCCATGCTAAACTATTGAATTTTTCAACCAATGTGGCCTCACTGATTTTCTTCGCTATTGGTGGTCAGGTGGTGTTGGTACTGGGATTAATTATGTTGGTAGGCCAGGCTATAGGTGCAACTTTAGGCTCTCGTCTTGTGGTGACTAAAGGCGTCGCTATCATTAAGCCTTTGGTGGTTTTTATGTCTTTATTAATGAGCATCAAGCTACTGTTTAGTCAATATTTTTAATCAATGTCTCCAGATGGTGTTTTTATCATCATTTTTAATCCGTTTTTTGTTATTAACATAAGAGCAAGTACATGCGCATTATCCACACATCTGACTGGCACCTTGGGCAAAACTTTTATGGCAAGAGCCGGGCAAGGGAACACAGGGCCTTTATGGACTGGCTGCTGGAGCAAATTGCACTGCATAAAGTAGATGCGCTTATTATTGCCGGTGATGTGTTCGATACGGGTACGCCGCCAAGTTATGCTCGCGCCCTTTATAATCAATTCATAGTGCAGATGCAGCAAAGTGAGTGTCAGCTGATTATTTTGGGCGGCAATCACGACTCAGTCTCCACTTTAAGTGAATCTAAAGAGTTATTAGCTTGTCTTAATGCGCGGGTAATACCAGGGGCTTTTGATAACATCAGTGAGCATGTGTTTGAACTTAACAATCGCCAAGGGGAGGTGGGCGCTATCGTTTGTGCGCTACCTTACTTGCGTCCCCGTGATATTGTGCTCAGCCAGGCAGGCCAATCAGCAGCGGATAAACAGCAACAGTTAGCTAATGCCATTGCCGCGCTTTATCAAGATAGTTTTGTTGTCGCCCAAGGTATTCAAGCTAAACAACAAGCGCCAGTGCCTATTATTGCCACTGGACATTTAACCACGGTGGGAGCATCAACGTCAGAGTCGGTGCGAGAAATTTATATTGGCAGCCTCGATGCCTTTAATGCTAATTTATTTCCTGCTGCCGATTATATTGCCCTTGGGCATATTCATCGGCCGCAGAAAATCGCCAAGACTGAGCACATCCGCTACAGCGGCTCGCCGATCCCGTTGAGTTTTGATGAACTCAATGGTGACAAAAGCGTATTTTTAGTGGAGTTTGATGGCACATCGCCAACCGTCACTGGACTCATCGTGCCAAAGTTTCAGCCCCTTGCCGTAATAAAGGGCGATTTAGCGCATATAGAGACGCAAATTAATCGACTCGCAGCAGAAGCCGCAGCAGATGAAGCCATTGAAGAGAGTGGCAATCAGTTAAACCACAACACTTGGTTAAGTGTGGAGGTGAGTGAGCAAGATTATTTGTCTGACTTACAGACTCGTATAGGCGAGCTTATTGACGGCAAACCCATAGAAGTGCTGCAATTAAAACGTGCTCGCACGGCAAGGAGCGCGCAAATTGAGCGTATCGATAATGAAATTCTTGCTGAATTATCCGTAACCGAAGTCTTTGAGCGGCGCCTTGCACAAGAAGAGTGGTCAACTGATCCACAGCTGCAAACCCGTGGCCGAATTAAAGCTCAGTTTCAGCAAGTATTAGCCAATGTGGAAGAATCGTTAATTCAAGGCGTGGAGGACAAAGCATGAAAATCCTTAGCCTGCGCTTCAAAAACATTAACTCCCTTAAAGATGAATGGAAAATCGATTTCACTCAATCGCCATTCAAAGAGAATGGCCTGTTTGCCATCACGGGCCCTACGGGCAGCGGTAAAACCACCATTTTAGATGCCATCTGTTTAGCCCTGTATCACAGAACGCCAAGACTGAGTGTGATCTCCAAATCCACCAATGAGTTGATGACCCGCGGTACGGGTAGCGCCTTAGCGGAAGTGGAGTTTGAAGTAAAAGGCAAAGCCTACCGCGCCTTTTGGAGTCAGCGTCGCTCGCGAGATCTCCCCGATGGCAATTTGCAAGATGCACAGGTCGAGCTTGCTGAACTTGAGTCTGGGGTGATTCTTGCCAGTCAAATCAAACAAAAAACAGAGTTAGTCGAGTCCATTACCGGGCTTGATTTTGCCCGCTTTACTCGTTCTATGCTGCTCTCTCAAGGGGATTTCGCCGCGTTTTTAAACGCCAACGCCAACGAGCGGGCTGAATTACTTGAAGAGCTCACAGGCACAGAAATTTACAGTTTGATTTCTGAGCGCGTACATCTTGAGTTTGGCGAACAAAAACATGCGCTTAATCTGCTAAAAATGCAGTTAGATAGCGTTAAGTTACTCAGCGCAGAGGCGCGTGATGAAAAGCTTGCCAATGCCTTGGCCTTAAAAGAGAGCCTGGCACAAAAACAGCAGCAGTTACTCGCCTTAGTTGATTGCCTTAAATGGTGCGATGCCATGCAGGCGAAAACGTTGGAAACTGAGCAAAGCCTGCTAAGGCTTCAAGACGCAGAACAGGCCATCAGGGATGAGCAATATCAGTTACAACGCTTAGCAGACAGTGAACCTGCGCAGCTGTTAGTGCCATTGTTTGAGCGTAAACAGCAACTGGAACAGCAGCATCAAATCCTTGATAAGCAAGTTGCTGAGCTTGGGCTGCAATTAGTGGGCGCGCAGCAAACCCTAAAAGAGCTGAGTGAGCAACAAAGCGCGGCCGCCGCTGCGCTTAATATTGAAAAACAGGCGCAGCAAGCGCTCAACCACTTAATCGACACTCAGGTTCAACCGTTAGATCAAAAACTAACCCAGAGCCGATTTCAATTAACTCAGTGTCAGCAAGCCTTGGATAAATCTCGCGTCATTGAGCATGAGTTAAATAATGAGCTATCTGCGATTCAAGTTCACAAGCAGGATTTAACCCTTGAAAACCAAGCACTTTCATCATTACTGAGTCAATATCCTCAAGGGCAGGCTCTCAGTGAGCAGTTAAGCGGTTGGAAGACACAAATTGCGCAGTTAATTGAATTTGAACAACAGCGAGGTGAATTTGAGATTCAACATAGGCAGTTGCAGCAATCCTCTGTGCGGTGCACACAAAACCTTGAGGTTAACCAGCAGCAATTGACCTTGGCGCAGCAGGTTAAAATAACGGCCAGTCATTTGCTGGCAGCAACGACTGCGCAGATAACTGAATTACTCAGTGGTCGTGAGAGACATCAGCTACAACAAGAGTATCAACAGGGCCTTGACAGCCAGAATGGTCGCAATGAGCTGCTAAAGACATTCGAACAATACCGTCAGCTGTATGAGATTTGGCATGAGCTAACCCAAAAAAAGGCTGATAATGCTGAGCAAACCATAGTGTTAGCCAATGAGCTTGCTAAGGTGCGGCTGCAATGGCGTGATAAAAATCAACAATTAAAAGATGTTACTGGGCTTTTGTCTCAGGAGAAGCACATTAGCTCTCTCGCCGCTGAGCGGACTAAGTTGCAACCCGGTGAACCTTGCGCCCTGTGTGGCTCAGTTGAACACCCTTTGGTCAGTGAATATCAAGGCATCAATGTTTCTGACACTGAGCTGCGCCAGCAAAAACTCCAACAAGAATTAGAGCAATTAAAACTTGCAGGAGAGGGGCTTAATTTAACGCTATCAAAGCTTGAGCTGTCAGAGCAGCACACGCAGCAGCAATTAACTCACAGCATAGGTGAGCAACATCAGTTACTCAGTCATTGGCAGTTTTTGTTAGAACAACTAGGGCTTTCTGCTACAGAGTTTGCCTTACCGGCAGCTTGGAATAGGGCAAATGATGGTAAATCAAGCATTGTGGTGGGGGGCAATGAAACGCCCTATTTAGATGCCCTTGATAGCCGGTTACGGATTTTTATTGCCAAAGCCGCAGGAGAGCAGCAAAGGCTCAGTGAATGCGTGACTCAGCTTTCAGGACTGCAAAATAAGGAAGCGACTGAGCTTAAAGCGCTGCAGCAAGCTGAGTCTCATGCTCAAGGGCTGGCCTCTGCGGGTGAAATATTAAGCGCAGAGCTGCGCAATATCACTCAGAGCATCGAGGAACAAACCCGCCGGATTAACCGGCTTGATGAGCAACAACAAGCGCTGAGTCAACACCTTATAAGCGAATGCGACCAGTTTGGCGTTAATTTACCGACTATAAAGAGCAGCGCATCTGAATATCTGCAGTGGTTAAGTGAGCTCAGTGCTAATTTACAGCAGTGGCGTTTGGCACAGCAACAATTAACCCAAAAGCTGCAGCAATTAGAAGTTTTACAGCAAAGTAGCAGTAATATTTCCCAGCAGTTAACTAAAAACCACACTCAAATTGAGGCTGACAAACAGCAGTTGATGGCGATAGAAGCGGAACTTAAGGCGCTTAATAAGACAAGGTTTGACTGCTTTGGTGACAAAGATATAGAGCATGAAAAAACCCAAGCAGAAATTAACAAACAGCAAGCCGAAAACGTAAATGCAGCGCTTGTCAGCAAGCAGCTGGAAGCCAGTACGTTAGAAAACACCATCAAGACGCGTTTAGATAGCTTAAATGAACAGTTCACTCACCTTGTGACAAGCTTAACTGAGCATCAACAACATTGGCATAATGCCTTAGATGCTAGCCCGTTTAGTGATGAAACAAGCTTTAGCGCCGCCTGTTTAACTCAGGCAGACAGGCAAGCTCTGCAGGCACTAAAAAGTGAGCTTGATACTCGCTTGCATCAACAGCAAGCGCTGGCACAACAAGCCAAGCTCGGGTTAGAAAAACTTCAACAACAGGGGCAACTTGCTGGATATCAGCTGCGATTGGCGCCAAAGCTTCGTATAGAGCACAGTGAGCTTGAGCAATTACAGCAGCAATTGACACAGGAGTTGTGGCAGATAGAGCGAGTATTAGCGGAGGACGGCGAGCAACAAGCGACCCAAGGCTCCTTGGTGAGTCAGCTTGAGGCTGCGAAACAGTCTTTCGATGATATGGCGTATTTGCATGCCCTTATTGGCTCGCAAAAGGGCGATAAATTCCGTAAATTTGCTCAAGGTTTAACCCTTGATCATCTTGTCGCGCTAGCTAATCGGCAATTAGGGCGTTTACATGGGCGCTATTTACTAGAACGTAAAGGCAGTGATGCCTTAGAGTTACAAGTGCTTGATACTTGGCAAGGAGATGCGGTGCGTGATACTCGCACGCTTTCCGGAGGGGAGAGCTTTTTGGTGAGTTTAGCCTTGGCCTTAGCGTTATCAGATCTGGTCAGTCATAAAACCAGTATTGACTCACTCTTTTTAGATGAAGGCTTTGGTACCTTAGATAGTGAGACCTTAGACACGGCCCTTGATGCCTTAGATAACCTCAATGCCTCAGGTAAGATGATTGGCGTGATAAGCCATATCGAAGCCATGAAAGAACGCATCAGTGTACAGATAAAAGTAAATAAAATGAATGGGCTAGGTGTCAGTCGATTACAAAGTCAATATCAATATCAAGGCTTGCCTGATTGATAATGACCTAAAAAGTAACAAAATGTGAACTAGCACAGGCTAGATTAAGATAAATTTAGTTTGTGTTAAGGCTTTTTTTTGATATAAAAGAGCAGGAAATTTTTTTATGTAGTGCAAATGTACTAACAATATCATCAATAAAAAAAATAATAGGTGGATTAGACATTGCTAACAGAGAGACTTATGGCGCTAAACTTGCCAAGAGCAAGTTTGCAAAACTTGCCGAATTTTCACAAAAAAGTATTAATGGCCAGCGTTTTCTTCATGGGTGCAGCCCTGCTATGGCCATCTGAACAAGCCTTTTCACCTGAACGTATTCCTGTTGCATTAGACATTGAATCTTTGTTGCCTGAACTCAGCAGCGGTCCAGTTATTAAAGCAACCGCTAATCGCCAGCCTTTATTTGAACACATCATTGAGCGCGGTGATACTTTAAGCAAATTGTTTGAACAAGCGGGCATAGATCAAAAAACCATGTATAAGGTATTAGAAGCGGATTACAGCGTACTTGCCTTTGATACTTTATTACCCGGTAACCGTATTCAATTTTGGCAAGATAAAAACGCTGAATTGACAAAACTAGAGTTATATTTTAATCCAGCTCATCAAGTAGTATTCACTCGTTTTGAAGATGGCAGCTTTAATGCTGAGGAAGTGATCCGCGAAGGTGTGTGGCAAAATCGTGTGGTTAGCGGTGAGATCAATGGCTCATTTTACCTATCAGCCAAGCGCGTTGGTTTAAGTGCTGCTGAAATCCAAAAGGTTGAATCGTTACTGCAAAATAAATTGAATTTTTCTCGAGATTTACGCGCTGGAGATACCTTCTCTTTATTGATCAATGATCAATTTGTTCAAGGCGAAGCCACTGGCAGTAGCCGTTTAGAAGGCATTGAAATTAACAATGGTCGCCGCAATATCACCGCATTTCAGCATGTGGATGGTAATTATTATGATGAAGAAGGCTCAGGCTTAGCCAAGGCATTTCAGCGCATTCCTCTGACTAAAAAGGTGCGCCTAACATCACGCTTTAACCCTAAACGTAAAAACCCTGTGACCGGCAGAGTATCGCCACATAATGGTACCGACTTTGCGACACCAATAGGCACAAAGGTCGTCGCTCCTGGTGATGGAGTGGTGACTTTAGTCACTAAGCACAGATATGCGGGCAACTACATAGTCATAGAGCACGATAACAAGGTGCGTACCCGTTATTTACATCTTTCAAAATTTTTAGTGCGTAAGGGCCAACGAGTCACTCGGGGTCAAGTTATTGCATTGTCTGGTAATACGGGACGTTCAACCGGACCGCACCTTCATTATGAATTCCACGTCAATGGCCGCCCTGTTGATGTGATGAAAGTGGATATTCCAGAAGCATCAACTTTGCCAAACAAGTCTTTAGAGCAATTTAGAGCCTTGGTTAAGAGCCGCAAAATGATGATGCAATTAGGTTAGTTTGCCGCTTACTCACCATTGAGTGAAACGGCTTTAAACATAATATCCCTTAGTGGTTTACGCCGCTAAGGGATTTTTTATGGTCAATCTTTACATACTATTTAATTGATAATGGTTCTCATTATTGGTTGTGATCTTTATAATGCCGACTTCTTTTGATGTAGTGCCCAAGCCTTGGACTGAAGATCCGGCTTATGGTTTGGCGCTAAAGACGGTCAGTGTCAGCACTGATGTGGCGTAATATAAGGACCAGCTATATGAGTCAACAGGTTATTCCCTTCAACCATAAACATAAGTTAAGTACTGTCAGCCTTGCATTGGCGTGTATCTTTGCCAGCGCGCCTTACCAAGCATTCGCAACTGATGTCCTCGGTGTCCCCAAAGTGACAGGCATTGAAGTTATTGAGGTTAATGGTGTTCAGCATCGCCGTCCTGTGGCAATCGTGACTGCCGGAGAAGCCCTAATTACCATGAGTCAGCTTGAGGAAATGCAGGCGACCAGTTTTGCTGAAGTGATTGATGATATGGCGGGGGCACATATTGATGGCGGTAGCCGCAGTGGTGGCGAGCGGATAAACATTTGGGGCTTTGGCGAGACAGAAGACTTAAATGTCTATGTGGATAATGCGCCCGTGGGCTTTGAGCAATATCGCTACGGTTCATTCTTTATCGACCCTGATTTACTCAAGCAAGTGGAAGTGATTAAAGGGGCTCACGATGTGCGCTCGGGTAACGGCGGCTTTGGTGGCGCAATTTACGCGGCCACTAAGTCAGCTGATGATTTTCTCAAACACGACCAAAGCTTTGGTGCCAGAGTCAAAGCCACTTATGCCAGCAATAATCAGACAAAAGGTTACACCGCTACTAGCTACGCTAAAATTAGCCCTGAGCTATCGGCTTTAGTGCATATCACGGGGAAAGACGCCGGTAATGCTGAACTTGCAACTGGTGAGGCTTACGCTTATTCAGGTTTTGAGCAGCAAAACTATCTCGGGAAATTAGATTTCGAGCAGGGCGACCATCAACTGGCATTAAGTTTTACTCACTACCTTGATGAAGGCCGTAAACCTTGGGCTAATCGTCGTGGCGCTATGCCGGCAATTTCAGATTACAACATTAAGAAATACGGCTCTTACGAGCAAGCCCTATACGCCACCACATCTGATAATACCTATAAAGAAAACACTTGGTCAGCCAACTATCGCTATTCTCCCAGTAACCCGCTGATTGATACTCAAGTGGCTGTTTCTCATTCGAGCAATGACCGTCATTGGGTCCGCCCTGATATTGCATGGGAAAAAATGTTTGTCTCAGTGGGCAGTTTTGGCCATGAATCTTGGCTGGAATATAAACGTGACTTTGTCGATATCAATAACCTGAGTCGTTTTGGCAATCACGAGCTAACCACAGGGCTACAGTACCGCAGTCTAGATCGTAACTCTTTAGTGTTTAATAAAAGTTATGAGAAAAAGGCAGAGAAAAACTTTGGCTTATACACGCCTTATTATCAGCCAAGTGGTCGCCAAGATACTTATGCCGCGTATATCCAAGATAGGATAAGCCTCACCGATGAGCTGACCATCAAACCTTCGCTGAGGTACGATTATATCTACAGTGTGGGCCGAGAAAATTTAGCATCAGATTATAACGATCTCGCCGCTGGCCATGATTACAGTGCGACTCACCACAGTGGCTGGTCACCGCGATTTGGACTTGAATATCGGTTATCGACAAACCATCAACTTAGTTTTGATTATGCCTACAGTTTAATGGCGCCAGTCGTGGATGAAATCTATGCCGTCCAATACGCCAAGGCCAGTATTACAGCAACCAGTCCAGAAGTAGAGCTTGAACGGCTACATGCTTATAAACTGGGATTAACATCATCATTTAGTGACCTTTTCGCCGCCCAAGATCGACTGGCGACCCAAGTTACCCTATTTGCTAATCACGGCGAAAATGATATTGCTCAGCGACGAGGAGAAAATTCAGATAAATCACTGCCATTGCAGTCAAATTATACCAATCTGGATGGATATAAAATGCACGGTGTGGACATTGAGGCCCAGTATCGTGTTGCACGTTTCTTTAGCGATCTGGCCGCATCTTGGCAAGAAGGCACTCATAATGGCAGCTTGAGAGACAGCCAAGGTGATGATGAGTATTTAGCCAATATTGCGCCGCTTGATATCAAATTACGCTTAGGTTATTACCTGACTGACGAATTGTCATTGGCATGGCAAGGGGCTTGGTATGATGCGCAAGATAAGGTGCCTAGCGAGGACTTATTTAATAGTGAATTACCCAGTGATAATTATTTCTTGCAGCACGCTACGCTGGCGTATGAGCCGCAAGGCTCTTTGAGTGGATTGACACTGAGATTGATGCTTAAAAACATCACCAATGTACAAGTGACGCCTTTCTTGTCTGATGGCATTCCTGCTGCAGGTCGCGATGTGCGCTTAAGCGCGGCCTATAGCTTTTAGGGGCAGCGAGAGTGAGCTCAATGCCGTGTTATGATTATCACGGCATTGTCATCCCGAGCGAGATAACAAGCTTGCTTAGTCGTTAATGGATTTCAGGCGTTAACTGGATTTAGCCAGCCACTTTTCATATTCATCAATATCTCCCTTAGAGGCATGCGTCTCTAAGGGATTTTTTTATGTTATTCCATCAAGATGCCCGTGGCCGATGCCATTACATTTTGTTACTAGAGACTTTTTGTTGATGTTAAATTATTGTTATAACCTGCAGGTGGCGATTGTAAGTCATTGAACTTAATATCGTCTTTACGGCTCAATAAGCGGTATGGCTTACCTCTGATGATATTAAGGATGAAACATGTTTAAGAAAACGCTTAAATGGATTGGCGCAGGTACGCTGGGGCTTGCGTCTGTCACAGCGGGGTTTGCAGCCCATGAATGGTATGCGGAAAAACCTTTTATGTTTAGGGCTTATTTAGACAGGGAAATGGTTAAAATGGCTTTTAGCGATCCAGAAACCCTGACTTCACTGGGCTTTTTAGAGTCGGTCGGTATAACAGGCCATAATGCCCATCTTGATGATGAAGCACCTGAGCGAACCGAAGAGATGTTTGCTCATTTAAAGCAGATCCGTGAAGGTCTTGAACAGTACAGTGATGCAAGCCTATCTCAAGAGCAATTGATGACTAAAAATGTCGCCATGTATCTGCTGAATATGGCTGAGAAGGCCGAGGTGTTCCAATACCATACGTATCCTGCCAATCAACTTTTTGGTATTCAGAATCAATTTCCAAGCTTTATGGAATCCTCACACCAAGTGCACAGTGTTGAGGATGCCGAAAACTATTTGTCTCGCTTAGGCGAACTTGAGCGTAAATTCACCCAGCAGCTCGTTGGCCTTAAACTGCGGGAGGAGAAAGGCATTATTCCTCCGTTATTTGTAATTGAACGTGTGCTAGATGAGATGCGCGCCTTTGTGGCCACCCCGCCACTTGAGAATATTCTCTATGCTTCATTGGATAAAAAACTTAATGAGTCTGAAGGTATAAACCAAGCACAGCGCCAAAGCTTGTTGTCGCAAACTGAAATCGCCATTAATGAGCAAATTTACCCAGCCTACGGCCTGCTGATTGACTATTTTGATGACCTTAAAACTAAGGCGGGAACTGATGATGGCTACTGGCGCCTACCTCAAGGGGCAGAGGCTTATAAATTTGCCTTAAAACTCTTTACCACCACAGATTACAGCCCTGAATACATACATAATTTAGGCTTACTGGAGGTGGACCGCATCCAAGCTGAAATGCTGACTATTTTTAAGCAGCAGGGTGTCGATATTGACTCTGGCTATTTGGCAGCTATGGAGACTTTTTCGGCTAAACCTGAGTTTTATTATGAGGATTCAGATGCCGGGCGTGCGCAAATTCTTATTGATTATCAAACTATTTTAGATGAAATCGATAAAGGTCTAACAAGTGCTTTCAATATACGTCCAGAAGCGGGCATGGAAGTGGTGCGTATTCCTGAGTTTAAAGAAAAAACCTCACCGGGTGCTTATTATCAACCGCCAGCCCTTGATGGCAGTCGTCCAGGACGTTTTTTTGCCAATCTTTATGATGTGAAAACCACCCCCAAATTTGGCATGCGCACCTTGGCTTATCATGAAGGGATCCCAGGGCATCACTTCCAAGTCGCCATCGCCATGGAGCTTGAGGGGATGCCACTCATTCGCCGCTTCGCACCATTTACAGCGTACAGTGAAGGCTGGGCGCTCTATGCCGAACAAGTGGCCTTTGAGCAAGGTTTTCAGTCAAAACCTGAAGATAATATTGGCAGACTGAGTGCAGAACTCTTTCGTGCGGTGCGGTTAGTGGTTGATACCGGCATACATCACAAACGCTGGACACGGGAAGAAGCCATAGAGTATATGGCGAGCCATACCGGTATGCCTGAGCGAGACGTGGTGGCTGAAATTGAGCGTTATATTGTGATGCCAGGTCAAGCCACAGCTTATAAAGTCGGCATGCTTAAAATTTTAGCATTACGCCAAAAAGCCATGGATAAACTGGGGGATAAATTTGATATTGGCGAGTTTCATGATGCTGTGCTTAAAAATGGTGCCATGCCCTTAGATTTACTTGAGCAAGTCATCGACAGCTACATTGCTAATACAAACACAGAAGCTTCAGGTTCAGAAGTGGCCTTAAAAGAGACCAGCAATCTGTAATACTAATACATTAGATCAAAGTTGGCTGGCAAACACTGTTAGCCAACGATCGACTTAATGATGCTATGCACAAACAATTCATGGAATTTATAGAAGTAGAACTGTAACAGATTGGGCTGATAGCGGTTTACGCTAAAGTAACTTGGGCTAAAGTGGCAGTGAGCTCAGTTCGCATAGGGATGGTCCGATGCGTAGTATGCTGCCTTGTTCATACCAATCGCCGACCACCAGTCGTTGTTTGTTGTTGGCAAGCTGATGAATCGCAGGTCTATGGGTGTGGCCGTGGATCATTCGGGTTGATTGAGTTTGCTCAAGCAGTGCATCGACCGCTTGTGGCTCAACGTCCATGATTTCAGTACTCTTATACTGGTTATCTTGTTTGCTCTTGTTGCGGATGTTTTGCGCGATTTTTAAGCGTTGGGGTTTAGGCAAATGGGTGTACAGCCAGCGAACCAGTTTAATAGAGCGAAAACGGCGAAACTTTTGATAGGCTTCATCTAAGGTACACAGGCTATCACCGTGCAGAATAACAGTACTAATTCCATAAAGTGTTGTGCGGTGGACATCAGCTAAGGGGGTCATGCCTGCTAGTTGGCAAAAATGCTTGCCTAGGAGAAAATCACGGTTACCTTGGGTGAAATACACGGGCATTCGCTGGGATACTTGTTGCAGTGCACGTGCTATCTCTAAACTGAAGGGCTCTGCAATATCATCGCCCATCCAAACTTCAAACAAGTCACCAAGGACGTACAGCGCCTCGACATTATCTAGACCATGGTTAAGAAAATCTAAAAAAGCGTGGCTGATATCGGGGCGATCGGCACTTAAATGCAGATCGCCCACAAAGGCAGTGTGCTGCTCTATCGATGAATTAATAGCCTGAGTCATCACTGCCTGTGTCAAAGACTTATGCCTTAACGCTGACGCTATTGATAACGATAGCTTCTAATGGCACATCTTGGTGCATGCCGCGGTTACCGGTAGCAACAGATTTGATTTGCTCAACAACATCAAGGCCTTCAATCACTTCACCAAATACGCAATAACCCCAACCTTGGCTGTTCTCAGCTTTAAAGTCTAAGAAAGTGTTATCACCGACATTGATGAAGAACTGGGCTGTGGCTGAATGTGGATCTGAGGTTCTTGCCATAGCCACTGTCCCTTTACGGTTAGATAAACCGTTATTAGCTTCATTTTTAATTGCAGCACCTGGGGTTTTTTGGGTCATGTCTTCAGTGAACCCGCCACCTTGGATCATGAAACCATCGATAACGCGGTGAAAAATGGTGCCATCAAAGAAACCCTCTTCAACGTATTTAGTGAAGTTAGCCGCAGTGTTTGGGGCTTTTTCGTTGTTAAGTTGTAGAGTGATGTCGCCAGCGCTAGTGTGTAAAGTGATCATGAGTAATAACCTAAATAATAACTGAGAGTAATTTCTGTGGCGCGATTCTAACTTATCTTAACTGTGGCTTAAAGTGCGGTGTTCAAAACGGCGTACATCATGCTAGACTCAGCAAAAAGTGTGCCTTTAAATTTTAGCGTAAAGAGAACTATCAATGTTGAAGATTTACAATAGCATGAGCCGCGAGAAGCAAGAGTTTAAACCTATCAATGCCGGAAAAATCGGTATGTATGTCTGTGGCGTGACTATTTATGACCTGTGTCATATCGGCCATGGCCGTACCTTCGTCTCCTTTGACATGATAGTGCGTTATTTACGTTATATCGGCTACGAAGTGAATTTTCAGCGCAATATTACTGATGTAGATGACAAGATCATTAAGCGCGCCGCTGAAAACAATGAATCCTGCGATAGCCTAACTGAGCGTTTAATTGGTGATATGCATCAAGATTTTGATGCGCTGAACATGATCCGTCCAGATTTTGAACCCAGAGCCACACTGCATATCGAAGAGATTATCGAAATCGTACAGCGCTTGATTGACCGTGAACACGCCTATGTGGCGCCTAATGGCGATGTATTATTTAGCGTGTCATCTTATCCAGAATATGGTCGTTTATCGGGACAAAATGTCGAGCAGTTAAAAGCCGGTGCTCGAGTTGAAGTGGATAACAGCAAGCGCGATCCGATGGATTTTGTGCTGTGGAAAATGTCAAAACCTGGCGAGCCAACGTGGGAGTCACCATGGGGACCGGGTCGTCCTGGTTGGCACATTGAATGTTCAGCGATGAACAGTAAGCACTTAGGCACCCATTTTGACATTCATGGCGGCGGCTCTGATTTACAGTTTCCCCACCATGAAAATGAAATCGCTCAGTCTTGCTGCGCCCATGACACCCCTTATGTGAATTACTGGATGCACACCGGTATGGTGATGGTTGACCGTGAAAAAATGTCTAAGTCGTTAGATAATTTCTTCACCATCAGAGATGTGCTTAAGCATTATGATGCGCAAACTGTGCGTTACTTCTTGTTATCTGGGCATTATCGCAGTCAGCTTAACTACTCTGAAGAGAACTTAAAGCAGGCACGCTCAGCGCTTGAGCGTTTGTACACAGCATTTAAAGATTTAGATTTAACTGTAACTGCAGCGCCAGCCGATGAGTATGTGGCTAAGTTTAAATCTGCCATGAATGATGATTTTAATACCCCAGAAGCCTATTCAGTGTTGTTTGATATGGTGCGTGAAATTAACCGCTTAAAGACCACTGACATGGCCGCAGCATCTGCCCTTGGAGTGAGCATGAAGCAGCTTGCCGATGTACTGGGAATTGTTAGCCAAGATATCGATACTTTCTTTAAAGGCAGCGGTAGCGATGATGAAGTGGCTGAGATTGAAGCGCTGATTGTTGAGCGTAACCGTGCTCGCACCGACAAAGACTGGGCGGCGGCCGATGTGGCGCGAGATCGCCTAAATCAATTAGGTGTAGTGCTTGAAGATGGTGAAAATGGCACCACCTGGAAAAAGAAGTAGACTTTAAGACCTAATAAAAATGCCTGCAACTTTGCAGGCATTTTTATATTTATTGTCTACATACAACAACTAAGTTAAAAACTCTAAAATGAGTTAGTTCACATCGTGATAAGTTTCAGCGGCATATAAAGTATTTTCAAGTAAACAGGCAATCGTCATAGGACCGACACCGCCAGGGACTGGGGTAATAAAGCCTGCGTGCCGTGACGCTGCATCAAACTCCACATCACCCACTAAACGGCCATTCTCGAGGCGGTTAATACCTACATCAATCACGATGGCGCCAGGTTTTATCCATTCACCGGGAATAAACCCAGGTTTACCTACAGCCACAACCAGTAAATCTGCTTGGCGAACTTTTTGCTCGAGATTTTTGGTGAATCGGTGACAAGTCGTTGTGGTGCATCCTGCCAGTAATAGCTCTAAGGTCATAGGGCGGCCAACAATGTTTGAGGCGCCAACAATCGTGGCATCTAAGCCGTAGGTATCAATTCCGGTGGATTTGATTAAGGTCATGATGCCAAGGGGAGTGCAAGGACGTAGCACGGGAATGCGCTGGGCTAAGCGGCCAACATTATAAGGATGAAAACCATCAACATCTTTATCGGGGCGAATACGCTCAATGACCTTTGAATCATCGATATGTTCAGGTAATGGCAGCTGGACTAGAATACCGTCTATGCTTGAGTCTTGGTTACATTGATCAATAAGGGCAAGTAAATCGGCTTCGCTGGTATTGATGTCTAAATCGAAAGAACGTGATTCAAAACCGACTTCCTCACAGGCACGGCGTTTACTGCCAACATAAATTTGCGAGGCAGGGTCCACGCCAACTAAAATAACCGCAAGGCCAGGTGCACGCTTACCCGCTTCAATGCGTGCGGCGACTTTTTGTTTTAATGTAGAGCGGATAGTTTGCGCTATCGCTTTGCCATCAATGAGTTGTGCTGTCATGGCTTTGGATCCTTAAAAATGGCGAGAAAAAGGCAGCTGACACCTATGAGTACCCAAGTTTACTTGTAAGGTATTAGCGGCATCAGTGCATTTCCCTATTTGAACAGGGAAATCAAGCATAGTGAAATCGGGCGACATTCTAACAGGGGCGCGGTGGGCTGTCATGGTAGATAGTGCGAATATTCTATTTGCGTCAGAGTGATAATCAGGGGGGAACAGTGGCGGTTGCTGTATAAATAGTCATATAGAACTAATCCTTTAAAAAAACCATTGACGATAGCGGGGTGACTCGTTAATATGCGCTCCGTTCTCAAGGCGCTAATGCTTATGCAGTATTAACACTTTAAGAAAAAATTTATGTGATTAGCGCAGTTTGCTAGCGTATCACAGCCCTTTGAAAGGGTGGAGCAGGGGGTTACCCTCGCATTGCTTAAAATACTAAACAAGATTTGTGTAAGAAATTCCGGTGATTAGCGCAGCCCGGTAGCGCATCTGCTTTGGGAGCAGAGGGTCAGAGGTTCGAATCCTCTATCACCGACCAAATTTAACATTGTTGCTTGTAAATCAAGTGATAAATGTGCAAGATTCAAGGTCATTAATTAGATTATTATGACAGAACAAGTTAGCACTTGTTCAATGCTAGGCAGGATTTATAAAATTTGTTCCATGCGCCCGTAGCTCAGTTGGATAGAGCACGAATGACCCCCTAAATAGTTACCTTTTAGGTGAGTGAGTGAGTGAGCAAGGCCTGGAGCGTAGGTAATGTTACCTAATACTAAATAATAGTTACTTTCGGCAGGTAACTATTAGATAAAATATATTATGACCCATTAGCTCAGCCGGATAGAGCAACGGCCTTTAAGCTTGACGTATATCGTCATGAATGAGGAGCTTCATTTTCGAAAGATTATGAATGTAAGATGTCAAATTCGGGGAAACCTTTCAGGTAATGCTGATGGCAATCCCGAGCCAAGCCTTAAGGAATTAAGGAAGGTGTAGAGACTAGACGGCATCCACCTAAAGCGAATGCAATGGTGAAGGGATAGTCCAGACCACAAAACTTTAAAGTGACAGTGAGAACTGTATTTGAAGTGGCAGTGAAAACTGTAGTGGTAAGCTAAGCCGTAGGTCGAAGGTTCGAATCCTTCATGGGTCACCACTTTCTTATTGCCGCCCTTAATCGGGCGAATATATATCCAGTTGTTTTCATTGTAGTTCGGTTGAATTGTGTTTGACTAAAGTTAATGCTTATTCGTTTTTTACATCATCAAGCGAGCTACTTTTGAGATAAACGATAGAATTTGCAATCTCTACTTAGTACTTAAGTGGCCAAGAATAACAATGACAGTACACATCATTAGAGTAAACATGTTGCTCAAAAGTAAAATAATCAACGATATTCATCATCTTGCGTAATAAGTCTGTGTAGAGCTCATTGTTAGACGAGCACACCATGCCCCACGCTTCGCGCATAATTCTTTGACTTGAAAGTAGTAAATACTTTCCGATACCAGTCTCTTTTGCTTGTCGATTACCCGCTATGATACAACCATCGTTATTACTCAACACAACGATGGGTTTACCACGCCAGTCTGGACGAAAGACCTGTTCAGCGCTGCAATAGAAGCTATTGGCATCAACCAGGGCAAACATTTATTTCACTACCAATAACGGGCTTGGTCGATGACAACGGATAGAGCGGGTAACAACTCCCTCTATACTAAAATCATCATATTCATGAATGGTGACTGGATGAAACTTTTGATTAGATGACAGTAGCAGACGGTGATGAATGTCTAAAATTTTGCAGACAAACTCACCATTGAAATTGGCAACAATGACATCGCCATGACGGGCTGTTTCATAGCGATCTACGATAATCATATCGCCATCAAAAATACCGACATCCTGCATCGATTCGCCTTGGGCAATACCAAGAAAAGTTGAACTTGAGGGCGTTCGAAATTCTGTGTCAGGTTAAGTTTAAATTTCTAGCACGCTGTCTAAACGTCCTTCAAAATAAATCGCTAACTGAGATAGACAAAGGCTCCAATTGTGAATGGGCATTGTCCATTTATTCGAGGCGTTCAATATGCCAGCATAAAGTAGCTTCAACAA
>NZ_JACJDV010000029.1 GCF_014163735.1 Shewanella sp. SR44-3
CATCACAAAATACATCCACTAAATTATCCATAAGCCCTCTGCGTGATTGGTTCCTTCTTGGTCGAAAGATCTGATCACAAAGAGGGCGATTAGTTCAGTTTTTTATCCCGAGTTGAGGTTAAGTAAGCTTAAGCGAATAAGGTATCTTCTAAGCTTCTGCCTTTTAGCAGCATCTTGTATTGCCATTGATGGGCGCTGAAGAGGGTAAACAATGCTTGTTCTAGCTCATAAGGTTCTGGGGCTTGGTAACTGATAAGCAGCTGCTGTTCTTTATGGGTTACAGCAAGCACAGAGGGCAGGGCGTTAATGGCACTGATCAGCGCTGGGTAGTCAGCATGCTTCATGATAAGGGTCAGGTAAGTGCTGCCATCTTGCTCCGCCAATGATACGGATTGCGCTAATTTCCCCTGTTCTAAGTAGACGATTTGATCGCATAGCTTTTCAAGCTCTTCTAAATTATGGGAGCTGATCACAAACTGAGTATTATTTGACTGAGATTTAACTATCTGACGAATAAGTTTAGCGTTGACCGGATCAAGCCCTGCGGTTGGTTCATCCAGTAAGACTAATTTGGGTTCACCAATCAAAGCCTGAGCGATAGCAACGCGTTTACCCATACCATGACTTAGACTCTTAGGTTTAAGCTTGGCAGAGCTGGTTAAATCGACAAGTGCCAGCACCCTTAAAGCTTCTTCTTTGGCCGCTGCTCTAGGTATGCCTTGCAAGCGTGCAAAAAAGCTCAGTTGCTCTAGCACAGTTAGATTAGGGTCTAAGGCCGCATCTTGAGGCAGTGCTGAAACAAGCCCCAATAATTCTGAGCTTCCCGCTTTGTAGCCCATGATGCGAATATCGCCTTCCGTGGGCAAAATATAGCCGCATAACAGACTAAACAAGGTGGTTTTGCCTGCGCCATTGGGACCGACAAGACCAATAGGTGCCCCAGCACTTAAGGATAGTGATACTTTATTTAAAGCTAATTTATCACCATAGTGTTTCGACAGCTGTTGGCATTCAATCAGTATCATAGTGTGCTCCTTTGCATATAAAGCCTGCCAATGAATAAGATTATTAATGTTTGCAGTAAAGGAATGGGGGCAAACAGTAATGCAGCTGCGCCTTGGGTATTCATCATGCTAATAATTTGTGAGCCAGGCAGCGCCCATTGCAAGAAATCAACACTGGGGAATTGGCTATTAATAATAGCAATGCTGATAGACACTAAGGCCCAGAGGATCACCGCAAATATTGTGGCTTGCCTAGCAGATTTTGCATAAAGAGAGAAAAGTGCCATGACCGCTGTGTAAGGTAACAGCACGATAAAAATGTTAATCAAAACATAAAAGCCGCTACTTATAGCGGCAAACCAGAGACTTGGATCGCGGCTTAACGCTAATGCTAAAGTGGCTAATACGGTAAAGCTTATCAGTGCCAGCTGGATCAGCATTTGTCCTAGGAAGCGGCCAAAAAACAGTGAATCACGACTGACTCTTAAACTGTAGAATCTAAAGGTACCTCGGTGTTTATCCGAACTAAATTGATCTGCACTGATAAAAATGCTGAACATGGGAAACAGATACAAACTGGCGCACCAAAATACGGCAAATTCGGCCACTGGCCACATGAAAAGTTTATCGACAACATTAGGCCCAAACACCGCCATGGTTAGCTGTTTAAAGCTTGGATCGAGCAACAACAAGCTGGCTTCTTTAATGGGAAATAGCAGGATAAGCCCCCAAATTAAGCTAAAGGCAAACAGGGCTACTAAGCCTTGGCCTTGAGTAAATCGCCTGCTGACTTCATTCGCTGCAATCAAGTAGGTGTGTTTAAGCCCTGAGGGCTGGTGGGATAACGCCATGGTTTATTTCCTTACCTAAAGCCTGAGTCACAATGCTCAGGCTTCTGTTATTACCTTTGAGTTTTAGCCTTTTGTATTGGCTTTTCGTATTAGTCGTCAGTATTAGTCAATAAGTTCAGTAGCTTAGCTTCTAATGCCGCAACTTGTTGTTCCAGCAGCGTTATTCTCGTTTCGAGCTGGCAGATTTTTTCATCGCTTGCTTGGTTTTTCTCAGCAATAGCTGCGCTATCTGAATGTATGGCTTGCGGCGTGCGTTGGCGCTGCGCTTCTGATGCTAAGTATTGCTCAACCAGAGACTGACTAAAAAGCTCCATATAACGATGGTCGCGCTTGTTAGCCTCTTTTGCCAGCATAACAACATGAGGCTTATCTGATTGAGACAATTTATACAGGCAGGTTTCAACTTCATTCACATGGGAAAACTCATGTAACCTTTGGCTACGGGTCTTAAGCTCTCCTGGGGTTTGTGGACCTCTGAGTAATAACACACAAATTAATGCTAGCTCAGCATTTGAGAGCTGCAGTTCACTGAACTCGGTATTGCAAAATCTGTGCTTATATTTTACGACTCGGCTACCAAAGCCAGATTGTTCGCTGACTAAGCGCTTCTTGGCTAATTCATCAAGGCATGTTTGAACTTGAGACTCCGTCAGGCTCATCACAGGTTCACGGCTACTTTTTTGGTTACAGGCTAGTGTAAGGGCATTGAGAGAAAGCGGGTATTGTTCTGGAGTGGTGACTTCCTTTTCTAATAGGCAGCCTATGACTCTTGCTTCAAATTCAGTGAGTTCCATTATATATCCCAAAAGAAAACAGGCTTCTATTTATAACAGAAGCCTGTGACTGAATACACTATCACTGGATTAAATCAGGGGTTATTTGCTCGAACGCAAGCCATCGGCATCAATACTGAGTTGACCGGCTTTGAATAACCCGCCAATAGCACGTTTAAATGCTTTTTTGCTCATACCCAGTTGCTCGTAAATAACTTCAGCATCTGTCTTATCGGTTAATGGCAAGAAGCCGCCAGCACGGTGCAATTTATTGATAATGGTTTCTGAATGCTTATCAAAGGATTGCTGAGCGCCTTTTTGCAAAATTAAGTCAATTTTACCGTCGCTGCGCACTTGTTTTACAAAGCCGTTAATCTTTTGCCCGAAGCTCAATCTTTGGAACACTTCGTTCTGAAATAACACGCCCCAATGCTGATTATTGACAATAGCTTTGAAGCCTAAATCAGTGGTGCCACCAATATAAAGTTCAACGGCTTCGCCTGCTTGGTATTCAGCAGGAGTTTTATCGAGGAATTTGTCGATTTTAGATGAGGCAACAATACGCTCATCGGCTTGGTTTGCGTAAACATAAACCAAGTAAGAACGGCCAACTTCGATGTCTCTGTGCTGTTCGCCAAAGGGTAATAATAAGTCTTTATCTAAGCCCCAATCCAGAAATGCACCGTAAGAGCTGGTTGCTACCGCTTTAAGGTAGGCGAATTCACCCACTTGAGCCAGTGGTGTTTGAGTGGTGGCTATGACTATGTCTTCAGAGTCTAAGTACAAGAATACATTTAAAATGTCACCCACAGTGCAATCTTTAGGGACAAACTTCTTAGGCAAGAGCACTTGACCGAGTTCCTGTGCATTAAGATACACCCCAAAGCTGACTTCTTTTACCACTTCAAGTGGGTAGTTCTTTCCAATCTGTATCATCTGTGACTCTGTTTCGCTTATTAAAGTAAAAATCGACCTGATTATATACTCAATTGCATGGATTGTAACTTTCAAGCCGCCTCTGTTATTGATAAAAGTGGCTCAGTGAAAGTTTTTTTATCCAGATCTAAGCTTGTTACTTGCAATCAGCCGCCGCTCGCGGTTTAATTGCGCCGATCGCTGATGACAGCGATACGATTAGAATACTTTTATCCAATTAATACGATTGATATTACATTACAAGATGACTGTTTTGCAGCCACTAGAGTCGTTAACCATGAAAGCCAAACACAGGAGAATATTCAAGTAGAATGCAGATCAATCCCCCTTTTTACATTGTTGATATCCCTCCCTCAAGTTTGTTTCTTTCGTGTGCCACTTTACGCTGTTGCGGCTGACTAATTGTAAATTTTATCCATGTGACTCATTCGATGTTGGCGCCTACAGCGCTATACTAATGAATGGCCCTTAGCGCCTTTTGAGTTAGGTGCGAGCCGACGGTGGTCTTAGGCAGCGGTCATGATGGATGTTTACACTGGCTGTGCGTCAGATAATGTTAATAAAGCTCAACGGCCTGAATTCAAAGTATTAATTTGGGCCTTTATTTAGACGGTGACGATAAATATATCGGCCGGCGGTGAACCAGGGACTAAAGGACTAAAACAGTGCCTTGGTATGTTTATTACAGCAGTCAAATCCGCCGAGTCGGCCGCTGCTCAATATTACTATTATGGGAATTTATTTATGAATGATTGGTCAATCGAAGATGCCCGCGCAGGCTACAATGTCACTCATTGGAGCCAAGGCTTTTACGGTATAGGTGAAGCTGGCGAAGTGACAGTGTCACCGGATCCCTTAAACCCAACCAACAAGGTCGCCTTAGATACATTGGCACAAGATTTGGTCCAAGCAGGTATTGCTTTACCTGTATTAGTGCGTTTCCCACAAATTTTGCACCACAGAGTAGAAAGTCTGTGTGATGCATTTAACCAAGCGATTCAAAAGTACGAATACCAAAATGATTATTTATTGGTGTACCCCATCAAGGTAAACCAACAGAAAACTGTGGTTGAAGAAATTCTTGCCAGCCAAGTGTCTAAAGAAGTGCCGCAGTTGGGCCTTGAGGCGGGCAGTAAGCCTGAGCTAATGGCTGTGCTTGCTATGGCGCAAAAAGCCAGTTCTGTGATCGTGTGTAACGGTTACAAAGATAAAGAATACATTCGCTTAGCCTTGATTGGTGAAAAGTTAGGCCATAAAGTTTACATCGTACTTGAGAAGATGTCAGAGCTTAAAATGGTGCTTGAAGAAGCCCGTGCTCTTGGCGTGACTCCGCGTCTTGGTTTACGTACTCGTCTTGCATTCCAAGGCAAAGGTAAGTGGCAGGCCAGCGGTGGTGAGAAGTCTAAGTTTGGTCTTTCCGCAGCTCAAGTGCTTAAAGTGGTTGATGAATTGAAAGAAGCCAATATGTTGGAATCTTTACAGTTACTGCATTTCCACTTAGGTTCTCAAATTGCCAACATCCGCGATATTCGTCAAGGTGTGGGTGAAGCTGGGCGTTTTTATTGTGAATTACGTCAACTGGGTGCCAGCATTAACTGTTTTGACGTCGGTGGCGGCTTAGCCGTTGACTACGATGGTACTCGTAGCCAAAGCAATAACTCGATGAACTACGGTTTAACCGAGTACGCTAACAATATCGTTAACGTGTTAACTGACTTATGTAATGAGTACGAGCAGCCAATGCCGCGCATTATTTCTGAGTCTGGTCGCCACTTAACGGCGCACCATGCAGTATTAATCACTGACGTGATTGGCACTGAAGCGTACATGCCTGAAAATATTCAAGCACCTACCGAAGATGCGCCGCAATTATTGCACAACATGTGGCAGTCTTGGACTGAGATAAGCGGTCGTCATGATCAACGTGCGATTATTGAAATTTACCACGACAGCCAAAGTGATATTGCCGAAGCGCATTCTTTGTTTGCAGTAGGTCAACTGAGCTTAATCGACCGCGCTTGGGCAGAGCAAACCAACTTACGTGTATGTCACGAAGTGAAGGGCTTGCTAAGCAATAACAACCGCTATCACAGACCGGTAATTGATGAGCTAAACGAAAAATTAGCTGACAAGTTATTTGTTAACTTCTCATTATTCCAGTCATTGCCAGATGCATGGGGTATAGATCAAGTATTCCCAGTATTGCCATTGACAGGGCTTAATAAGGCACCTGAGCGCCGTGCAGTAATGCTAGATATCACCTGTGACTCTGATGGTATTGTTGATCAATACGTTGATGGTCAAGGTATTGAGACGACATTACCAGTACCCGCATGGGATCCTGCGAACCCTTATTTGATTGGTTTCTTCATGGTGGGCGCATACCAAGAAATTTTGGGTGACATGCATAACCTGTTTGGCGACACTAACTCAGCAGTGGTATTTGTTGAAGATAACGGTAAAGCGCGGATTGAGTCGACGTTAGACGGTGACACAGTGGCGGACGTACTGCGTTATGTTAACTTAGATGCCGATGAATTTATGCATACTTACGAAGAATTAGTTGAACAGCATATTGTTGAAGATGAACGTGCTTCAATCTTAGAAGAGTTACAACTTGGACTTAAAGGTTACACTTACTTAGAAGATTTCTAAGTAACGGCGTCTTAGTGTAAATCTGCTGTAATGGCGAACCATAAAAACCGGGGTAACCCGGTTTTTTTATGCCTTCACTGTTAACATTCCAAAGGGTGCTTGATATGCTCCCGCTGAATGACCAGATAATTAATACGCTTGGTACTAGTCTTTTGTTGGAGTTTGTGTGAGTTTATTTTTTGAAGGCGCTGAAAAAAAACTTGAGGTTGTTATTAGTGACTCAGGGCCAAATCTTAGAGACCTAGGTGTGGATTTTTGGCATGCTTTGGTGGCCAGTGCTGATGCAGATATTTTATCTCAAATAAGTAATGACCATCTGGACAGCTATATATTGAGCGAGTCGAGTCTGTTCGTGTGGGATAAAAAGTTGATTATGCTCACCTGCGGCGGTACACGACTCGTGAATGCGCTTATGCATCTTATTCAGGTTTTGGGCGTAGATGCCATTAGCTTTGTCAGTTTTCAGCGCAAAAATGAGTTTATCGCCGCACTACAACCTAGCACATTTGCTGAAGATATTGCGCTTATTCGCCAGCATATAAGCGGTAAAGCGTACCGGATTGGTCACCTAGACAGCCATCATCATTATTTGTTTCATAGCCCTAATCCCTATGCGAATGCTTTGGAGGAAAAAAACTGTGAACTGCTGATGTACCACATCAGTGGTGATATCGCCGCTTATTTACGCTCACAGGGCCAAAATGCTGAGGTGATTAGGCAACAATTACGCTTAGCAGAGCTGTTTAGCGGTTTTACCTTGGACGATCATCTGTTTAGTCCCTTGGGTTATTCAGTTAACGGCATCAAAGACGACAAGTATTTCACTATTCATATCAGCCCCCAAGAGCAAAGTGCGTATGTGAGTATAGAAACCAACCTTGATTTGGCTAATTATCCTTATCCCGTGTTTGCTAAGTTACTTGAGCGACTACAGCCTAGCAGTTGGGATATCATAGGTTTTAATCTAGCCCATGAAGAAAGCGATTTTCCTGTACATTTATGTTTAGGGAGTTGTTCAATTACCACTTCCCTAGGGTATAATATTCACTTCAGTCACTATCAACAGCGTTGCCAAGAAGTGCTGATCCCTGAATTCATGTAATTGTCGGCAGTTGCCATCCTGGAGAGTTTATGACCACCTTCGCAGAAAAACCTGATTATTCGCTATATTCCAATGCGTTTGGTTATTTGCGCCAACCCCTTAATTTCAAGCCTACAGAAACTGACGCTAACGTCGTTGTCATAGGTTTACCTTTTGATATGGCGACCACGGGTCGCTCTGGTGGTCGTATGGGGCCTGACGCCATTCGTCGTGCCTCAGTGAACCTTGCCTGGGAAGATACCCGCTGGCCTTGGGATTTTAGCCTTAACGAAAGCATTAAGATTGTCGATGCCGGTGACTTAGTGTTTAATTGTGGCGATCAAGAAGATTTCACCACACGTCTAGAAGCGTTTGCTACCCGGGTGTTAGATGCAGATAAAGCCCTGTTAAGCTTTGGTGGCGATCACTTTGTGACCTTGCCGTTATTGCGCGCGCACCAGAAAAAATTCGGTAAGATGGCATTGCTGCATTTTGATGCGCACACAGACACTTACAGCCAAGGCAGCAAGTACGATCACGGTACCATGTTCTATCATGCGCCCCGTGAAGGCTTGATTGACTTAGACCATTCAATGCAAATTGGTATTCGTACCGATTACACCAAAGAAGGTCACGGCTTTGAAGTCATTGATGCGGCCATGGCTAACGACTTAACACCTGAACAAATCGTTGAAAAAGTCCGTGCACGTATTGGCGATATGCCGCTTTATGTCACTTTTGACATTGACTGTTTAGACCCCGCTTTCGCGCCTGGTACAGGTACACCTGTATGCGGTGGATTAACTACAGACAAGGCGATGAAAATCATTCGTGGTCTACGTGGTCTTAACATAGTGGGCATGGACGTAGTCGAAGTGGCACCTTCTTACGACAGCGCAGACATTACCGCACTGGCTGGGGCCACATTAGGCCTTGAAATGCTGCATGTGTGGGCAGACGCTAATGGCTTTGTAAAGAAATAAGCCAGAGTCTTAAATGCATTAAAGCCAACCTTCTGTGTTGGCTTTTTTATTGCTACTATGCCAGTTAATCAGGATTGGTATTAGTTTTAAGGATTAACATGAGTGACTTAAGTGATATTCGCCGCGAATACACCAAGGGCGGTTTACGTCGTAATGACTTACCAGAAAACCCAATGGCACTGTTTGAAACTTGGATGAGTCAAGCCAAGGAGGCCAACTTAAGCGATCCCACAGCCATGTGCGTGGCCACAGTGGATGAGCAGGGTCAGCCTTTTCAGCGCATCGTGCTGTTAAAGCGTTTCGATGACAGTGGTTTTGTGTTTTTTACTAATCTTGAAAGCCGCAAAGCTCAGCAAATCGGCGTTAATAAGCAGATCAGTTTGTTGTTCCCTTGGCATCCCTTAGAGCGCCAGGTGGCAGTGATCGGTGAGGCCGAACCCTTATCTATGATAGAAGTGGCCAAGTACTTCATCAGTCGCCCAAAAGACAGCCAAATCGCCGCTTGGGTATCAAAACAGTCCAGTAAAATCTCTGCAAGGCAGGCCCTTGAAGGCAAGTTTAATGAGATGAAAGCCAAGTTCGCCCAAGGAGATGTGCCCATTCCTAAGTTTTGGGGCGGCTATTTAGTGCGTCCTAAAAGCATTGAATTCTGGCAGGGTGGAGAGCACAGGCTTCACGACAGATTTATTTATACCAAACAAGCCAGTGAATGGCAGATAGACAGATTGGCGCCCTAATTTATGACTGAAGAGACGAGTCGTGTCAAAATTTGGGTCGATGCCGATGCTTGCCCCAATCCGGTAAAAGACATGCTATTTCGCGCCGCCGAGCGCAAACAGGTTAAGGTGATTTGCGTTGCCAACCAGCTTATTCGAGTCCCTATATCGCCTTTTATTTCAGCCATTAGGGTCAGCTCTGGTTTTGATGAGGCCGATAATTACATTGTTGAGCAATTGGACGTGGGCGATTTAGTCATTACAGCGGACATTCCTTTAGCAGGCGATGCGATTAACAAAGGCGCCATTGCACTAAACCCGCGCGGCACCTTGTACACAGAGCAAAATATTCGCCAAATTTTGACCATGCGCGATTTTATGGAAGAGCTTCGTAGCAGCGGGATGCAGCTCGACGGCCCCAATAGTTTTTCCCAAGCGGATAAGCACGCATTTGCCCAAGCATTGGATAAATGGTTACAAAAATTAGCCTAGAGACGAATTTCATATTACTCTACTGCTTAAAGATTGATTTATATAAGGTGATAGCAATGAAACCCGCACTGAAGCACGTATTGAAACAAGGATTTTTCAACGGTTCACTGACATTGTGTCTATTAGCCTTTGGCAGCGTCAGCATGGCAGCTCAAGCCGAAGATTGGCTGGTTAATTCAGGTCATTCTAACGTCAGCTTTGTATCGACTAAAAAAGTGGATATCGCAGAAGTACATAAATTTAAGCAAGTTCAGGGGAGCCTTTCTAAACAAGGCGAACTGGCCTTAGCCATAGACTTAAACAGTGTTGATACTGGCATTAGTATTCGCGATGAACGTATGGCAAGTTTGCTGTTTGAAGTGGCTAAGTACCCCAAGCTTGAAATTACCGGTCATGTGAATCCTAAATTAATTAATGATTTACCGCTAGGTTCCACCTTGGTGACTCAAATCACGGCAACTATTCAGCTTCATGGGCAGCAAGTCAATAAAGATATTGATGTGCTGGTGGCTAAATTAACTCCCACCACTTTAGTCGTCACCAGTATGACGCCGGTGATTGTGATGGCTAATGAATTTGATTTAGTTGCAGGGGTTGAAAAGCTACGTGATATTGCAGGCTTGAGCAGCATCAGTATGGCGGTTCCCGTGTCATTTGTGCTGACCTTGTCTCAGAAAATTTCCAGTAAATAAATAATAGTATCAGTACTATAACGTAAGTGCAGAGGCAACAATGGTTACAGATAAAGACGGGTATTTACATTTAATTCAATACCTTACTGAACATCTTGGTTTGTTTGAGTCACCAGAGGAACACGATGCCATCGCTGACACTGTTCTTGAGCTATTTGAAGAGCAATTGGCGGCGCAGATCATCATGGTTTGTGGTCAAAACCCTGAATTGTCGTTTGAGCAGCGTAATATGGTGATCCGTGAAGTGGATGCGATAATTAGCGATCTTGAAGAGATTTTAGCTAATGTTGCCAATCATAATGCCACTGCCTCTCAGAGTATTTTTGTCAGTGAATTTTCAGGATTAATAAAAAATCTATTTGATCAGGAAATTGATCATTTATTGAGATAGACTGCATCTATCGCAAGCCTGCTTCAGTGTCTTGAGATGAGCGAGTAAATACCGTGCCCAAGTAGATTACACTTGGGCCTCTTTTTGTCTGTTATTAGGGTTTGTCATGTTTAAAAGCGTGTTGATTAGTACGGTTTTATTGGTATTTTCATGTGTTGCGTTTGCTGGCGATAAAGTCATATTGCGTCAATCAGAGATGATGAGCATTGAGCCATCAGGCTTGAGCTATCATGCGCGAATGGACACAGGGGCTGAGAATTCATCCTTGCATGCCATCGATCTTGAGATTGTTGGTGGCAGCGCCAAGAAAATGAAAAAAAATATAGGTAAAACTATCGCCTTCACCACTGAGAATGAGCTGGGTGAAAAGAAGCGCATGGAAGCTAAAATTGTAGATACCTCCACAGTGAGTAACTCCCAAGGTACTGAAACCCGCTATATAGTAAAGCTACCAGTCCGTTTTGAAGGTAAGACGCACAAGGTGGATGTGAATTTGCGCGACCGCAGTGCGATGGAGTATAAATTACTCATCGGCAGAAGTTTCTTGAAAAATGGTTATGTGATTGATGTTTCAAAGAAGAAACTGATTGGCGAACAAGCAAAAATCAATGTTAAAGAAGCTGGGTTAGTGTTCAAGACCCGCATTGATTCTGGCGCAGTTCAAACCTCTTTACATGCCATCGATATCAGCATTGAAGATGAAGATAAGGTCAATATGAAGAATAATATTGGCAAGAAAATTACCTTCACTACAGTGAATGAGAAAAATAAGCGTAAAACCATTAAGACTTATGTCTATGGCACCTCTTACATTCGTAACGCTCAAGGGGATGAAACCCGCTATACCGTAATGCTTAACTTAGGCCAAAAAGGCAGTGAGCATTTAGTGAGAGTTAACTTAAGAGACAGAAGTAAAATGGGTTACAAACTGCTTATTGGCCGTAATTGGCTACAGGGCAGATATTTAGTTGATGTCACTAAATAATGTATTAGCACAAGCTAATGCGTATGTTGTAGTACCTTAGATTTACTCAAAAGCCGCTGTTGCGGCTTTTTTTATGCCTAGAGTCTGAGCTTTTGTTCTAGTACGTTTGGCTAGTTTATACGCACCTTGTTGCCATTTTGTTGTAACAATTTAAAGTTACGCTCACTGCGGTCAATGATTGTTGAGGTTAATAATCATTAGACAATTGAAGCCCGTGGTTTTGTGTTGTGCAGAGAAGAACAGAACAGATGCATAAAACGGCACGCTCAATCAGCAGCAAGTGACACTTATAATAATATGGGGACACAACAATGATCAGCAAAACCAGTTTAGCTGTAATGGCGGCAACAGCGATTTCATCGCTCAGTCACGCAGCTGATAATCCAATTATTTCAGAATACGTTGAAGGCAGCAGTAATAATAAAGCCATTGAGCTTTATAACCCGTCTGCTGTAACAATTGACTTAAGCCAATATCAATTAAAGTTCTTTTTTAATGGCAGTACATCGGCAGGCAGCAGTATTGCGTTAACAGGCTCGTTAATTGCCGGCGGCACGTATGTTATCGCCGATAATGATGCCAGCGCGGATATTTTAGCTAAAACCCAGTTAGTCAGTAATGCAAGCTTCTTTAACGGCGATGATGCCGTGGTGCTGTATAAGCAAGATGAAGTTATCGATTCATTGGGTCAGGTGGGCGTTGATCCAGGTTCACAATGGGGCAGCGGCGATTTATCGACTCAAGATAATACCATCAGAAGAAAGACTGATGCCTTAACGGCAGATACCGTGATTAATGATGAAGTCAGCTTAGATAATTGGCTGGGTTTTGCCAAAGATGATATCAGCGATTTAGGCCAGTTTGGCGCAGGACCTGTGGATCCCGATCCCACTGAGCCGGTTGAATTTGCCTGTAATGAACCCATGACAGCCATTCACCTTATTCAAGGTGAAGGAGATGCTAGTCCACTTAACGGCCAAAGCCTAGACGTAGAGGCTGTGGTTATTAGTAATCAAGAAGCCGGTTTAAAAGGCTTATTCATTCAAATGAGTGATGCACAGGTTGATGGCAATCCGCTTACCTCAGAAGGCGTGTTCCTGTATACCGGAAATGCGCCAATGGGATACATAGCTGGGGACAGTATTCGCGTGCGTGCAACTGTTAGCGAATACCAAGGCACAACACAATTATCTCAAACCAGTCAGCATACGCTTTGTGCCTCAGCTCAAGCGCTGCCAACGGCGGCGGAAATTACGCTGCCAGTGAGTGACACTAACGAGCTCGAACGCTTTGAAGGTATGGCGGTGCACTTTAGCCAGCCATTAGTGGTCAATGAAGTCTACAACCTTGGCCGCTATGGTGAAATCACCCTAGGCAGCAGTCGTCATTTTATTGGTACCCAAGTGGCAGCGCCGGGCGCCGATGCTTTAGCCGTTAGCGCGGCGAACAAGCGTGATAGCATATTGCTCGATGATGGTTTAACAGCGCAAAATCCTGAACCCATTCGCTATCCAGCCCCAGAGCTGAGTGCCAGTAACACAGTGCGCGTTGGTGATTTAGCCACAGATTTAGACGGCGTAATGCACTTTGGTTTTGGTCAATACCGAGTGATGCCAACAGAAGTGGTTAACTTTGTTGCCAATAACCCTCGTACCTCGGCGCCAGATGCCGTAGATGCTGACATCAAAGTGGCGAGCTTTAACGTACTTAACTATTTTAATGGTGATGGCATAGGCGGTGGTTTCCCAACCGATAGAGGCGCTCATACAGTAAGCGAGTTTGCCCGCCAGAAAACCAAAATAGTCAGCGCTATGCAAGCTATCAATGCTGACGTGTATGGTTTAATGGAAATTGAAAACGATGGCTTTGGCAGCAACAGCGCAATTGCTGATTTAGTCAATGGTTTGAACAGCGCCATTGGCGAGCAGCGATACCAATATATTGCAATGGATGGTGCCGGCATAGGTACAGATGCCATCAGTGTGGGTATGGTCTATCGTGGCGACAAAGTCATGTTACAAGGCGCGGCGCAGCTGCTATCTAGTGCAAACTCGCCCTTAGATGATAACGGCCAAGTGTTATTTAATGATACTAAAAACCGCCCTATGCTAAGCCAAAGCTTTGTTCATCAAGGCAGTGGCGAGCAATTTGTGGTAGCTGTGAATCATTTAAAATCCAAAGGCAGCAATTGTGATGCCCTAGGGGATCCTGATCTTAATGATGGTCAAGCAAACTGCAATCTAACCCGTACTCGGGCAGCAACAGCGATTGCCCAGTGGTTAAATACCCAATATCCAGAGCAGCAAGTGCTGGTTATAGGTGATATGAATGCCTATGCCAAAGAAGATCCTATCACGGCATTAGCGCTGGGCGGCTTTAGCGAATTGTTCCAGCATTTAGGTCAAGCTAATGCATACTCTTATGTATTTTCTGGAGAGTCAGGGCAACTGGATCACGCATTAGCCAGTGCATCGCTACTTGATAACGTCATCGCAGTACAAGAGTGGCACATCAATACTGATGAGCCGCGCATTCTTGATTACAACGAAGAGTTTAAATCTGCAGCACAAATCACTAACTTGTATCAAGGGGATGCGTATCGTTCATCAGATCACGATCCTGTGATTGTCAGCCTTAACTTTACCGCAGCCAATGTGGCGCCTGTGGCAAGCTTTGGCTATCAAGTCAATGCAGGGCAGGTGAGCTTTACCTCAACCTCTACCGACATCGACGGTGAAGTGGTCAGCCTTCAGTGGAATTTTGGTGATGATAATAGTGCTCAAGGTCAAGCCGTCGTGCATGAATACCAACAAAGTGGCAGTTACCCAGTGACATTAACCGTGACCGATGATGGCGGCTTAAGTCACAGCGTGACTCAAACCGTAGAGGTGACTGTTGGGCCACAAAATGCACTACCAGTGGCGAAAATTCATCATTTAAAACTGTGGTTTTTTGACTTGTTTTTCTCCTTTAGCTCAGACGCGGATGGATACATCAAACAACACAAATGGCGCTTTAGCAATGGCCAAACAATGACAGGCTTTTCAGCCATTCAGCGTAACCGCAACTTAAGCAGTGTGGAATTAACCGTTATTGATAACGAAGGCGGTGAAGGTAGCACTAGCTTGACGTATCGCTAATCATTTTTATTAGAAACATAAAAGGCTTACCTAGGTAAGCCTTTTTTATTTTTAGCACTATTTATTTAGTTAATACGATAAATGTTATCAGCACTGTCTCTATCAACGAGTCGTACAAAAGGATCAACGCCAGCAAAGCTTGGCTTGCTAGGTAGCGATATCGTTATCGTATTCGTCCCTGATTTAATCAGGTGCTTTTCTAAGTATAATATCGCATTCTTACCCGTAATATTTTCTGGGTTTTCGCTAAATAACCCGATATCAATATGATCTTCAAAGGCTTCTTCTGTTTCAAGTCCCTGTCCATCAGCGCGAATTAATTTAGCGTCTATGGTTAAGGTCACATCAAACTCGCCATTTTCACTGGCTGCGACAAGTACATTTGAAGTCTTTAAGTCGTAAAGGGTGATGTGCTCGAATAGATTTGTGATAAACACTTTTTCTTGTTCAGTTGCATCTTGGGTTATATAACTGAATAGATCTCTGGTGGTTGGGTACGGCGTACTTTGATAGCGGTACGCAGCCAAGAATGATGACAGCGCTTGGTTTAGCCTCTGCTCTCCTAATCTGTCTTTGATAGACATCATCACCACAGAGCCCTTATTGTAGTGAATATACTGCTGATTTTCACTGCGCATGAATGGCATTTCTTCAATAATTTCAACGCTTCGACCTTGTAAGTATCGATCTAATTCATAGGTTAAAAACTTACGAAGTTTATCTTCGCCGTATTTTTTCTCCATGATCATTAACGCGCTGTATTGTGACAGTGATTCAGAAATTATTGCACTACCTTGGACGTTCGCCGCGCCGACTTGGTGCCCCCACCATTGGTGAGCCACTTCATGGGCGGTAACATAATAGACAGGGTCGATATTTTCAGGATCGCGCAAATCTGTGATAAAGCCTATCTCTTCAGAGTAAGGCACAGTGTTAGCAAAACTTTGTGCAAATGCGCGATAACCAGGAAACTCGATAATCCGCATTTGTTTATGCTGATATGGGCCAAAGTGCTCACTGAAGTAATCAATAGAATCCCGCACTGACTCTATCATACGGTCTACGTTCATAGCGTGATATGGATGATAATAGACTTCAATATCAATGCCTTTATATTGCTCCTTTTTAGCAGATAACTGCGCTGACATAATAGAATAGAAGTTCACCATAGGCGCATCCATTTTATAATGATAACGACGGCGGCCGTCTTTAAGTGTTTCACTTTGCAGATAACCAGGTGCTATCGCAAACTGATCTTCACTCGTTGTAATTGTGGCTTCAAAATCAATGAAGCCAACACCAGCACCGAAGAAGCTTTCATTGTAAAATTGAGTATCATCAAGGTCATTGGCACGTTTTAATGGCTCAAGCCCATATTTACGGCGTTTATGGCTATCAACCAATTGCCAATCTTCGCGGTAACCGAATACTGGAAACAGCTCAAAATTGTTAATAAACGTGCCGTTTTCCACCAGTGAAAAATCGTTATTTCCATCAGAAAACCCCTGATGTGCCCTTGTAACTTTTAGCACGCCTTTTCGAGTGTCACCGGCCTCCAATGGCTTATCAAAGGTAAACCAAGCACTATTAAAGCGTTCATCGACTTCGCCTAAGCTGCCACCTTCAATATCCACCGACCACTTAGGTGTGAATGAAGGGTGACTGACTAAAAATTGACTCATGGCTTGCTGCGTATTATTGGCTATGGTGATTTCAGCCCTTGCTTCTATACGACGCTCACTTGGAAATATGTCAGCATACACGTGTGTTTGGGTAATAGTAGGGAAGCTATCTTGCTTAAATCCAACATACGATTTTTCGTACTCGGCTTGATTTTCTTCTTGGTCATCAAGGACCACATATTCATTTAGCACCCGCGTGTTGTAATGAATATAGCTGCCAGTTGAGACAAAAATCGCTAAACCTAACACAATCACACCTTTACCTGTGTTGCCTAAGTAATAACCGACTTTTTTTATTCTCGACTTGAGTGTTTGTGCCGGCCCTCGGTGCCATAACGCATAAGTCAACGCACTTAAGATCATCACTAAGCCAAACCAATAGGCCTTGAACCATAAATCAGTACTTAAAAAATTACCGTATTGATTAATGTCAGAATAAAACAGGGTAGGCGAGCTGGCGAAACGGAACATATGATGGCTAAAGCCAAAATTACTGATGGTGATTGAAAAAATAAAATACAATACAAACAGCAGCATCCCTATGTATTTGTTCGGGCTTAATACTTGTAGTAAAAAGGCTAATACAGCGGTAAAGATAAATGGCAGTAACGCATCAACACTTAAACGAATAACATACTGAAGTATTTCAATATGTTGCTGTCCACGCAATACTTGATTAACTATGGTAACGCCCATGCTAAAGCAGTAGAGCAACACCATCACAAGCGTGATCGCGATAATTTTAGAAAGCCAAAAAGTAATGCTATTAACCGGCATCGAATCTATGATGTCGCCCATGCCTGAGTTACGTTCCCGCCAGACAATTTCCGCGCTGTAATAAGCGACGACGATCGCCATTAATAATCCAGACGACCCCATGATTAACATCACCATGGCTTGAGTGACAGGCCAGTTAGGTGTGCCAAACATGCCACGTGGGTCAACCAATGGCGCGACCAATAAAAAGATGGTTAGCAGACTTAAAATAATGAAAGGTGGACTGAAAATAACTTGTTTAATTTCAAACTTAATGCGTAATCCAAGGTGTGCCATATTCTCAATAGCTTTACTTTTGTAAGTAATGGTATTGTTCAAATAGCGTGATATATCGTCATCTTGAGTGGGTTTTGCTGATACTTTCTTTGAACGCGTAGGCTTGCGTAATGAGACTTTACGACTAAAACCACCAAATAGCATCAGAATAGCAATAGAAATACTCAACCAGATCAAGCGATTTTGAAGGAGTAAACCTTCTAAAACGATAGGGGTGTTGTTTTTATCGTGCATGGTCCAATAGCGGGTAATTTCGGCGAACGTGTTAAAGCCAAAAGGATCTGCTAAGGCAACAATGGTGCGGTATTCAGGTTCATTAACAAACTGACCTGACACCTCGTAGATTATCATCAATGCAATCGCCACTAAGTAGACCGCCATCATGGAGCGAAATCGAATAGCAACCGCATAGAAAAATGATGATAAAACCAATAGCGTAGGTAGTGAAATATAAAAGTAAGCCGCAATATAATGATTAAGGTGACTTACGCCTAACCGTTCAGCATCCACCCAGCCGGTTAAACCGCCGATGACACAACCTAAGTAAATCCCTAAAGGCACAAAGGCGAATACCGTTGCGACTACAGCAAAAGAGCCAAGAAATCGCCCTAATTGGTAACTGATAGGTTTAATAGGCTTGCTATATAACAATTCAGACATTTGCGTGGTGTCATTACGAATTGCAGTATTAGCGACAAAGTTAACCACTAAAAACATCGCAAACAACCCCATTATTAACAGCGTTTGCGCGATAGAGAAGGGGCCGTTATAGAGCACATTTCCACCACCGCCAATTTGTACGTTTTCACTGACGGTGGCAAAAAAAGTCAGAAAAAAGAAAATTAGGCTGGTGACATAAAAAGAAGGTTGTTTGGTAAAATATCGCCATTCAAAGACGAACATATCCTTTAACATGATATGGCTCCTTAAGCAGCTTGGTTTTGCTGGCGATGTTTAAGTAACGTAGAAAAATAAACGTCTTCTAAGTTGGCTGGCGCTTGCTCGAAACCTTCGGGGGCGCTATCGGCGATAACGTGAATAATTGTTTTACCCGCGAATAAACGTTTTGAAATAATGGCAAAGTTTTGCTCTATTTCTATCGCTTCTTGTTGAGATACGGTTTTACGCCAAATTTGGTTATTAAGCCGCTGAGTTAATTCTATGGGGTTACCTTCAAGTAATATGCTTCCTGAAGCTAAAACTGCCATATTGGGGCATAGCTCAGACACATCTTCAACGATATGAGTCGACAGAATAATGGCTTTTTCTTCGCCTAAGCTGACTAATAAGTTATGGAAACGATTGCGTTCTTCTGGATCTAACCCTGCCGTTGGTTCATCAACCACTAATAAATCAGGATCGCCGAGTAAGGCTTGAGCAATACCAAAACGCTGACGCATACCGCCTGAAAAACCACTCACGGCATTTTTACGGTGTTGAAATAAATTAGTGTGTGCAAGTAAACCATCAACGGCTTCTTTACGTTCGGCTTTATTACTAATACCTTTTAAAATGGCCATGTGATCTAATAAATCGTAAGCACTAACTCGGGGGTAAACACCAAAATCTTGTGGTAAGTAACCTAAACGTAGTCGCATTGATTGCGGATCGGCTAATACGTCGATACCATCGAAGATAATACTTCCAGAATCAGGGGCTTGTAACGTCGCAATCGTGCGCATTAATGAAGATTTACCCGCACCATTTGGACCGAGTAAGCCGTACATGCCAGTGGGAATATTCAGTGAAATATTATTAAGCGCTTTTACGCCATTATCGTACGTTTTTGAAACTCCATTGATGGTAAGCATATTACTCCTTGTGTGTTTAACGTCTTAATCGATGAAAACAATATGTTATTAAAGTGCGGCGTGCATGTTAACTTTTTTGCTGTGTTCTACCTATCTAAAATTAACGTCGACGGGTTAAATTTGTAAATTATTGTGTTCATCACCTGAATTTGATGCAGATTATTTAATCGCAGGTGAAGAAAAATGATTGCTGGATAAAAAAGAGTGATACCTTGTTAATAGACAAGGTGCTGATGGTATCGTTACTCGGCTCGAATTCAGCAACTAAATGAACTATTCAATGCGCGCAATCAACTTGATGAAATAATCAGTTTATATCAACATTATTAATCTATTAAACGTATCAGATTTAGTATTAGTTGGTGTGTCATTAATTTGAAAGGGAATAATCCTTACTGCATTAATTCGCTTTATTTTAAGCGCAAAGTTCAAGCTTTAACGTAAGAGCCTGAATTTATGCCAATTAACTGCCATTTTCATGTCTTAACCCGAGTTGAAAATAACGTTGAGGTTGTTGAGGTTAAATAAGAACAGATAAAAATTAGGCGCGTGCGAACCTGATCCTTATCTGTTCAAGCGATCATATTTGGTGTGAACTTACAGTGCTTTGCCTTTTAATAGTTTTCTCATCCACATGCGGTTGGGGTTGAGTAGGGCTAAAGTGTCGGCACTGATGGGCGCGATTTCTCCGCACAATAATGCAGCTAAGCATTCGGCGGCAAGAGGGCCTGAGCTTAAGCCGCGAGAGCCTAATCCGCCTAAGACGAATAAATTGTGGTGCACGGGCGCTGGCGTCTGTTGCCAGTATTGCTGGCACTGCTTGGCGTAACTGTTTTGACTTGCCAGTGGGCTGGTATTGAGGGCGTCATAGCGGTTGATTATTTCAGTGACATCCGGGGCGCAGCCCATCATGGGAAAATGATCCCGGGTCACCATGCGCACGCCCACTCTGGCTTCCATATCTGAGACATCAATATCCTGTGGCCAGCGTAATGCTGGGAAGCTTTGCTGCATCTTCTGGCCATTTTCGCGTTGTTCATCTGGGCAAATATCAAGATGTTTAGGGTCTTTGATATAGCTTGCTCCAACACAATGGCTTGAGTTCATCGCGGGTGTCAGGTAGCCATTGGCGCAAATAACAGTGCTGAGCTGAGTTAATTCACCTTGGCTAGGCACATGGCTAACTTGGCCGCGAAAACCGCTCATCTGTAAGGCTTGGGTTTGCTCAAAGTCGGTAATGCTGGCGCCACTGGCCAGCACGACTTGATGATGCTGAGCAATCATAGTGCTGCCATTATACAAACCCCATAGTGTGGCTTGTGTGTGCTGTTTTGGCTCAAGGGTATCTGGTATTGCTGTATCAGTGGTTGGTGGAGCTATCGCATTAGTTACCGTACTCGTAATTGCGGTGACAGTACAATTTAACTTCACTTCTACATTGGCTAATGACTTGGCTTTTTCAAGGCAAGCACGGGCAAACTCAAAGGGGCAGATCCAGCCACCATTAGGATAGAAAAATCCCGCTTTATCTATACTGACACCTGCGACTTCAGTGGCGTCTTGCGGGTTTAAGGTATAAGCAATTTCATGGGGCCATGATTGACCTTTAACGATTTTATTTAGCCGCGCGTCACTGCGTTCATCAAAGCCGGTTTGCAGCACGCCGCAAAGTTGATGACCGATAGGGTAGCCGTCATTCATAAGGGATAGTAAACGCCGGCGACTAAACAGAAATGCTTGCTGAAAGAATTGACTGAGGGGGCTGTTTTCTGGGGTTAACAGTGGATAAATAGCCCCTTGACGATTACCCGAGGCACCATCGGCTATTTTGTCATCCTGGCAATATAGCGTGATGGGTTTACCGCGCTCAGCTAAAGACAAGGCAAGACAAGCCCCTGCAATACCGCCACCAATGATGGCGATGCTGTTAGTGTCAACTGTGGTTGCATCTCCCTCTGGCGCATTTTTTATAATAGGTTGATCAAGGTGTTTGCCATCCATTCCATTGGCTATTGGACTATGGGCTAACTGATTAATTTGTTGCTGCCGCAGAGCACTGCGCTCGGCAAGGGCAATCAGATTGTCGCTGTTAAGTGTTTGCTGCGGATGTTGTTGATAATGTGAAAAGCCGGCTTGCTCTGCCATGATAATAAGACGACTTTCTGCTAAAGCCTGGTTGCCATTATTGGATAAATATATTGATTTATCATCAAGATATAGGCTTGCTCCGTCTTTACTTAATCGCCCCATTTGCCACAGCTGAGCCTGGGTTAGCGCGTTTGTAATGTGAGGTAGACAGTGCCAATGATCCACTTTACGTTTTGGGGTGATAAGTTGGCTTAAGTTTGCTTGCAGCTCGCCAAAATGCACGTCGATGCACAGCTGGCCTTGCTCAAAAATAAACCGCTGGGCGCCATTAATGCGAGCGACTTCCCCTGCAATAAATTGCTCAGCTTGAGCCATTACTGGAGAGTTGGCACTGAGTAACCCTAACGCTTGCCAATATTGCTTAAGTTCTAAGGCGCTGATGGCATTAGGCTCAAAGATCACTAGCTGAACTTTGGCAGATAAGCTTTTTGTTTGCTTTTTAGAGATGGGCTCGGCGTTTATCCTATCAATATATTGGGCTAGACTTTGCCACAGCATTAACATAGATACGCCATTACCAAGGCCAATTTGCCCTAATGTGAGACAAGCGTCATCAGATTGCATTAATTCTTGAGTATAAAAACCCTGTAAAGCCTTGCTATACTCTTGAGCCTTAGGACAAGTCTCTGTATTGTCTTTATAAAAAATAGAGTAAGTCGCAGGGAAAAGTTCGGCTAATACCGCTAGCGAACGGGGCGATTTGGCTGCATGTGAATAAGAAAAAGGCAAAATAGTGTACTCAAAGTCCATATATTGGCACTATTTTACCTGTGTTTATGGAAAGCTGACCACTTAATTGCGTCAAAGCGGATATGATTGCCGCAGCAAAATTAGGTACTGACATGTACAAAATGGATAGCAAACAATGAAAAGAGTCGTGATAACCGGAATGGGTGTAGTTTCAAGTATCGGTAATAACAAGCAAGAAGTGACAGAGTCTCTTAAAGCTGGCCGAAGTGGTATTACTCATTCTGCTCAATTTGAAGAAATGAAATTACGCAGTCATGTTTGGGGTGATATCAAATTAAACCCAGCTGATCATATTGATAGAAAAGCGTTACGCTTCATGGGCGATGCTGCAGCTTATGCTTATATCGCCATGAAAGAGGCCATCGCAGATGCCAACTTAACGGAAGAGCAATACTCAGATTTCAGAGTGGGCTTAGTGGTTGGCTCTGGCGGCGCTTCATCGAAGAATCAGGTGGAATCCGCTGATACACTTCGCGCCAAAGGCGTGAAGCGCGTCGGACCGTATATCGTGCCGCGCATTATGTCCAGCACCACAAGTGCTTGCTTAGCGACGCCATTTAAAATTAAAGGCGTGAACTACTCAATTAGTTCAGCCTGTGCAACCTCTGCTCACTGTATCGGCCATGCGGCTGAACTTATCCAAATGGGTAAGCAGGACATGGTGTTTGCTGGCGGCGCTGAAGAAGTGGATTGGACCTTGACCATGGGCTTTGATGCTATGGGCGCCTTGTCGACTAAGTACAACGACACGCCTGAGAAAGCCTCTCGTACCTATGACTCAGAGCGTGACGGTTTCGTTATTTCTGGTGGCGGCGGTATTGTGGTGGTTGAAGAGCTTGAACATGCCTTAGCCCGCGGCGCAAAAATCTATGCGGAAATCATAGGTTATGGCGCCTCATCAGACGGTTATGACATGGTTGCCCCATCGGGTGAAGGCGCTGTACGTTGTATGCAGATGGCCCTTGCCGATGTGGATACCCCTATCGATTATATCAACACTCATGGCACCTCAACACCTGTGGGTGATGTGCGTGAGCTTGAAGCCTTAACCCAAGTCTTTAAAGACAAGGTGCCGCCAGTTGCATCCACTAAATCTTTGACTGGTCATGCGCTAGGTGCCGCCGGTGTCCATGAAGCGATTTTCAGCATGATAATGATGGAAAATAACTTTATTGCGCCTAGCATCAATATCGATGTATTAGATGAAAAAGCTGCAGGTATTCCAGTTGTGCAACAAATGCGCGCCGCAGAGTTAACCACAGTAATGAGCAACAGCTTTGGCTTTGGTGGCACTAACGCGACGTTAGTGATGCGTAAGTACAAGTCTTAGTCATGTGTACAAGTCATTAGATTATTCCTGTGTAACATGACAGGCTAGTCTCAGAAATGAAAAGCCAAGCGCCTAGTGCGGTTGGCTTTTTTATGCCCGTTAGAAATCCAATACAAGAGTTGGTGTACAATGCGGGAAAATTGATGAGGGGATGCGTGATGAAAATAGTTGCCGATGAAAACATGCCATTTGTACAAGCCTTATTTGGTGAGCTTGGAGACGTGGTTAGCGTCAATGGCCGTAGCCTAAGTGCTAAGGATCTAAAAGATGCCGATGTGCTGTTAGTCCGCTCAGTGACTAAAGTTGATCAAGCGCTCTTGCAAGATTGCACCAGCCTTAAGTTTGTTGGCAGCGCCACCATAGGCACAGATCATATCGACCAAGACTACCTTAAACATCGAGATATCCCCTTTGCCAATGCCCCTGGGTGTAATGCCACAGGTGTTGGGGAGTACGCTTTTATTGCCGCATTAGAGCTTGCCGAGCGTGAACAGGTTAACCTTAAAGATAAGGTTATCGGCATCGTCGGTGCGGGTAATACGGGGCTGGCAGCGGCCAAATGTTTTTCAGCTTTTGGCAATAAGGTTGTTGTTTGCGATCCATTTAAAACCCAAGACATGCTCGATTTTCCACTCGTTGACCTCGATGAGCTTATTCAACAAGCAGATATCATTAGTTTACATGTGCCATTGACTGAAGCAGGCCCCTATAAAACTTGGTATTTATTTGATAGCGCGCGGCTTGAGTCCTTAAGGCCTAGCACTTGGCTATTTAATTGTTGCCGCGGTGAAGTGATAGATAATCAGGCGTTAATTAAATTTAAGCAGCGCCGTGATGACATTAAACTGGTGCTCGATGTGTGGCAGGGGGAGCCCCATCCCATGGCCGCGTTGGTGCCCTTAACTGAGTTTGCGACTCCGCATATTGCAGGATACAGCTTGGAGGGCAAGGCCAGAGGCACTTTCATGCTCTATCAAGCGTTAGCGGCGACGCTTGAGCTGCCAGTTAACGCATCTTTGGATGAATTATTGCCAACTCACTTTGTGGATCAAATGAGATTAGCCACGCAAACTGAGCTGACTCAGGGACACCTACTCAGCCTTGCTCGGTTGGTATATGACCTTAGGGATGATGATAGAAACTTCAGGCAAGCGTTTAATCAAGCCAATGGTTTTGACCAATTGAGAAAAAATCATACCCATAGACGCGAATTTAGTGCATTGACCCTAGCATCAAGCGGGGGTTGTGAGGTAAATTGGCTCTTAAGACTAGGGTTTTCAGGAGTTGGACGTTAATTATGTCACAAGAAATGGCGCAAGAATTTAATGTAGTAGTGTTGGGTGCATCGGGCGCTGTGGGTCAAACCATGATAGAGATCCTCGAAGAGCGTAACTTTCCAATAGCGAATTTATACCCCTTAGCCAGTAGCCGCAGTGCCGGTGAAACCGTAAGTTTTCATGGTAAACAAGTGACGATTCTGGATGTCGAAACCTTCGACTGGAGCCAAGCTCAGCTAGGTTTCTTCTCCGCTGGTGGTGATGTGTCTGCTAAGTGGGCTCCCATTGCTGCTGAAGCGGGTTGTGTGGTCATCGATAATACTTCACATTTTCGCTATGACATCGATGTACCATTGGTTATTCCAGAGGTCAATCCCCATGCTATTGCCGATTTTCGCAATCGCAATATCATAGCTAACCCAAATTGTTCAACCATCCAGATGTTGGTGGCATTGAAGCCAATCTATGATGCCTTTGGTATTAGTCGTATCAATGTGGCGACGTATCAGTCTGTTTCAGGCACGGGCAAAAAAGCTATTGAAGAATTAGCGCAGCAATGCGCTAAATTATTACAAGGCCTACCTGCTGAAACTAATGTGTACCCAAAGCAAATTGCCTTTAATGCCTTGCCGCAAATCGACAAGTTTATGGAAAACGGCTACACCAAAGAAGAAATGAAAATGGTGTGGGAGACTCAAAAGATTTTTGGCGATGATGAAATCTTGGTTAATGCCACTGCAGTAAGGGTGCCGGTTTTTTATGGTCACTCAGAAGCGATTAATATTGAAACTCTTCAAGCCGTTGATGCAGAAGAGATTAAAGCTGTATTGCGTGATGCACCTGGGGTTGAATTGTTTGAAAGTGACGATGATTACCCAACGGCTGTGACTGAAGCTGCGGGTAACGATGCTGTTTATGTTGGCCGAGTACGTAAAGATATTTCCCATAGTAATGGTATAAATTTATGGGTGACTGCCGATAACATTCGTAAGGGTGCGGCATTAAATAGCGTACAGATAGCTGAGATTTTAATTAGAGACTATTACTGATCCAGTTCTAATCTTTTAATGATTTTAGCCATTTAGCTCTAAAGCCTGCTGTCAGCAGGCTTTTTTTGTTTTACAATTGGCAGCAGTAGCTTGGCAAGGGATTCTGGTTTATAGTCTAGTTGCAGTCATGTTAACGACGTTTATAACCCAAACCTAATAAATACAATTGCCTAAAGCCAGTTGTCAGAAGACAACCTTATAGCGCTAAAAGGGAAAGATTGATGATTTTTCGTACTTCATATTTACTGGGCGCCTTAGCTTGCGCTCTTGTTACCTTATCTGCGGCCAATATCAGCGTACCTGTCCAGGCTGAAACATTGAAAATTACCGGCCCAAATGGTGAAGTAAAACAATCACCTAAGCGTCAGTATGGTCCAACAACCTCCGCCGATACTTTCTGGAGCATCGCTCAGAAGTTGCGCCCCAGCGAAAATATTAGCGTCTATCAAGTGATGGCCGCGCTCTATGATGCCAATCCCCATGCTTTTAGTGGTAATAATTACAACACCTTAGAGCGAGGCATGATTTTATTGGTGCCATCAGAGCAAGTGATGGCCGCGATTCCTGAGCGCTTAGCCAAAGAGCGTGCCGACAGGGATGATCAACGTTTTGCTAAAGCGCCACCAGTCAGACCCCTTGTCCGTGCGCCAGTAACTCCTTCTAGAACCTTACAAATTGTGCCTGACACCAAACCTGAGGTGATTGTTGCTGCAAAACCCATGGTGGATATGGTTGAAAAAAGCTTAGCTGATGACTTAAAAATCAAACTCGAAGCATCTGAACATAAGGTGTTAATGCTTACCGAGGAACTTGGCCGTGCCCAAGATGAGCTGATGGTAAAAGCGGGCGATACTAAAGCGCTAAAAATGAAGCTGGAAGAGTTATCGTTACAAGTTTCAAGCTTAGAAGAGGATTTTTATCAGCTAAATGAGAAGAATCAAGCATTAAAAGTGAGTTATCAGCAGTTAATAGAAGACACCACAAAAGTTGATGAGCCGGTAGTTGAAGAAGCACCGAGTGACTTTTGGCGTACGCTAACTGACAGCACCTTAATTTTAGTGTTAATGGCGGCACTGCCATTATTGCTCATCTTCTTGATCTTGTTTTTAATTATGCGTCGCCGTAGCAAGAAGAAAATGCAAGCGGAAGTGGCAGAAGCGGCGGCGATTGCCGCTGCTGCAAGTGCTGCTTCCATGGCTGATATGCTCGATGATGAAGAGCTTGATGTTGAAGACGATGAAGGCACCTTAGCGGTTCATTTAGATGAAGACGATGCTGAATCATTGGACGATTTATTGGATTTAAGCAGCATCAATCTTCAGCCCGAAGCGGAAATGGGCAGTAATGCTGAAATGGACATGGCATCTGAAATGTTCATCGCAGAAGAAAGCAGCCAGTCCGTTGCAGATGATGACGAAGGCACCTCTCTGGATGATCTTTGGGCGGAGGCAATGGAAGAGCAAGATGAAGAGCTTGAGCCATTAAAACCCGATGACGATGATCTTGATAGCTTTTTCGCTAATTTAGAAGAAGAGCCTGAAGCCACTCCAGTGCCAGAAGATGCCACAGCTGAAAACACCGATGATGATATTGATGCTGTGTTGTCTGAATTTGCTGCTGATGAACCACAAAGTACTGATACAGCAATAGATGCTGACGACGACATAGATGCTATGTTGGCCGAGTTCAATGTGGGGCAGGATGACAATAGCTCAAGTGAGGCGGATGTCGATACCGCTACGGCAGATGATGATATCGATGCCATGCTGGCCGAGTTTGATATCGGCAAAGATGATGGCGCTAGCGCTGAATCTGAACCAGAAATGGAACCAAAGGCATCAACGGAAGCTGAACCAGAAGATGACGACATAGACGCCATGTTGGCGGCTTTTGATTCAAAGAAACAGGCTGGCGAAGAAATAGACAGTGATACCGAGGCCGCGGAATTAGAACCTGCAGAGTTAGAGCCAGAATTAGGGCCAGAGTTAGATGCAGAATCAGAAGCTGAATTAGCCACTGATGCACAAGTTGAAACAGAACCAGAAGATGACGACATAGACGCCATGTTGGCAGCTTTTGATTCAAAGAAACAAGCTGACGAAGAAATAGACAGCGATGCCGACATTGCGGCAGAGTTAGAACCAGAGCTCGCACCAGAAATCGAGTTAGATGCAGAATCAGAAGCTGAATTAGCCACTGATGCACAAGTTGAAATTGAAGCTCAAGCATCTTCAGAAGATGAAGCCGTCGATGATATTGATTCCTTAATTGCCGGACTTGAAACTACCCCTGAAGAGCTTGAAGCCGATGCCATTGCCGCAGAGTTGAATGCCGAACTTGAACTTGATACTGACTCAGATAATGAGCCTTCAGATGATGATCTAGATTCAATGTTGGCAGAACTGCAGAAAAGTCCAGAAGAGATAGAAGCGGCGGCTATCGCAGCTGAACTTGAAGCGGAACTTGAGTCTGACGCACAAGATAACCTTGATGTCCGCTCTGAGGCCGATAAACAATCAGCACCTGAAGCAGACGATATTGATGCTTTACTTGCGGAGCTTGAAACCACGCCAGAAGAGCTAGAAGCTGATGCCATTGCTGCAGAGTTAGATGCCGAGCTTGAGCTCGATGCAGCTCAAGACACAGAAACCTCAGATGATGATCTTGATTCAATGCTCGCAGAACTTGAGCGCACACCAGAAGACGAAACTACTGCTGAAAACGTCGATGCGGGCGAGGCCGCTCAGAAGTCTAATGAGGCTCCTGACGACATAGAGGCTTTACTTGCAGAGCTTGAAACCACTCCAGAAGAGTTAGAGGCCGATGCTATCGCGGCAGAGTTAAGTGCAGAACTTGAGCTTGATAGTGATGCCGATCCAGATGATGAAGTATCCGATGATGATTTGGATTCTTTACTGGCTGACTTTGATACTTCATCAGAAAAAATAGCAGAACAAAGGTTAGCAAAAACATCAGCTGAATTAGAAGTTGAACCAGAAACAGATGTTGATATTCCAGCAGAGCCAGAGCTTGAAGCCGCTTCTGAACCGGCCGTTGAAACTGAAGTCGTTCCTGAAGCTGATACAGAAGTTCAAGATGAGCCAGAGCTAACCTCAGAAGTTAAACCAGAGTCAGATGCTATTGTGGAGCCTGAGGATGAGAGTGAAACAGAATTAGCATCAGAGGCTGAGCGTGAAGAAGCCGAGGCTGATGCAGCTTCTAAAGTCGTCGCCGGATCTGTATTTGAAGAAGTGGAACCTGAAATTGAAGCAGAGGCAGAAGTTGGAGAAGAAACCTTAGCTGAGGTGTTATCTAGCCCTGCTGCTGAAACGACAGAAGACGATATCGATACCATGCTTGAGGAGCTCGACTCTGATACAGCTCCAGAAGCGGAGTCTGAGATCGTTTCAGAAGCAACTACTGCCGTTCCAGATGAACCAGCATTAACCGCTGAAGTTGAACCAGACTCAGACATTGCTGTGGAGCCTGAGGATGAGAATGCGTCAGAATTAGCGCCTGAAGTTGAGATTGAGAAACAACCTGAACTTGCAGTAGCAGCAGAGCCTGAAACAGAAACAGAAGAAGCCGAATCAGAAGAAGCCGAATCAGAAGAAGCCGAAACAGAATTAGCGTCAGCAGTAGAAGCTGAAGAAGAAAGCTTGGAAGAGGTGTTATCAAGTCCAGCTGCTGAAGCCACAGAAGATGATATTGATACCATGCTCGAGGAGTTAGGGTCCGATACAACTTCTGACGTCGATGCACAGCCTAGCTCTGAAGAACCAGCCGCTGACATCGAGCTTGAGGATGAGAGTGCATCAGAATTAGCTGCGGAAGTGGAGATTGAAGAACAGCCTGAACCTGCAATAGAAGCTGAAACAGAAGCCGAGCCTGAAATTGAAGCTGAAGAAGAAAGCTTGGAAGAAGTGTTATCAAGTCCTGCGGTGGATGCCGATGATGACGAAGAAACGCTCGATATTGATACTGATGAACTCGATGCTCTCTTAGGTCAATTAAATCATGCCCAAGAATTAGCCGATTCGGGTGCGGTTGAAGTAACGCAAGAGCTTAACACTGATGAACAAGCATCATTGACTCAGGATGAGAGTATATTCAGCACTGAGACTGACGACGAAATTGATGATATCGATTTTTCATTACTTGATGAAGAAGATGATCTTAATACTAGCGCGGCGCAACCGACAGCCGATCTCGATGAAGCCACAACCGCTGCTGAACTTGAAGCTTTATTGGCCGGCATGGATGACAGTGACGATGTCAGTTTTGACTTTGAAGATGAGGACGAGTCTGATACTGATATTAGTGCAACACCTCAGTTGCAAGAACCAGCGCAAGAGACTGATAAAGCGAAGGAAAATCAATTTTTTAATGATTTAAAATCAAATAAAAAACCTGAAGTATTAGAATCGACTGCGGACGCTAGCGACCCAAAGGCGGCTAAAGTTTACCCAGACGATCCTGATTTCAGTGATGAAAACCTGTTAGCAGCATTTGCGGAAAACGTCGCCTTTAGTGAAGAGGAAGACGTCTTTAGCGTCGAAGATGATTTTGAAATTACAGATGAAAACCTGACTGTTGAAGAAGCATTGGCCGCATTAGATGCCGATGAACATAAAGATTTGTTAAATGAGCACTCATTGGCTAATTTCGAAGAAGAAAATGGCTATATCGACATTAATAAGTTACTGAATGATGCCGATGAAGGTAATGACAGTAGCGATCAATATAAAGATGTTGACGTGGCCATGGATGATAATGAAATTGGTTCCTTGATTGGCAACACTTCTATGATTGATGTTGATGATGAAGAAAACTCAGTGAATGCTAAATTGGATTTAGCAAGGGCCTATATCGAGATTGAAGATGCTGATAGTGCTAGAGCCTTGCTGAAAGAGGTGCAGCTAGATGGCAATGACAGACAAAAATCAGAGGCAAAAAGCCTTATTAAGGGATTAGCTTAAGCGCTGGGGGATCCACATTTCAATCAGATTGGAAGCTACAATCAGCAAGGTTTAGCTTTAGCACCACACTCAGTAAGCTTATTGTTACCTTCGCAAGATAAACTAAAACGGCGCACTGCATGCGCCGTTTTTTTTGTGATAAAATGCGCGCTCTTAAAATGTGAGGATGAGTCAATGCGGGTTGCGTTAGGTATCGAATATGATGGCAGTGATTTTTGTGGTTGGCAGCGCCAAATAGAAGTGGATTCGGTACAAGCTCAGCTTGAAAAAGCCCTTTCTTTGATTGCAAATGAGCCTATCGAGGTGGTATGCGCAGGGCGAACAGATACTGGGGTTCATGGAACTGGCCAAGTGGTGCATTTTGATACTACGGCTATTAGACCTGACTCAGCTTGGACATTAGGAGTTAATGCGAACTTGCCTGACACTATTGCGGTGCGCTGGGCTAAGGTTGTTGATGACAGCTTTCATGCGCGTTTTTCGGCAACCGCGAGACGTTACCGTTATGTGATTTATAACCATAAATTTCGCCCAGGAATATTACGCCATGGTCTGAGCCATTATCACGGTGACATTGATGAAACCTTAATGCATCAAGCGGCACAACAGCTGTTAGGTGAGCATGATTTTACTAGCTTTAGGGCGATGCAGTGCCAGTCTAAAAGTCCATTTCGCAGCATCCATGAAGTGAATGTGACCCGCCAGGGCATGTATATCATGGTGGATATTAAGGCTAATGCTTTCTTACACCATATGGTGCGCAATATTGTGGGTAGTTTGCTTGAAATTGGCCTAGGAAATCGGCCGCTTAATTGGATCTCTGAGTTAATTGCAGTTAAAGACAGAAGGCAAGCGGCAGCTACGGCTAAACCTAATGGTTTGTATTTGGTTGATGTGACCTATCCAGAAGAGTTTGCGATCCCTAAGCTCGCCCTAGGGCCTTTGTTTATGCTGGATTAACAACAATGTTAGCTGTGTCTAAGCTCTTGATTGAGAGTCTGACGTTTAAGCCTAATGCTCGCGTCGCTATTTTATGATTTGTGAATTTTACTAGGTTGGTTTTTATTTATGTCCTCAAATATCCAACAAGGTGTGGCTCAACAAAGGGCTCTGCATAAGACTGAGCAAGACACAGCTACGCCAAGCGTAATGGGCGGCAGTCCATTACCGGGCGCATCATTGAATGATTGGCTCGAGTATTTGCTGTCTATTCATCCGGCAGAAATCGACATGGGTTTAAGTCGCGTAAGTGAGGTTGCCCGTCAATTACAGCTATTGGATTTAGCCCCTGCCAAAGTCATTACTGTTGCTGGCACCAATGGTAAAGGTACCAGTTGCGCCATGCTTGAGTCAGTGCTTAGCTTGGCTGGCAAGCGGGTGGGGGTTTACAGCTCACCGCACCTTATCCATTACAACGAGCGGGTGCGTATTCAAGGCGTAGACGCAACCGATGATGCTTTAATTGCCGCATTTACTGCCATTGAAACGGCGAGAGGAGCCATCTCCTTAACCTTTTTCGAGTACGCGACGTTAGCGGGTCTATGGTTATTTAAAGCGGCGAAACTTGATGTCATCATTCTTGAAGTCGGCCTAGGTGGCCGCCTAGATGCCACCAATATGATAGATGCCGATGTCTGCTTGCTCACCTCTATTGCGTTAGATCATCAAGAGTATTTAGGTTATACCCGCGAGTCAGTGGGGCGAGAGAAAGCGGGAGTGTTTAGGCCTGAGCGCTTAGCTGTGATAAGTGAGCCGAAACTGCCCATAACTGTGACAGATTATGCCGCGCAAATTGGCGCGCCAGTTTGTCGTGTTGGCCACGAGTTTAGCTACCAAAAGCAGCAACAAACATGGTCTTTTCACAGTGGCAATAGGCAGATAGCCGCATTAGCCTTGCCTGTGTTACCGTTAGCCAATGCTGCGGGCGTGGTGGCATTATTAACTCAATACTGGCCTGGAATTAGCGATATACAGCTGAGTGAGGGCATAGCTAAAGCCCGTCTTAGTGGTCGTTTTGAAACGCTGTCAACCTCGCCATTGTTGATTGCTGATGTGGCCCATAACCCTCATGCCGCAGCTTACTTAGCTCAGCAGTTAGCGGTATTTAGTGGTAAGCGCGTACTGGCCTTGTGCGCTATGTTAAAAGATAAAGATATCCAAGGGGTGCTCAGTGAGCTCATGCATGTGATAGACAGTTGGTATTTTGCCAGTTTAGATAATGAGCGCGGTGCAAGTTCCAAGCAGTTAATCGATGCGTTAAATCTAAATAAGAGTGCAAATGTTAGCTTTGATACAGCAAAAATGGATGTCAAAGCGTTAGGGTTCGACACCTTGAGTCAAGCTTGGGAGACGTTATCTATTGATGTGCAAGATGATGATATTATTATTGTATTTGGCTCTTTTTATACAGTTTCAGGCTTTAAAACATTACTTGAGTTAGCGCAGTTCAAAGATGAGTAAACTCGTTTGATAACACATTTATTCGTCAGCGGTGAAGGTGGTTAACAAGCATTGTGGCAATACAACATTTTCTTTTTAAGAAGCAAGGAATCAGCAAGTGACCAGTCAATTTCAAAATAGATTAGTGGGCACCATAGTCTTAGTCGCATTAGGGGTGATTTTTTTACCAGATTTACTTGACGGAAAGCAACGTAAAGTAGAAGAGGTGTTTACCGAAATTCCACTGCGCGCCAATAGTCTAGCAAAAAACACCCAGACTCAGGGAGCTGACGAAGTGTCTGATAAAGACGCTAATACCGCCGCAGAAGATGAAAAATTTCAAGTGCTCAGTGAGCAAAATACCCAGCCCCAGCTTGAAGGCAGCTCACCGCCTATCTCAAACCTTAAGCCTATCAAAATGGTCGATGCATTAGACCTAAGCACAGCTGAAGCAAAAAAGGCGCCTCCTACAAGCAGTAAATCTGCGAATAAACCAGCGAGCAATACAGCCAAAACCGAAGTTAAATCGGTCAGCAAGCCTGCAGTGAATAAACCTGTTAGCCAGCCTAGGGCTAATGTGACCTTACAGTTGGGCGGTTTTAACAGTGCCGACAATGTGGTGGCTTTGGTGGCGCAATTACGTAAAGCAGGCTTTACGACTTACACTTTACCCCGCAATCCTATCGATGGACGCTTAACCAAAGTGTTTGTCGGCCCCGATGTTTCTGAAGCCAAGCTTAAAGCAAGGCAAGTACAGATTGAAAAACTAACAGGGCTAAAAGGTAAGATTGTTCCCTACAATCCCCTTGAAAGATAAGCATTTTATTAACTCATTTTGATAGTGTGATTTATTTATTCGACAAGAGGGTGAGAAACACTCTTGTCTCTGGTAGAATCGCGCCGTCTTAATCTAGATAGTGGATCTCAAGCTCAATGGTATGGATTGATTACGCAATTATCATCCTGATCGGCCTATCAACCCTGATAAGCCTTATCCGTGGATTTGCCAAAGAGGCTATGTCTCTTGTTGTTTGGTTTGCAGCCTTCTTTATTGCCAGCCAATTTTATCTCGACCTTGCGGTGCACCTGACTCAGATGTCAGATGAACTGTTCCGCAATGGCGTAGCCATCGCGATTTTATTTATCACCACCCTCATTCTTGGTGCCTTAATCAATTACCTCTTAGGCCAGCTGGTGTCCAAAACAGGCCTTTCCGGTACCGATAGGGTATTAGGTGTGTGTTTTGGTGCCATTCGCGGTGCCCTTATAGTGAGCGCATTACTGTTTTTTATGGATGCGTTTACCGCTTTTCCCAATTCCAATTGGTGGAAGCAATCTGTGTTAGTGCCTGAATTTGGTGTGGTTATCCAATGGTTTTTTAGCTATTTGGAAAACACCTCCAGCTTTGTACCCAAAAATATAATGATAAAATAGAACATCTTACAATGAGGAAGTTTACCCATGTGTGGTATCGTCGGAATAGTAGGCAAGTCATCAGTTAATCAAACGATTTACGATGCACTCACTGTACTACAGCATCGTGGTCAAGATGCGGCAGGTATAGTTACCGTTGACAAGTATGCGTTTCGTTTACGCAAAGCCAACGGCCTAGTGAAGGATGTATTTGAACCTAAACATATGCAACGGCTGCAAGGCAATGCCGGCATAGGCCATGTACGTTATCCCACCGCTGGTAGTTCCAGCGCCTCTGAAGCCCAACCTTTTTATGTTAACTCTCCCTTTGGTATTTCCCTCGCCCATAATGGCAACCTCACGAATACAGTCGAACTGGCTGAAGGCTTAGTGAAAAAACGTCGTCACGTGAATACCACCTCCGACTCAGAAGTATTACTCAATCTATTAGCCGATGAACTGCAAGAAACTCGTAGCCTAACCTTAAGTGCCGATGAAGTGTTTGATGCTGTGGCTAAGGTGCATGCTCAAACGCGCGGTGCTTATGCTGTGACTGCAATGATCATAGGTCAAGGCTTAGTGGCATTTAGAGATCCTTTTGGTATTCGTCCGCTGATTTTAGGTAAGCATGAAAGTGCAACCGGTACTGAGTACATGGTAGCCTCTGAAAGTGTGGCATTGGATGCTGTTGGTTTTGAAGTGATGCGTGATGTGGCTCCCGGTGAAGCGATATTTGTCACCTTAGATGGCCAGTTATTCACCCGCCAGTGTGCAATTGCTCCTAATTATGCACCTTGTATCTTTGAGTTCGTGTATTTCGCACGTCCAGACTCCACCATAGATAAAGTGTCTGTGTACGCCAGTCGAGTGAACATGGGGGCCAAGTTAGGCGAGAAGATCAAGAAAGAATGGGAAGAGCACGATATCGATGTGGTTATTCCCATTCCCGAAACCTCTTGTGATATTGCCTTAGAAATTGCCCGTTGCATGGATTTACCTTATCGACAAGGTTTTGTAAAAAATCGTTATATTGGCCGTACCTTTATTATGCCCGGCCAAGAAGAGCGGATTAAATCCGTGCGCCGTAAACTTAATGCGATAAACACTGAATTTAAAGGTAAAAATGTGCTATTGGTGGATGACTCCATCGTACGCGGCACCACCTCTGAACAGATCATCGAAATGGCCCGAGAAGCCGGAGCCAAGAAGGTGTACTTTGCCTCAGCGGCCCCAGAGGTTCGTTTCCCGAACGTCTATGGAATCGATATGCCCACCTCTAATGAGTTGATTGCTTACGGCCGTGATGCCGATGAAATCGCCAACATTATTGGTGCAGATGGGATTATTTTCCAAAACCTCACTGATTTAGTGGAAGCTGTGCGGATGGAGAACCCAGAGATAAAGCAGTTTGATACTTCGGTATTTGATGGTCATTACATTACCAATGATGTCGACCAAAGCTATCTGGATCACCTGACGCAATTGCGTAACGATGATGCAAAATTGGGCCGCAGTAAAGATATCGGCACTAACCTTGAGTTGCACAATGTGTGTCATCCTTAAGACGTACAGCAACGAATAACCGTTGTTGTGAGTGAACATGCAGAAAATAAAAAACCAGTGGCCCTAAAGCGACTGGTTTTTTTTATCCCACATTTGTAGCTTTTTTAGCTTGTATTAACCGCGATAACCAAACAGCTTTCTACTGATGATTTCATCAATAACTGGCTGGGGCAAGGCTTGTTGCCATTCGTCTGAGCCTTTAGCAATTTGCTTTAAGACTTCACGTGAGAAAAAGTTAAACAAATTAATGTCGCTGGATTCTATGCTGGTAATAAAACCATTATCCAATAGATGACGGTACAAGTAGCGCAAATTATTGGGCACATTAACTGTGGTTAAATCTTTTAATTCACCGCTTTCGCTGAGCTCAGGGTAGACGAAGACTCGGGTGTGATCGGGGAAAAGTTTACCAAAGCCTTCTAAAATGCCACCTTCAAGGCCACGATAGAAATTCTCATCGAAGATTTGCTTAATATTAATCATGCCCACTACTATGCCGATTTGCAGTTTAGTGTATTGACGGAAATAGGCTCTTAAAGAAAAGTAGCGGGTGTAATCCGACACCATCACATTATAACCGAGTAAGTTAAGCAGTTTCACTCGCTCTATGATGTCCGCTGAAGACATATTGGCATCTTTACCATGGCTATCATTTAAAGAAATTTCCGCGATTACCACAGTGTTTTCCTTGTTAACACCATTGAGTTCGGCAAAGGCTTTTTCACCTTGTTCTATCATGTCAACATTCAGCCGAGTTACAGGCTTAAATGAACCACGGATCGTTAATACATTCTTTTTGTAGAGCATTTCAGCAGGTACTGCCACACTACCATCGGGTTTAAACATGATGGCACGGGTTTTCCAACTGCGAATAAGATGAATGTTTTTAGCACGACTGTCTATGTCTTCAAAATAAGGGCCTTGGAATTCGATGCAATCAATTTCAATCCGATTGGCTTTTAAATCATCGGTTAATGAGTCGATGATTTTTTTAGGATCTTCAAAGTAATAGTAACTCGCGTAGATAAGGTTAACGCCCAGCACTCCAAGGGCTTGTTGCTGCGCCTCGGCGTTATCGTCAAACATACGCACATGCACCACAATGTTTGATGGCTCAGCACCTGGGTACATTTGTACCCTAACGCCGCACCAAGCATGGCACTCGTTATTGCGATTAAAGCTCTTGGCTGCCACAGTGGCTGCGTAAGTGAAATAGCGCGATGATTTAGAGCGCACATTGCCTACACGTTCAATGACTAAATCAAGCTCTTGCTCCATCATGGCCTGTACTCGGGCTTTACTGACGTAACGGCCGTCTTGCTGGACACCGTAAATGGCGTCGGAGAAGGTCATATCATAGGCTGACATGGTTTTTGCAATCGTACCCGCTGCAGCGCCTGCGACAAAAAAGTTACGTGCTACTTCTTGTCCTGCACCAATTTCAACGATAGTACCGTATTTTTTGTCGTCTAGATTTAGACGTAATGCTTTTTCTTTGGTACCGCGAGTGCTCACTTGCTTATTCATGCTGTCTCCAACCTATGGCTTAAGTTACTGACCAATACCTTGCTGCTAAGCTGATATAAGTCTTGCATATCTTAGTGTAATCTTTGAAATTTTTATAGGGTTACCTCAGAATAGATTTTGTTACGGACGCTTAACAGGTATAGTCTAGCGACTATTTTTTGTCTCCCAAGGAAGCCTAATGTTCAGCCCGCGCCTTATTAGTTTCGCTATACTCATTGCCCTTAGTGGTTGCTCACCTGACTCTGACATTCAATCACAACTTTCGGCTCAACAAGACAGCACTACTCAAGGTGTGAGCCAAGAGGCTAACGTCACCGCTGAGCAGCAACTTGATGCTGCCGTTGCACGTTTTGCGGTTAACTTTATTAAATTTCAACCTGCGATGGCGACTTCGCTTAATTTGTCTCAGGCGCAGGCGGGGCACTTTCAGCGTCAATTACCGGATTATTCTTCACCGGGCGTGATGGCGTTTAAGCAGCAAATGCAACAGGCAGCAGATGAATTAGCGGCCATAGACACAAGCTCATTGAATGACAAGCAGCAACAGCATAGATTAATCAATCAGGTTATTAGCGAGTATTATGCTGGACTGGAGAGTTTCAGCGCTGGGTATATTGATACTTGGGCCGGGCACTTGCCGTATATTGTTAACCAAATTAATGGCCCATTAATCGACATTCCGGCCATCCTTGCGGATCAGCAGACTATCAATAACTTCAATGATGCACAGGATTATTTAGCACGGCTGTCAGCCTTTGCATTGATGGTCGGCCAAGTAGAAGCAAAAGTGGCAGATGATGCAAAAGCTGGGGTTATTCTTCCTAAGGCGCTTTTTCCTAATACATTGAAGTTTTTAGCCAATTTCACTGCGGTTCCAGCCTCTGAGCATAGTTTAGTCACAAGTTTTGCTAGTAAGCTTGCCCGCGCCGCAGTAAACAGTACTGACCGCAGCCCAGCTCAAAGTATTGAGCAGAGCCCAAGTACTGAGCTTAGCCCTGAAAAAATACAAGCGTTAGTCGCCAAGGCTGTGGCTCAAGTTGAGACTAATATTTATCCTGCCTATCGCTCACTCAGTGAGTTTGTCGCAGCGTTAGAAGCCAAAGCGCCCACAGACGTTGGTATTTGGGCGCAGCCCAATGGGCAAGCTTTCTATCAGCATGGGATACAATACCTTGCTGATTCCAGCCTGAGCGCCGATGCTATTCATCAATTGGGCATCGAGGAGGTGACTCGGATAACCAAGGAAATGGACAATATTTTAAGTGCCAATGGCTATCGTGAAGGCAGTGTTGGCGAGCGTATGTTAATGCTCAATCAAGAACCTCGTTTCCTGTATGAGAATTCAGATGCGGGTCGCCAGCAACTGCTTAATGATTTAAGTGCTGAGATAGATTTAGTGATGACTAAAGCGCCGTTGCTATTTTCAACCTTGCCGCCTCAAGACGTGGTTGTGAAGCGAGTACCGATTGAAACTCAAGCTGGTGCCGCTGGTGGCTCATATGTGCCTCCTGCGCTGGATGGTAGCCGATCGGGGGTGTACTTCATTAATTTAATGGACATGACTTCAATAGCGAAATATGGTCTTAAAACCTTAACTTACCATGAGGCTGTGCCCGGACATCATTTTCAAATTGCTTTGAACATGCAACAAACTGATATAGGTTTGATGCGTCAAAACGCCTCTTTTAATGCATTTATTGAAGGCTGGGCGTTATACGCGGAACAAGTGGCGTTTGAAATGGGTATGTATGAAAACGATCCTTGGGGTAACTTAGGCCGCTTAAAAGCTGAAGTCTACCGCGCGGCACGATTAGTGGTCGATACAGGACTTCATCATAAAAAATGGAACCGCGAACAGGCAATCAGTTATTTTGCAGCAGCGACAGGCTCAACAGAAGCTAATGTGGCCTCAGCCATCGACAGATATATCGCATGGCCGGGTCAAGCCCTAGGTTATAAGCTTGGGATGTTAAAAATTGTTGAACTTCGAGAGCAAGCTAAAGCCGCATTAGGTGATAAGTTTGATATCAGGCAGTTCCACGACTTAATTTTACTGCCAGGGGCGCGGCCTATGAGCGTCGTCGAAGCCGATGTCCAAGAGTGGATAGCCAGTAATAAGGCCTGATTCCTACCTTGTGATGCACGCTTTTAATTTATCGCCATGTCGAGCCTCGATGTGGCGATGTTTTATCACCTTCTACACAATATAGCGTAGCCGTACCATCACAATTAACCGCAATTACTACACTGAGTTAGCCTTATTCTACTTAATTTTCTCTCATCATATTTTTCGCCTATACCCTTGTGCCTAACTTAGGTCTTTTCCTTGATGTTGCCTTGGCATTAGTCTTCGCTAAATTATCTCAACATAAAGTGTGAGCCAACACTAAGTTTGATGCTAAACCCGTATTTTTTTTACGTGTTTTTCTTATACTGGTTTAAATCAGGTGTCGTTATCGGTAATAACTGGTCATCGCTGTTCTATAATTTACCTTGTTGTGGCTTGAGTGGCCTTACTGGGCCTGTTTATTTAGACCATTTACATAGATCACAGAAGCCATGGCAAATACCGATATCAATGGATGAGATAAACACAGATATTTGGCGGTTTGTTTCACACAAGACTAGAGTTTACTGATCTGGATCAAGTCACAGTGAGTTAGGCCCGTAGCAGCACAGAGACTGGCTGTAAATTGGCGATAAACTTCATATGCATAGCGCTTGAATACAGAGTCAACCACGCCGTAAGGTGTTAATGCTGGGAGGGTTCATGAGTCAGAACACACAAGTTGAGAAAAAAACTGAGTTAAAAATATTCGTATTTCTAACGGTTTTTTTAGCGCCAATTTTGGCAGTGCTGTTTGTCAGCGCATTGGGTTTTAGTATCTGGTTTAGTCAAATACTAATGGGCCCGCCTGGAGCTGGCTAAGTACGGTTGATAGCCGTAGAACAATAATCAATAACAAAGAGATGCAACTTAATGAGCAATGAACTTCACGTAACCAGCCTAATTGTTCAAGTCAAACCTGAGATGATGACTGAGGTGAGACAAGCCATTTTGGAAAACAAACGGGCGGAACTGTCAGTGAATAATGACGTTAAATTAGTCGTGGTATTGGAAGGCGCAAATCAAAAATCCTTGTTGGATGACATTGCGGTCATCAATGCTATGCCAGGCGTCTTAACGGCCACCATGGTGTATCACCAATGTGAAGTGCTTGAAGAGGGTGAAATATGAATATGAATAGACGTGATTTTATGAAGGCCAACGCTGTGATTGCTGCGGCAAGTGCAGCAGGCTTAGCGCTTCCTGCTGGTGCCAGTAATCTGATTACCAGCTCAGAGCAGAACAAGCTTGAGTGGAACAAAGCACCATGCCGTTTCTGCGGTACAGGCTGCTCTGTGATGGTTGCTACCCGCGAGGGTAAAGTGGTGGCCACTCATGGCGATGCCAACAGTGAAGTTAACCGCGGTTTAAGCTGCGTTAAAGGTTATTTTTTATCGAAGATCATGTATGGCCGCGACCGTTTAACCTCGCCTATGCTACGTATGACAGACGGCAAGTACGATAAACACGGTGAATTTACTCCGGTTTCTTGGGAAAAAGCCTTTGATACCATGGCTGAACGCTTCAAAGCCAGCATTAAAGCCAAAGGCCCAACATCTGTGGGTATGTTTGGCTCAGGCCAGTGGACAGTATGGGAAGGTTACGCCGCTGTTAAATTGATGAAAGCAGGCTTTGGCTCAAACAATATCGACCCCAATGCGCGTCACTGTATGGCATCAGCGGTTGCAGGTTTTATGCGTACCTTTGGTATTGATGAGCCTATGGGGTGTTATGATGACATGGAAGCGGCCGATGCCTTTGTGCTTTGGGGCTCTAACATGGCTGAAATGCATCCTATTCTTTGGACCCGCGTAACAGATCGTCGTCTCAGTGCTCCCCATGTAAAAGTGGCAGTCTTGTCAACCTTTGAACACAGATCCTTCGATCTGGCTGATTTGCCCATGGTGTTTCATCCACAGACAGATTTGGCGATTCTGAACTTCATCGCTAACTATATTATTCAAAACAACAAGGTCAATTGGGACTTTGTGAATAAGCATGTAAATTTCCGCAAAGGTACCACTGACATTGGCTATGGTCTGCGCCCTGGGCACCCGACTCAGATGAAAGCTAAAAATGCAGACACTGCAAACGATTCAACCCCTATCGATTTTGAAGCGTTTAAAAAGTTTGTTGCCGATTACGATGTCGAGTCCGTCAGCAAGCTTTCTGGTGTGCCTGAGCATAAATTGCTTGAACTGGCTGAGCTGTATGCGGATCCAAAAGTCAAAGTGACCTCCTTCTGGACCATGGGTTTCAACCAACATACTCGTGGTGTCTGGTGTAATAACTTGATGTACAACATTCACCTGTTGGTAGGTAAGATTTCATCTCCAGGTAACAGTCCGTTCTCATTGACCGGTCAGCCATCGGCTTGCGGCACCGCGCGTGAAGTGGGGACTTTCTCCCATCGTCTACCTGCAGACATGGTGGTGAATAACCCTGAACACAGAAAAATCACTGAAAATATTTGGAAAATACCCAGTGGCATTATTCCTGAAAAACCCGGTTTCCACGCGGTTGAGCAGAGCCGTCGTCTTAAAGACGGTGACTTGAACTGTTACTGGGTGCAAGTGAATAACAATATGCAAGCGGGTCCGAACATTAACGAAGAAATGCTACCGGGTTACCGTAACCCAGAGAACTTCATCGTGGTGTCTGATGCTTACCCAACGGTGACCACACAGGCCGCCGACTTAATCTTACCTACCGCTATGTGGGTTGAGAAAGAGGGCGCCTATGGTAATGCCGAGCGTCGTACTCAATTCTGGCATCAAATGGTGAAAGCGCCAGGTGAGTCAAGATCTGATCTTTGGCAGTTGATGGAATTCTCAAAGCGCTTCACAACTGATGAAGTCTGGTCTGAGGCTGTGCTTGCAGCAAACCCACAATTTAAGGGTAAAACCTTATTTGAAGTCTTGTTTAAAAATGGTCAAGTGAATAAGTTCCCACTAACGGATGCGGATGCTAAGTACCTTAACGATGAAAATGATGCCTTTGGTTTCTACGTTCAAAAAGGTTTGTTTGAAGAGTACGCAACCTTTGGCCGTGGTCATGGACACGATTTAGCTGACTTTGATACCTACCATAAAGAGCATGGCCTGCGCTGGCCTGTGGTTGATGGTAAGGAAACCAAATGGCGCTTCCGTGAAGGCTCAGATCCTTATGTCAAAGCTGGTAAAGGTTTTGAATTCTACGGCAAGCCAGATGGCAAAGCGGTGATTTTTGCACTGCCTTATGAGCCTGCTGCGGAATCGCCTGATGAAGAGTTTGACCTGTGGCTATCAACCGGCCGTGTGCTTGAGCATTGGCATTCAGGCTCTATGACTCAGCGTGTGCCAGAGCTTTACAAAGCCTTCCCAGATGCTGTGTGTTTTATGCATCCAGATGATGCTAAGAAACGTGGTTTACGTCGTGGTGATGAAGTCAAAGTGATGTCACGCCGTGGTGAAATCAAGACACGTATCGAAACTCGCGGCCGTAATAAGCCACCAGTGGGGCTAGTGTTCGTTCCTTGGTTTGATGCAAGCCAGCTCATTAATAAAGTCACCTTAGATGCAACCGATCCCATTTCTAAGCAAACCGACTTTAAGAAGTGTGCAGTTAAGGTATTGAAGGCCTAAGGAGAAGACACATGAAAAAGATCACAATAGCGTCAATTATCGCCATGTTAGGTTTATCTTTTAGCGTATTAGCAACCAGCGTACCTGAAGATCAAATCGATACTTTGCGCTTAGCGCCTATCAATGTTGAAGTCACGCCACCTTTGATGCAAAAGGTGCTCAACACGGATTTAAAGCAAGTGCGTAACTATCCAATGCAGCCGCCTTTGATCCCACACAAGACTGATGGTTATCAGTTGGATCTTAAGGTCAACAAGTGTATGCAGTGCCATGCTCGTAACAGCACAGGTCACTCACAGGCACCTATGGTCAGCGTGACGCACTACATGGACAGGGACAATAACTTCTTGGCAGAGCTTTCACCAAGACGTTACAACTGTACTCAATGTCATGTCACTCAGTTGGATGCCAAACTATTGGTTGAAAACGACTTTGTCGATGTCGATAAGTTGATCAAAGCCGACGCGGCAACTAAGAAGTAGGAGTCACTATGATAGATAAGCTGAAACAAATCTGGAAGATAGTAAATCGTCCCAGTGTTCATTACAGTTTAGGCTTCTTGACCTTGGGTGGCTTCTTGGCGGGGATCATCTTCTGGGGCGGGTTTAACACCGCCCTTGAAGTCACCAATACTGAGCAGTTCTGTATCGGTTGTCATGAGATGGAAAACAATGTTTATCAGGAGCTACAAACCACGATTCACTTCACTAACCGAAGTGGCGTGCGCGCAACCTGTCCTGATTGCCATGTGCCCCATAACTGGACCGATAAAATAGCCCGTAAAATGCAGGCATCGAAAGAAGTTTGGGGTAAGATTTTCGGCACCATCAATACCCGCGAAAAGTTTGAAGCTAAGCGTCGTCATCTTGCGGAAAATGAATGGGTACGTCTTAAAGCCAATGATTCGTTAGAGTGTCGTAACTGTCATAATTTTGATTACATGGACTTTACCCGTCAGTCAACGCGTGCTGCGCAGATGCACTCAACCTCTTTGGCAAGCGGCGAGAAAACCTGTATTGATTGCCACAAAGGCATAGCGCATCAATTACCCGATATGCATGGGGTAGAGGGCTTCTAGGCTTAACCTTCGAGTTATAGCGATAAAAAGGTCAGCAATTTGCTGACCTTTTTTATTGATTCAACACCAATAATTATTACAAAGTCGATGAGTTTAGGGCGGCTTTAAGGGTGGGAGAGAACTTAATGCTAGGCACATTCTGTCCCTCTACTTCTATGCTCTCACCTGTTTGAGGATTACGGGCGATTTGTGGCAAACGATAGCGTAGCTCGAAGGTGCCAAATTGTGGCAGAAAGATTTTATCGCCTTCAATCATACTCTGTTTTATGACCGCTAGTATTTGCTCTAATTCAATTTTAGTCTGGCGTTGAGATTGTTGAAGTTTCTGGGACATAGCGGCAATTAACTGTTGTTTGTTCATCTTGTAAATGACCTTGAATGCTTGAACAAAAAAAGAAGGCCTGCTTATAACAAGATTTTGGGGTGATTGAAAGTATACCTCGCCTTGATGGCGATTGTTTGCACCAGTTGCGGTGATTTTCATCAAGGTTACGTTTATTGTGCCTCTAGGTTTAGCCTTAGAATTAACGTTCGCAAAATAGATAATCCATGAGCACTGAGTGAGTAAATGTTTGCCATACTTTAACTCAAGGTTCATTGTCGGAGCGCGTTATGAGTCGAGGTATTACTCTGCTAGGGACTGCACTGTTAGTGACGGCACTGTCTAAGTTGCTATGGAATTTTAAGGTAAAAACCAAAGCGCTGGTATTATTACTGATGCCGTTACACCGAGGGTTAGTGTTAGCGCTGGCTCTAATATCATCTTCAGATGCCCGAGCTGAAGATCAACGTCAAGACAGTGGTTTATTGGATCACTTAAGACTTATTACACTGGTTGAACCCAGTGCCCAACGTCAGCAATGGTTAACTATCCTACATCAAGGCAGCGCCGCTGGGCGCCTCGAAATTTACGACAAAATTTTTGATAATATTGCTTACTTTTGGCAGCAACGGCAAGTGCCTATGATGGGGGGCGATTACCCACTTAATGCTGATGGATTCAACCAGCTCACGACGCGACAAAAAAGCTATGCGTTAGAGCCAAAAAATACAGCATATTTAGCCGTGATGAGCCATGTCAGGCGCATGCTGTGGTTAGATGAGCACTTAGACTGGCCTATCATAGATCCTCAAGGCTTGCTGCGCCTTAATGATGGCCATAGCAGTATCCCCTCAATTGCTCATCGCTTGAGCTTATTGGGGGATTTTTATGGCGAGCATCAAGGTTATGTGTTTAATCAAGCCTTAGATGTTGGCGTTAAAGCCTTTCAACGTCGCCATGGGCTTAAAGATGATGGTGTCATTGGCCCTAAGACGCTGGCATGGCTGAATCTTTTGCCCATAGAGAGGGCACGATTGCTGGCGGTTAACTTTGTGGCGCAAAGTGATTATCAACGTGAGCTTAATGGCAGCTATCTTCTGGTGAATATTCCCGCCTTTGACATGGTGCTGGTGGATAAAGATCAGGCCGTGCTGCATTCACGGGTGATTGTCGGTAAAAGCTATCGTCAAACGCCTGTGATGTCTGGAGCCATATCTAACTTAGTAATTAACCCTACATGGACAGTGCCCCGTAAGTTATTGCGCCAAGATGTGCTACCCCATGTGCGAAAAGACGGCCATTATTTGGCGGAGAAACAATTTGATGTGTTTGATTATCAAGGGCAGCAACAGTGGTTAACTCCCAAGGAATGGCAAGCTCTGGCTCATACTCACTTCCCTTATAAATTGGTGCAGCGACCAGGGGAGCATAATTCCCTAGGGCGTTATAAATTTCACTTTAATAATGATAAAAACATTTACCTTCATGACACGCCTACCCCTGAATTATTTGCCAATGCTGATCGGGCTTTGTCATCTGGTTGCATTCGCATTGAAAAAATAGCTGAGCTTGCCAACTGGTTCGCCTTCAATAGGGTTAATGACAAGCGGACTTGGCGTAAATTGCAAAGTAACAAACACAAGACTCAGTGGTTCTCTTTATCCCACACGTTACCGGTTCATTTAGTGTATTGGACCGCTTGGGTAGACGAGCAGCATTTAGCCCAATATCGTAACGATATTTATCATAAAGGCTCTCAGGCTCAAATCGACGTGGTTGAAAATTAGCCAGTCAATGATGATTGTCAGTGCTGCTAAGTGATTGAGCTAATTCAAAGTCGATAAAATTGTTTGTTTTATATTCAAACTTTTAGCCTACGCGACTTGCTATTATTCGCCTTTCAGTTTAATTTGCTCACCAATTGTACGAAAAACAAACAACTGATTGGTGGTCTAAGATGACATTAGCATGTCCGACTCGTCGGCAAATTTTACTGGGTCTAAGTGGCGTCGCTGTCGCGAGTTTATTACCAAACAAAGCCCACGCAAGCCGTAGCAGTAAGGGGGTAAAAGATCTGAGCTTTTATAATCGTCACACCGGCGAGCGTGGCCAAGGAGACTTTTGGGTTGACGGCCAATACCAGCAAGACGCGTTAACAGCTTTTGAACATGTACTTAGAGATCACAGACAAAATCTTTCAGCTCCGATGGATAAGCGTCTCTACGACTACTTATACAAGTTACAGCAGTTGGTGGAGTATCAAGACGAAATCCACGTTATTTCTGCTTATCGCTCACCGAAGACCAATCAAATGTTGGCCGCGCGCAGTAATGGCGTTGCTAAAAAAAGCTATCACATGAAGGGCATGGCAATGGATATTGCTATGCCAGGGATTAAGCTAGCCCATTTGCGGGATGCAGCTAAATCCCTGAAGCTAGGTGGGGTGGGGTTTTACCCAAGCTCTGGTTTTATCCACGTTGATTGCGGCCCTGTGAGGGCTTGGTAATCACGACAAACTCATTGAGGTCGGCTCCTGATCCTTGGCTTATGCAGAGCTGGTATTAGTTTATGCCTTTATTAGGGCGAGTCTACTTGTTGATTTATTATGTGTATGTTAGTATCCGCGCGTTTATTTGCACTCTCAATATCAATGGCACTATTTCAGGTAGGTGCATTAAGTTGATTAGCTTGGGTTAACTGAGGTTATCACCATGGGAGTGCCAGGTAAAAATTAGACGCAATGAAGGACACGACATTATATCTTCATCAGCATGAGTCTATTTTTTACTAATGAAATCAACATTGGTCGAGAATGTTGATCCTTTAATTATTTATTTTTAAGTGAGAAACTCATGTCTTACACTATTAAAGCACAAATTCGTACTGAAATCGGGAAAGGTTCGAGCCGCCGCCTACGTCATGCGAACAAAGTTCCAGCTGTTATCTATGGCCCAGGTAAAGAGCCAATGGTTATCGTTTTTGACCAAAAAGATATCATCAACGTTCAAGCTAACGCTGATTTTTATACTTCTGACGTAACAATCGTTGTTGACGGTAAAGACGTTAAAGTTCGTGCTAAAGCTATGCAACGTCACGCATTCAAGCCACTTATCGAACACGCAGATTTCATGTACGTTTAATTTGTAGATTGAATTAAAAAGCGCCTTAGGGCGCTTTTTTGTTTTAAACGTGTAAAGCCTAAAGCCTAAAGCCTAAAGCCTAAAG